>PLTC01000034.1 GCA_003165295.1 Rhodospirillales bacterium | reverse complement strand
TCGTAGACGGTCAGCGCCGCCACCGTTACCGCGGTCAGAGCCTCCATTTCCACACCGGTCCGGCCGGTCAGTTTGCACGTCGCGGTAATAACCACCGCACTGCGACCGGCGTCGCAAACGAGGTCCAGCGTGACCGACGTCAGGGCCAATGGGTGGCAAAGTGGAATCAGATCGGCGGTGCGTTTGGCTGCCATGATTCCGGCGATCCGGGCAACCCCCAACACATCGCCCTTGGCGGCGCCACCGGTTTCAATCAAGGTCAGAGTTTCGGGCCGCATCCGCACCAGGCCACGGGCGCTGGCGGTGCGTTCAGTCGCCGGTTTGTCGGCAACGTCCACCATCGCCGCCCGCCCGCCGGCGTCGAAGTGATTGAAGTCACTCACGGGGCTCGGCACTCCCGGATAGCCGCTGTGGACGGCGGACCGCACCGCCTCGATCAGGCGCGCCGGTCCGGCGGCGGTTGCCGGGCCGCCGAGATCCTGATAGAGGCCTTGGCTGGTACGATCCGACACCGTCACGATGCCCACCGGAATGCTTGGTCATCGGGACACCCCGTCACTTTCTTTCCCTGGCACGCCGCACCGCGGTTGAGATGGTGCCGCCGCGCCCCATCCTATCGAAGACACTGGTCCCACGACCGGATCATGATCAAGGAAGAATGCTCTTCGCCCCTTGTCGGCGACGTGGTCATCGCCCCCCCCCGACAGCGGCCGTCCAGGCTACCCAGGTCGTCGATCTCATGATTTTTTCCACGGAACAGGGGTGCCCTTGCCTGCATTCCGATTGGCGGGCCGGCGCCGTAGCGGCAGGACCACACCACCGCCTTATCTTCGCCCCCTGCCGCCCGCAAGAGACCTGACACATGGCCAATGGCCCCCCCCTGGTCCCGGCAGGCGACGCTTTGCCGCTGGTTGACGGCTTTGGTCGGATCATTTCCTACCTGCGGGTGTCGGTTACCGACCGGTGTAACTGGCGGTGCCTCTATTGCATGTCCGAAGCCGTGACCTTCGTGCCGCGCTCGGAGGTGCTGAGCCTCGAAGAGATTGAGCGGGTGTGCTCCGCATTCGTGGCGCTGGGGGTACGCACGCTGCGCCTGACCGGCGGCGAACCGCTGCTCCGGCGCGGCATCCTGACTCTGATGCGGGCTCTGTCCCGTCATCTCGAGAGCGGCAGGCTCGACGAACTGACTCTGACCACCAACGGCAGTCAGCTTGCCGATGCCGCCGCGGCGCTGGCCGCCTGCGGCGTGCGCCGGGTCAATGTCAGTCTCGATACCCTCGATCCCGAACGCTTCCGCCGGATCACCCGCTGGGGCCGGCTCGATCGGGTGCTGGACGGCCTGGCGGCGGCCCAGGCCGCCGGCCTCGCGATCAAGCTCAACTGTGTGGCCCTCAAAGACGTCAACGAAGACGAGTTCGACCGGCTGATCGCCTGGTGCGGCGAGCGCGGCTTCGACCTGACGCTGATTGAGGTGATGCCGTTGGGCGACATCGATGGCGCCGATGGTTTCAGCCGGGCCCGACAGTTCCTGCCGCTGGCCCAGGTCCGCGAGCGCCTGGCCCGGCGCTGGACTCTGGAGCCGGTCGGGCCCCGCACCGGTGGGCCGGCGCACACCGTCCGGGTCCGTGAAACCGGCGGCAGGCTCGGGTTCATCACGCCACTCTCGGATAATTTCTGCCAGTCCTGCAACCGGGTCCGGCTGACCGCCACCGGCGCGCTGACCCTGTGCCTGGGACGCGCCGAAGCGGTGGAGTTGCGACCGGTGTTACGCGGCTGTTCTGACGATGACCGGCCCCTCTTGACCGCGCTTCGAAACGCGATCGCGCGCAAACCCGAGGCCCACGCCTTCGGCGCCGCCCTCTGCCCGGCCCGATCCGTTGCCGGCCGTCTGATGAATCTGACCGGCGGCTAAGGCCCGACCCTGGAACCGGCATCCGGGGTGGCCGCGCGCCCCGGATGCCGGTGCCCTGGAACGGCGTCGCGCCGATCACAATTCCAGGCGCGGCGGCTCCTGAGTCTTGCCCTGCCCGGCACCACGCCCGGACAGGCTGGGGTTGGTCATGAAGTAGCGGTGCGCCGAGAAGGGCGCGCTGCCGCCTTCGACCCGACGGAACCGTCCGGCCGCGTCAAGCTCCCAGCTCGAGGCCTCGTCCTTGAGGTTCGCCACCATCACCTGTTCCAGGACCTGCTGATGGACGGTGGGATTTTCGATGGGGACCAGACTCTCAATGCGACGATCGAGATTGCGCGGCATCCAGTCGGCAGAAGAAATGAACACCCGCGCCTCAGCCGATGGCAGCGGATGGCCATTGCCGAAACAGACGATGCGGGCATGTTCCAGAAACCGGCCGACGATACTCTTGACCCGGATGGTTTCGGAAAGGCCGGGAATTCCGGGGCGCAGGCAGCAAATGCCGCGAATCACCAGATCGATCTGAACCCCGGCCTGGGAAGCCTGGTACAGCTTGTCGATCATTTCGGCGTCGACCAGTGAATTGAGCTTGACCCACATCGCCGCCGGCCGACCCGCCTGAGCGTGGGCGATTTCGGCATCGATGTTGCGGTAAATCTCCTGTCTCAGGCCGATCGGGGCGATGGCCAGCTTCTCCAGGGCCTCGGGCGTGGCGTAGCCGGTCATGTAGTTGAAGATTGCCGAGGCGTCGCGGGTCAGCACCGGATCGCAGGTAAAAAACGACAGATCGGTGTAGATGCGCGCGGTCACCGGGTGATAATTGCCGGTGCCGAAATGGACATAGGACTTCAGTTCGCCGTTCTCGCGCCGGACCACCAGTGACACCTTGGCATGGGTCTTGAGGTCAACGAAGCCGTAGACCACCTGGGCCCCCGCCCGTTCCAGATCGCGCGCCCACTGGATGTTGGCCTCTTCGTCGAAACGGGCCTTGAGTTCGACCATGGCCGTCACGCTCTTGCCGGCCTCGGCGGCTTCAACCAGCGCCTGGACGATGGGCGAGTTCTTGGAGGTGCGGTAAAGCGTCTGTTTGATAGCCACCACCGCCGGATCCCGAGCCGCCTGGCGCAGGAACTGCACCACCACGTCGAAGCTTTCGTAGGGATGGTGAACCACGATGTCCTTGTGGCCGATGGCGGCAAAGCAATCGCCGCCGAAGTCACGGATGCGCTCGGGAAAGCGGGCGTTATAGGGTCCAAACAACAGGTCGGGGCGCTCATCGATGATCAACTGTTTGGTGTCGGCAAGCCCGATCAGGCCGTCGAACACAAAGACGTCATCGGACGACACCGCAAGCTTCTGGCGCAGCAGCTCGCGCATTTCGGGCGTCATGCCGGCATTGACCGCGAGTCGGATGACCTCACCACGGCGGCGGCGCTTCAGGGCACTTTCGAAGGTCCTGACCAGATCCTCGGCTTCCTCGTCGATTTCCAGTTCGCTGTCGCGCAGAATGCGGAACAGGCCATGATGGATCAAAGAAAAAGGCGGGAACAGTTTCCGATAGAACATCAAGACAACCTGTTCCAGCAGAATGAAACGCGGCTCCTCCGCCGGCAGCCGGATCACGCGATCGAGTTGCGCCGGCAGCGGCACCAGGGCGTCAATTTCCCGGCCCTTTGCCGCATCAAACAGGCTGAGCGACAGCGCGAAGCCCAGGTTCGGAATGAAGGGAAAGGGATGGGCCGGATCGATGGCCAGCGGCGTCAGGACCGGATAAATGTCGTGGAGGAACCTGGTTTCGAGCCACTCCCGTTCCGCGACGCTCAGTTCCTCGGGATCCACCACCGCAATGCCGGCGGTCCGCAGTTCACCGCGCAGGCGATGCCAGCAGACCTGCTGATCGGCCATCAGCTCGGCCACCCGCCGGTTGATCGCCTGCAACTGCTGGCTCGGGGTCAGGCCCTCGGGAGAGGGCGCCTGCACCCCCGACGCCACCTGAACCTTGATTCCGGCGACCCGGACCATGAAGAATTCGTCCAGGTTGCTGGCCGAAATCGACAGGAAGCGGAGCCGCTCGAGCAGCGGATGGGACGGGTTGTTGGCCTCGTCGAGAACGCGCTGGTTGAAGTCCAGCCACGATAACTCACGATTGATGAAACGCTCGGGACTCAGCACGGCAGCCGTGGGCATGGGATATTCCTGGTCAGGGGGGATTGGTCCGGCGAGAATGAATGGCCTGTCCTAGATCCACTTCAGCAGCCGCATCATCACCAGTACCACCACGCTGGAGGCGGCGCAGACACCGCCCAGATAGACGAAACCCAAGGGGTCCTGGTTGTAGGGCACCCCGCCGACGTTCATGCCCCAGATTCCGGCGATCAGGCTGGGCGGTAGAACCACCGCAGCCAGTGCGGTCAGGCGGTTTGACGCCCTGGAGATGCGCATCGATGAAAATGCAATCCGTTCCGATACAAGCGCGCTGAGATCTTCATGGAGAATGATCGCGCGATCACGGATGGCATCAAGATACTCGATGAAGCGCAGCAATTTGTCGATGTCTTCACGGAGCAGGACCCGATCACGCTGGGAAATCCAGTCGGATTCCTCCCGTTGCAGCCGGTTAAGGGCGTCGCGCTGGGGCGTCAGATACCGGCGCAGATGGACCGCCTGCCGCCGCAGGTCGCTCAGACGGTGGCGAACCTCCTGATTGGCGGCCGGGTCCATGACCCTGGTGGCGCCGGCTTCGGCCTTCTCGAGCACCGCGTCTTCCAGGCTGTCGACTTCATCGTCCATCCGTTCCAATACCGGCTCCAGATCCGCCACCAGCCGTTCGGCGATCCGTGCCAACAGTTCGCCCGGCCGGGTTACCCCACTCCCGGCCGCCAGCGCGGTGCGGAGGTCGCGCAGCGTCATCAGGTAGTGCTCGCCGTCGCGCAGGGTGATCACCCGCTGGCCATCGATCCACAGGTGAAGCGGCACATAGTCGATATTGCCGCCGAGTTCCGACTCGCTGTCTTCGGCAATCCGGCTGATCCCACGCAAAATGACCAGCAGCCCGTCGCCGATCGCCTCGACCCGCGGCCGGGTCTCCTCGGCCAGCAGGGCCTCGCCCACCACCGGATCAACCCCGCTCTCGGAGCGGATCCAGTCCTGAGCCTCGGGGGCATCGCGTTCCAGATGGATCCACAGAACCCCGTCTCCCGGCTGCCAGCCGCGAACCTCCGTCCAGTTCCGGGCGACGGCGCCACCCCGGCCATTCAGCACGCAGGCAAAGCGCAAACCGGCTTCCAGCCCGTATTCGGGCAGGCTCATATCATTCATGGGGAATTCTCCCGAACGGGCTCGAAGAAAAAAGGGCTCCCTGCCCGACACAGGTATGGAGTGCTTCGGTGACGCCAATTTGGACAAATCATGTATGTTTTGTGTCGGCCGCGACCCATCGGGCGGGCGGCGGCATCCGATGCCGTCGTTCACGGGTGATTACCGGCAAAGCCCGGCGCAGACCCGCAAACAAGAACGGCTCATACTGCGTTCCAGGATGGTGATGTTTACAGGAAAAACAAGGGGCTGGTCATGGAATCGGCGATCGTCGGCGCCACCGCCTTCACCCCCAAGGTCACGAAAAACACGAAGCAGGTCACCAAGAGCGGGACGTCTTTCGTGACGGCTTTGTGCCCGTGGTGTCCTTCGTGGTGAATGCCGCCTCGCGGTGCTCAGGCGCCTCTCCGCGTTGAAAACTCCAACTCACTGAAAGCAAAACAATTCCCAACACCCGGGAATCCGGGAAGAACCTTGACGGGTAGAGGCGCTCAAGTTTGGTCGCCGCGGATCAGGGCACACGGCTCGGGGCCAATGTGGTTACGCTGTACCTTCATCGTAGCTGTACCNNTCATCGTAGCTGTACCTTCATCGTATCGGACTTGCACCGACTGCCCTCTGCCGGTCTCCCGGCGCATCATGGGTCATTCTCAAGGGCCGTCGGTATGACCGCCTTCCACAACTATTAATTGCATCCGTACCGCCATCCATCGCCGGGATTCACGCCGCCAACAGGGCGCAAATGCCGTTTCCTCACCGGGACACGGCGGTTCCTCTTGACCGGCAGGCTATTCGGCGTAGTCTCGGGCGTGCCGCCGATGCGAATCGGCCCCGGGGTTGCGCCTTGCCCCAAGGCCCAGGCCCCGAGGTTGGATAGGGAGAATGTGCCGATGAAACGTCTTGTTGTCGCCCTGGCCCTGGTCACCGCGCTGGTCCGGCCGGCCGCCGCAGACGCCGCCACCCCGCTGATGCGCAATGCCATCCAGTCCTGTGGTTTTGGCGCTGCGGCGTTCGCCGCCACCACCTATTACGGCCTGACCCCGGCCCTTGCCACCGGCACCCTGGCGCTGCCCGTCACCGAGGCGATTGCGGCCAACGCCATCATTGGTTGTGGCATCGGCGTGGTCGGCGCCACTTCGGCAACCGTGCTTGGCTGGATCTACGACGTCATCTTCTGAAATATCATCTTCTGACCGGTCCCCTGATCGTGACCGGAAGCCGGAGGTTTTTTCGAAATGAAAAGACTGCTGCTGGTGCTGGTGATTCTCTGTGCCACGGCGACTCCCAGCCGCGCCGACGACTTCTTGCGCAACGCCGGGCAGTCCTGTTTCTTCGGCGCCGCAGTGCTGGGCGGGTCGGCGGCGCTGGTGCTGTATCCGGCCGTGGCCAACGGCGCCACCACCCTGCCCGCCACCGCCCTGGTGATCAGCAACACCATCTTCGGCTGCGGCCTCGGCCTTCTCGGGTCGGTGGCGGCCTATGGCTTCGCCGCGATTTACGACCGGCTGGCTCCACCCGAAGCGCCGTTTGACGAGGTGCCGCGCCATCCCGGCTCGGAGACCTGAGCCCTTCTCCAGCGTCTCTCCCTGCGCGTCCGCCCTTGATTGATCTGCCCTCCCCCAATCACGGGCCGCGCCCCGATGGTGTGGCGGTGGACATGCTGCTGGTTCACTACACCGGCCTGCCCACCGCCGAAATCGCGCTGACCCGGTTGTGCCAGCCCGGCTCCGGCGTCAGCGCCCACTACACCGTTGACGAGAACGGCACCGTTTACCACCATGTTCCCGAACACCGACGGGCCTGGCATGCCGGCGTCGGCTGCTGGCGTGGTTGCCGTGACATCAATTCGCGCTCGATTGGCGTCGAACTGGTCAATCCCGGCCATGAATGGGGCTACCGGCCGTTCCCGGCGGTTCAGATGGCCGCCTTCCGCACCCTCGCCCTGGAGATCATCGGCCGCCACCGTATCGAAGCCGATGCCGTGATTGCTCACGCCGACATCGCCTGCACCCGCAAGGAGGACCCGGGCGAACTGTTCGACTGGCAGGGCCTCGCCGCCGCGGGCATCGGGGTCTGGCCCGGGCCCGACCGCGACAACGGCCGCGACCATGACCACCGCGAAGTCGGGTGGTTGCTGGCCGCTTATGGCTACGACGTGGCAGGCGCCGGAATCGCCGCCTGCCTGACCGCGTTTCAGCGGCATTTCGATCCTGAACGGGTGGGAACGGGCGACCACCCGGAGACCGTCCGGCGGCTATGGGTTCTGTGTTCTCAGGGGCGTTGCCCCATATGCGCCAGATTACCATAAGTCATTGAAATGAAGGGGTTTGTTGGCTCTGCCCACACCCGCAAAGCGCCGGTCGGCCCTTTGAACCCATGACGTGAATGAGGTCAAGGAGGCGAGCCTCCTTCGCAGATGCAGGGCAGAGCCCTGCAAAATCAAGACAACAGCACTATCCTGGCGCGTATGGGGCGTTGCCCCTGAACCCCACCAAAGGCGGGGGGCCTTTGGAAACCTTGACTTTATCCGGTCGCGACCGGGGACCAGAGGACGTCTTCGATATGCCCGGCGCCGGTGCACAGCATCACCAGACGGTCGAAGCCGAGCGCAATGCCACTGCTTTCGGGCAGCCCGAACGCCAGCGCCGACAGGAAATCTTCGTCCACCGGTGTCCGCCGGCCGTAAAGCCGCTGCTGTAGCACCCCATCGGCCTCGAAGCGCGCCCGCTGCACCGCCGGGTCGGTCAGTTCACCGAAGGCATTGGCCAACTCCAGACCGCAGGCGTACAGCTCGAACCGCTCGGCAAGGCGCGGGTCCTCGGGCCTGGGCCGGGCCAGCGCCGCCAGCGCCACCGGATAGTCGGTCAGGATGGTCGGTACCCCGGCACCCAGCACCGGCTCGATCCGCTCGAACATGACCCGGAAGAACACGTCTTCCCAGCGGTCGCCGTCATGGCCGGCAATGCCGGCCCGCGCCGCCGCCGAGGCCAGCGGTCCCGGATCCGGGTCGGGATCGGCGGCGTCGGCCACCGTGGCCAGCAGATCGATGCCGGCATGGTCGGCAAAAGCCTCGGCCACCGTCAGCACCCGCCACTCGGCAAAGGGATCGCAGACAACGCCTCGGAACCGGAATATCCGGCAGCCTGCGGCCACCGCCGCCGCCCGCACCAGCGCGACACAGTCCGTCATCAACTCCCGGTAGCTTGTTCCAACACGGTACCACTCCAGCATGGTAAATTCAGGATGGTGGGTCGCCGATCGCTCGCCATTACGGAAGACATGGGCCAGTTGATAGAGGCCCGGTAGCCCCGCCACCAGCAGCTTTTTCATGGCGAATTCGGGGCTGGTGTGCAGGTACAGCCGGCGCCGCCGGTCGGGGTCGGGCTCCTGCAACTCGGTGGCGAAGGCCAGCAAATGGGGTTCCTGGCCCGGCGAAACCTGAAGCGCCGGGGTATCGACCTCGATCAGTTCGCGTCCGGCCATGAATTGCCGGACCGCCGCAGCGATCCGGCCCCGTCCTTCGAGATATCGGCGCCGCCGCTTCAACGCCTCCGGGTGCCACCAGGGCAGCCGGAGCGGCAGGTCATGGGCCGGACTCTCTGTCGTGATCATGGTTTCTGCCCTCCACTCCCCCATCGCCTTCCCCGACACCAACCGCCGCAACCGCCGGTCCCGCTGTTCATATCGGCCAGCGTTGGGAATGACCCAGAGGCCGTTAGTGGGCTTTGCCCCATAGTCGCCAGGGTATCACTATTGTCTTGATTTTGCAGGGTTCCGCCCTGCACCCGCAAGGAGGCTCGCCTCCTTGACCTCATGAC
>PLTC01000049.1 GCA_003165295.1 Rhodospirillales bacterium | reverse complement strand
CCACCGCGCCCTTCCTCGACTCTACGGCGCTGCCCACACCCGCAAAGGGCCGGTCGGCCCTTTGAACCCAGGACGTGAATGAGGTCACGGAGGCGAGCCTCCTTCGCGGGTGCAGGGCCATGCTCTCTCGTCCCGTTGGTGACGCCGGCTGGTGGCAGCCGCGATCGGATGGCCTTGGTTACCGGCCGTGTTTGGCCTGCCAGACCCGCTTCTTCTGTTCGGTGATTTTCGCGCGAATCCTGACCCGTTCACCGGCGCTCAGGTCCTTGTGGGTCCAGGCTTCGGCTTCGGCGATGTCGCACTCGGCGGCGCGAATCAGCATCGCCTGTTCTGCCGCGGGCAGATCCCTCAGATGAGACGGGAGCGGCATGGGACACCCTCCTGATGAAAGCTCCATCGACATCATATCGGGTGCCTGACGGCGCTTGTCAGGGGTCGGCGGCGAGAGAAAGTGACACGGGGGGAGAGGGGGGGACGGGTCAGGTCCAGTCGCCGTGCTCATCGTCGGTCTGCCAGCCCCAGGTATCGGAGGGACGGGGGCGGCGCTGGCTGTCGATGGCGACGAAGGTAAACACGCCCTCGGTGACCCGGTAAGGCTCGTCGGTCAGGTAGCGGCGCACCCAGGTATCGATGGCCACCGCAATGGAACTGCGGCCGACCCGGATCACCCGGGCGTAGCAGTTGAGTTCGTCCCCGACCAGTACCGGCTTATGGAAGGTCATGGCCTCGATGCCAACCGTGACCACCCGGCCCTGGGAGCGTCGGGCCGCGGTCATGGCCCCCGCCGCATCCATCTGTGCCAGCACCCAGCCGCCGAAGACGTCTCCCGCCGGGTTGGTATCGGCGGGCATGGCGCGAACCCGCAGCACCGGGGCCTGATCGAATTCGGGCATCGATTCGTTGGGCGTGCCACGCCGCGTCTTCTGGCTCATTGCCGACTTTTCCTTTCCGGCCGAAGGCCGATCCTACTCGACCACGGTCGCCATCATGCCAGAAAAAACCGTGAATTTTCATTATCGTCCGGTCGGTGGAGGCTCGACCCGGGCAACCACCGGCCGGGGTCGCGACATCATGTCGCGACCCCGGCGGCAGCCTCAGCCGAAGAAGCCCACCCGGTGGCCGATTGCGGTGGAAATGCGCCGGACCAGCGTGAACAGGCCGCGCATGGGATGGAAGATGCGGTCGTTTTCGAACTGATAGCTCTGGCTGTCGTCGGAACGATAGTCGGCCGGCTCGCCAAAGTCCTCGGCGCAGGAGGGCGGCTCGGTCCGCGGGAAAATCTCCTCAAGGGCCGAAAGCGCCGGCAGCACGTCCAGATGCAGCAGTTTCGAAACCAGCAGTTTCAGCGTGACATTATGCCGGCTGGAGAAGTCCGGGACCTTCATGGTCAGCAGGAACAACTCCTGGATCAGGGCCAGCCGGATGGCGTGGAGCAGGCTGAGGGCAATCCGGTTAGACTCCGTGACCAGGGCGTCACAGCCCGCCGGGACCCCGCCCTCGGCGCGCAAGGTGGCGAGGCCGTCGCGCAGGACCGTCAGGTCCCGTTGCAGTTTGCGCAGCACCCGGGTCTGGCGCTCGTGCAGGCTGCTGGGCTCCAGGGTGTCGGCGAGGCGTAACACCGGCTCCAGGCGGCGGGCGGTGGCTTCGGGGTCGCCGCGGGCGCCGGCCCGGGCGATCCAGAAGCCGGGATCGTGGAGCGTGATGTAACCCTGCATGACCCGGGCGTCGCTGACCGCCGCGCCGTACTCGGCGATCCCGAGCAGCAGCCGGAAGCGCTCCGAACGGCGGTAGAGGGCGCGGAACCGCTCGGGGTCCTTGGCGATGGCGGCGCCGACGCCGCCGACGCTGTTGGCCAGCAGGCCCAGTTGCATCAGCGCGGCGTTGTGCGGGATGGCCCGGATCTGGCTGGCCTGGGCGGTGTCGACCTCGCTGGCGTCTTCGTGCTGACGCCGTGAATCGCGGCTGCCCGACGGGAACAGCAGGCTGGAGCCGAAGGTGCTGAGCAGAACCCCGTAATTGGCGTCGCGCATCAGGTCGACTTGGAATTCCTTGACCGTGGTGAAGAATTCCCGGATGTAGGTGTTCTCGTCGTAAAACGGGTCGCTTTCGGTCGGAATCGGCTGAAAGGCATGTTCAAGTACCCGCGTCACCACCGCGAAGGCGCCGGTGGGATTGATGAAGTACAGATAGCCGTCGCCGCCCTGAAAGCTCACCTCCTGCTTGAAGGCGATGCCGGCCTCGGCCATCACCCTGCGGGTGGCGGGTGGGTCGATATAGGCCAGACGTTCCTTGAGGCCGGCCGGATGGGCGCCACGGCCGATGGATTCGCCATGGGTGTCGAAGATCACCAGTTCGACGTTTTTCAACTGGTGTTTGGTCATGACCCGGACCAGGCGCAGCCGCAGCCTTTCGATGGAGGCGGCGGCGGCGGTCTGGCCCAGGTAGCGGCCGGCGTCGGAATAGCCGGTCTGCACCGAAAGCCGGCCGCGGGCCTCGATATAGCTCCGGTAGTGCCGGTTCTCCAGCAACTGGTCGATCACCCGGCTGCCGCCCTTCAGGGCCTTTTCGGTTTCGAACAGCGGCGAGATGTCGACGTGACGTTCGACCCCGAACAGCTTGGCGAAATACAGCGCGGTCAGCACCGTGAAGGCGCTTTCGCATTCGGCGATCAGAAAGCGGATCGGCACCGTGTGGTCGCTGTACTTCAGCATCTGGGCGACCACCATGAACAGTTGCTTGACCGAGGTCCGTTCCCCGAGCAGCGAACCGAAATTGATCCCCACCGGCCGGCAGTCATCGAGCAACTCGCTGATCCGGTTGAGGTAGGACTGCCGGTGGCGCGGGTCGTTGGGGTCGGCGGCGACGCCCACCGCCTTGCGGATGGCGTTGTGGACCTGGGTGGCGTTGATGCGGACATGGGTGTGGGCCAGACCCAGCCCGTGATTGGCCAGTTCGGTGCGCAGCACCGCAAGGCCCCTGGCCATCGCCGCTGCCGCGGCCGGCTCGACCCCCGCCGCTTCGGCCAGCCGGTCGAGGGCGCGGTCGACCATGGCGATCAGGGTGTCGGCCTGGGACAGCCGCAACGCCTGATTCTGGAACATGCGGTGAGAGATGCGGCGGATACGCTCCCGGGAGTCGCTGTCGGTGCCCACCGTGGCGAACACCGCGATTTCATCGACGATCTGGGCCGCGGCCAGCGCGATCCGGCTTTCCATCAATTCCAGCGTGTCGCGCAACGCCCTGGCCAGCGGCCCCTCAACCCCGACCTCGCGGCACAGCGCCCGCACCGAAACCAGATAGCGGTCAAGCTGTACCGCCTGGATTTTGAACCGCTTGTGCAGCATGTCGGTCCAGCGGATGTCGGAGCGGCCGTCCAGATCGTAGCCGACCCAGGTGGCCACCGTCAGCAGCCGGGGCCGGAGTTCCTGCCAGCGTTCGGGGTAGAGCCGCTGGGCGACACCGAACAGGATATCGTAGGCGTTGCGCAGCGCGGTTTCGATGTTGCCGATGGCCTCCACCGACAGGGCGTGCTCGCGGTTCAGCGACAGGTCGGCGTCGGGGCGATGCTCGGTGCGGGCGGCGCGTTCGATCAGCAGCGCGCGGGCCTCGGCGGTCAGCGGCCGTCCGTCCGGCCCGTACCCGGCGGCCAGTGCCCCCAGGTCGCGCATCAGGCCGGTGGTCAGGGCAAAGGTGGGGTGGGCGGTAATGACGATGCCGAACAACTCCCGTTCGACCCTCGGGCGAAACGCCTCGAACGGCAGCAGCGCGCCGTCGGCCGACCGCGCCTGGGTCTCGAACAGCGCCGCGAGCCGGGCGGTATTGGCGGCGGGGTCGGTTTCCCCCAGCATGCGGCCGAGGCGGGCCGACCGGTCGAGGAAGCCATCGGCGGTCAGGTGCTGGACCATCTGTTCCAGTGCCGACGGGCCGATGCTGCCCTTGGCCAGTCGGCGCGCCAGCCCGAGCCCCAACAGCAGCACCGGGCTGCTCACGGGGTCGTCGCGGGTGGTGGCCGAGAGCCGCTGCAACTCGGCGGTCAGCTCGGCGATCAGCGCCGCCACGTCCACCGCAGGGTCGGGCGGGAAACAGGCGGCGCCGTCGGGCAGGCAGGGCGAGGCAAATCCCGGCCGCGGTGAGGCAGGCGGGCTGGCCGGGGAAAGGTCGTCGGCGGCGGTCATGGCGCGTCTCTCCTGGAACGGCGGCGAAGGGCTCGAGAATGCTCCTTTCTGCCACAATTCGCGTCGAAATATCAGAGGAGACGACGCCCCGACACACCGCCATCGGCCAGGGTGCGGTTCCGGTTCAGGCCGGCACGGCGCCCTTGGGGATCGGCACCATCTTTCGTTGCCCCTCATCCCACAAGCAGTAGCGGTAGGCCCTCAGGGCAGCCCACAGGCTGAGCATGGGCGCCTGTTGAAAGGCCGGGGTTCGGTTGTGTTGTTCCTGCAAGTGGTAGTTCGGGATGCGCGGATCGAAATGATGGACATGATGGAAGCCGATATTACCGGTGAACCATTGCAGCACGCGGGGCAGCCGGAGATAAGAGCTGCCGCGCAGCGCGGCGTCGGTGGCGTTCCACTCGGGGCCATGCAGCCACAACGTGTTTTCGAACTTGTGCTGGACCGAGAACAGCCAGACGCCGACGATCGCCGCCAGCGACGAAACCGGCACCTGAATCAGCAGCACCTGCCAAAAACCGATCAGCAGCCCGAGCGAGCCATAGGCCGCAACCAGGGCGAGGTTGGTCAGATGGACGCCCCGGCGCTCCTTCTTCCACCTGGGCGGGGTGTCGAAGGGAACGCGATAGAGGAAGAAGAAGATCAGTGGCGGCAGGATCAGCAGGGCGACGACCGGATGCTGGCTGAGCCGGTAGACCAGGCGGCGGGCCGGTCGCAGCCGCTGGTACTCGGCGATGGTCAGGCAGGTGGAATAGATGTCGAGCCCGCTTTGCCGGCGGTCCAGATTGTTCCAGTTGGCGTGATGCTGCGCATGCTGGTGCCGCCAGATGGCGTAGGGTGTCAGCGTGAACAGGCTGCACACCCGGCCGAGCAGATCGTTGGCCCAGCGGTCGCGAAAGAACGAGCCATGGCCGCAATCGTGCTGGAAGATGAAAATGCGCACCACCAGTCCGGCCGCCGGAATTGCCAGCGCGAGCGTGAGCGCGTAGCTGACGGTCAGGCTGAAATACATGCAGGTCCAAAGGCCGAGATAGAGCGGCACCGTGACCGCGATCTGGCCGAGGCTCCTTCGGATTTCGGCCTTGGCCGGCGGGGGATGGACAGATCCAGGCTCCGCCGGTGTCATCCCGGCGGTCGGCTTCATGTTTGCGGCAGACATCGCCACTCCTTATCCTTCACTTCCGGGCCTCCAGCCTGCCGACAGGCCGACTTCGGGACAACCCGACGGCGTTCCCATCCCTGTTGCGGAGACGCTGACGAGGGTTCCGGCATTCCGGTCAGCCACGTTCCGGTCAGCCAGCAACACTGCTGCCGGCCGCCTTCGTCGTGCTGCGATCACAAAGGGTCGTCTGGTTCCGACCTCCTGAAAAAAAAGCCTCTGCGGCGACCTCCCGGCTCTCCAGTTCTGGCCGGTCAATTGCCACCAAAAGGCTTGTCACACAACAAAATAACCGTTTAACATAAAACAAACCAGGGCAATTGTCCAGGAAATTCGTCGGATCTACAAAAAAAGACCGCGCTTTATTTATGGTGAAACCGGGCGAAACCGTTGGCGGCGGCGATCACAAGGCTTCCGGTGACGCCTTCGGCCCGGCGAACAACCCGCCCACGCCATCGTCCGTCCTTCGCGCGGCCATGACGAAGTCCCCGCCGGTCGGCGCGGCTGCTCCTGCGTTGCGGAGCGTGCAGATCTCAGGATTGTGCTGGCTTTGCCCGGCACCCCATCGTCATACTGCACGCGGTTTTGAAATCGGGATCCGCCTCCGCCAGGGGGGCCGGGCGGACCGTTTCAGAGCCCGCGTCAGCGAAGTGAAGATCAAGACAGGTCAGGGAGAGCAGCATGCAGCAGTTGAAGACATTTTGCCGCGTGATCACTCTGGGGACGGCCTTTGGAGTCTGGACGGCGGTTTCGGGGCCGGCGGTGGCGCAGCAGGCGCCGGCGCCTGCCGTCACCCAGGCGCCAGCGGTGGCGGTTGCGCCGATCAGGCCGGCCGCGGAGCGGCCGGCGCTGCGTCCGCGGGACCTGATAACGCCGGCCGAGCGCCAAGCCTATCGCCAAGCCATACGCGCCGCCGCCACGGATCAGGCGCGGGCCCAGATTCGTGCGGATCTGTTGACAACGTTACGCCAGCGGGCCGCGGAGCGCGGCGGGGTGCTGGTCGAACCACGGCCCCAGCCCAACCGCGAGGCGCAGAACGAGCGGGAAGGCACGCCGGGCCGGGTGGCCGCAGCGCCACCACCGCGGGCGCCGTAAAAACCGGAACCGTCGGTCAGGGCAGGAGGACCGTGTCGTCCTCCTGCCCGTCATCGGCGGGGTCGGCGGAAACCGCGGCCGCGTGACTGCCCGGGGCCGGACCGGCGGGCAGGGGCGGCAGCGGGCCGTTCAGGCTGTCCAGTACGGTTAACCAGCCAAGCATGACCACGGGCGCCAGGGCCTGACCGACATAGCAGGCGCTGGATGCGACAAAGGCACTGGCCGCCGCCGCCTCGAGCACCGCGCGGGGCGTGAGGACGCTGTGCAGCGCCGCTCCTACGGCCGCCGGGCCGCCCATGGCCGCCACGATGCCGGCCCCGGCGGCGGCGGTCGCCACGGCGCAGCCGATGCCCCCGGTTTCGCCTTCGGTAAACGGCGAGGCAAACTGGTCGAACACCGGTGGGCTGCGCGGCGCCTGCGCCGCCGCCGGACAGGCCGCAAGCAGGACCATCAGTGCGGCCGGCAGGAGCGAAGAGACGGGGCGAAGGAGCGGCATGGCAAAACCCGGGCTGCGAGAATTGCCACCACCCTAACCGATGGTCACTCTGTGCGCAACGAGGCTGCTGGCCGGAAATAAATGTTCGGGTTTCCGCAGTGCCGCCGGCCCTTGGCCGGAGGGTCTGGGGGAGCGGCGCTCCCCCAGAAAAAACGTGTCTTGGTTGTGGAGAGGTTTACTTTTTGGCCGGTCGGCGCAGATCGACTTCAACGCCGGGCTCTCCGGTGAATTCCACCAGAATGTTTTCGTCGCGCACGATGTACTGGCAGGCCAGCCGGTAGGGCGGCGGCACGTCGTTGACCTCGGCTTGTTCCAGACGCTCCCGGGTGAGCTTGCCGTTGACGCTGAGGGTCAGCTTTTCCTTTTCGGTGAGGGCGATGGCGAGCGGCCGCTTGTCGTCGAGATAGGTGATCTTGACCAGACACGAGCCGCAATTGCCGTCCTGACATTGGAACGGAATCGGGATGTTATGCTTCTTGGCGAGCGCCAGCAGCGTGCCGGTATCGCCGGCGGTGCCGTACACCGTGATGTCTTTCCCCATGTTCAGGCCGGTAAACGTAATGTTGGCCATGGAGGCCCCTCCAGAATCGGTTGCGAAGACGCCAAACCACCCCACCGGCAACCGGTGCGGTGCTGTTCCCCGGCCGGTGCCAAGCAAACGCGATGCCAGACCGGGACCACGGGCTTGGGCAGACCCCGGCGCGTCCGGTGCCGTGACGGCGGGTGGATTGTCGGGTGTCGGACGCAATCCTGTCCGATACCCGACAGGGCAGGGACGATGGCCGGCTTACCGGCTGGGCACCGGCGGTGTCTGGGAATAGTCGTAGAAGCCGCGGCCGGCTTTCCGGCCGAGCCAGCCGGCCTCGACATACTTGACCAGCAGCGGGCAGGGCCGGTACTTGCTGTCGGCCAGACCCTCGTACAGCACCTGCATGACCGACAATACGGTATCGAGGCCGATGAAGTCGGCCAGTTGCAACGGCCCCATCGGGTGATGGGCGCCCAGCCGCAGGGCGAGATCAATGGCGCTGACCGTACCGACCCCTTCGTAAAGGGTGTAAACCGCCTCGTTGATCATCGGCAGCAGGATGCGGTTGACGATGAAGGCCGGGAAGTCTTCGGCCACGGCCGCGATCTTGCCAAGCTTGGCCACCACGTCCCGGGCCTGGCGGAACGTGTCCTCGTCGGTGGCAATGCCGCGGATGATTTCCACCAGTTCCATCACCGGCACCGGGTTCATGAAGTGCATGCCCACGCACTTCTGGGGCCGGTCGGTCACCGCGGCCAACCGGGTGACGGAAATCGACGAGGTGTTGGTGGCGATCAGGGCCGAAGGCTTGAGGTGGGCGCTGAGGCGCTTGAGGACCTCGCGCTTGATCGCCTCGTTCTCGGCCACCGCCTCGATGGCCAGATCGCAATCGCCGAAAAGCGGGTAGTCGGTGCCGGTGACGATCCGGGCCAGCGCCTGGTCGCGATCCTCGGGCGTGATCCTGCCCTTGGCGATCTGGCGATCCAGGCTGGCCCGAATGCGGTCGAGGCCGGCCGCCAGCACGGCCTCGTTCAGGTCAAGCAGCTTGACCTGATAGCCGGCCAGGGCCGCCACCTGGGAGATGCCGGTGCCCATCTGGCCGGCACCGACAATGCCGATGGTTGCTATCATGGCCTTCCCTCTCCCGGGCGGATGTTGCCTGTTGTCGATCAGCCGGCCTTCTCCAGTTCCTGGATCAGGTCGGGGACCGCCTTGAACAGATCGGCGACCAGACCGTAGTCGGCCACCTGAAAGATCGGGGCCTCCTCGTCCTTGTTGATGGCGACGATCACCTTGGCGCCGGTCATGCCGGCCAGATGCTGGATCGCCCCGGAAATGCCCACGGCAATGTACAACTCGGGGGCCACGATCTTGCCGGTCTGGCCGATCTGGGCATCATTGGCGATGAAGCCGGCGTCCACCGCGGCGCGCGAGGCCCCGATGGCTGCGCCCAACCGGTCCGCCAGCAATTCCAGCATCCTGAAATTCGCGGAGGATTGCAGGCCGCGACCGCCGGCGATGACCACCCGGGCGGTGGTCAGTTCGGGGCGTGCCGAGGTGGTCAGTTCGGCGCTGACGAAGGCCGAAAGGCCGGGATCGCCGGTGCCCTTGACCGCCTCGATGGGGGCCGCGGCGGTTGCGGGTCCGGCGGCCTCGAAAGCGGTGCCGCGGACCGTGATGACCTTGATCGGGTCGGCCGACTGCACGGTGGCAATGGCGTTGCCGGCATAGATCGGGCGGGTGAAGGTGTCGGGGCCGACGACGCCGATGATTTCCGAGATCATCGCCACATCCAGCAACGCCGCCACCCGCGGCAGCAGGTTCTTGCCAAAGGAGGTGGCCGGCGCCAGCACATGGCTGGCGCCCTGGGCCAGCCCGACCACCAGCGGTGCCAGGGGCTCGGCGGTGCCGTGGGCGTATTCCGCGGCGTCGGCCAGCAGCACCTTCGTTACGCCCGAAAGCCTGGCGGCGGCCTCGGCCACGGCGGCGCAGCCGGCGCCCGCCACCAGCAGATGAACCTCGCCGCCGAGCCTGGCGGCGGCGCCCAGGGTGGTCAGCGTCGCCGATTTGAGGGCGACGTTGTCGTGTTCGGCGATTACCAGGATGGCCATGTCAGATCACCCGCGCTTCGTTCCTGAGCTTGTCGACCAAGGCCTCGACCGAGGCCACCTTGACGCCGCCCTTGCGTTTGGGCGGCTCCTCAACCTTGAGGGTCCTGAGGCGCGGCGCGAGGTCCACGCCGAGATCGGCGGCGGTGAGCGTGGCGATCGGCTTCTTCTTGGCCTTCATGATGTTGGGCAGAGAGGCGTAACGCGGCTCGTTCATCCGCAGGTCCACCGTCACCACCGCCGGCAGTTTGAGCCGCACCGTCTCCAGGCCGCCATCGACTTCCCGGGTCACGGTGACCCCGCCGTCGGACACCGCCAGTTTCGAGGCGAAGGTGCCCTGGGGCCAGCCCAGCAGCGCCGCCAGCATCTGGCCGGTCTGATTGCAATCGTCGTCGATGGCCTGCTTGCCCATCAGCACCAGCTCAGGCTTTTCCCGCGCGACGATCGCCGCCAGTGCCTTGGCCACGGCCAGGGGCTGGAGTTCCTGATCGCTGACGACGAGAATGCCGCGGTCGGCACCCATGGCCAGCGCGGTGCGGATGGTTTCCTGGCTGGTCTGGAGCCCGAGGCTCGCCACGATCACCTCCGACGCCGTCCCCGCTTCCTTCAGTCTCACCGATTCTTCTACGGCGATCTCGTCGAAGGGGTTCATCGACATCTTGACGTTGGCGGTTTCGACGCCCGAGCCGTCCGGCTTGACGCGAATCTTGACATTGTAATCGATAACCCGTTTTACGGGGACAAGAATTTTCATCGCTTTACCTTTGCGCCAGGTCGGGGGCCGACAAAGCCCGGAAAGTCGATCAACAGCGGGCCGGGTGTCCAACCACCCGGCCACCCAATCACCCAACTAACCGGCCGCACCTTAAAATCTGGCAGCAACACTGTCAATCATCAGCGATTCCCGGCGCCTTTCCGGGGATCGGGGCCTGGGGGATGACGGCAACGCGCTTTGCCGGTTCCGGCGGCGGCATCGGAACGGATGGCCGGCACGGCTGCCGCGAGGCCGGTGGGCTTCAGTTCGCCGGCCGGTCGGTGAGCACCGCGTCGAGGCTCGGGGCGTCCATCAGGCGGTCCAACCAGATTTCGACGGTGGGTGCATCGGTCGACAGGATCCGGTTGCGGGCGTCCGCGGGCAGCGGCCCGAAGCGGCGCTCGGCAAGGCGGATCAGCGCCTTGGCTTCGCCCTTGGCTTCGCCCCTGGCTTCGCCCCTGGCTTCGCCCTCGAGTCTTCCTTCCGCCCGGCCTTCCCGCTGTCCCCGGCGGATGAGGTCGAGAAACAGCGGATCCGTGATCGGCTCGAACTGCAACGGCATGGTTTTCGCCTCCTCAAGGACCAGCGCGGCGGCGTTGCGCAGCCCCGCCAGGATCAGCAACTGGGTCACGGCATCGCGGCGCGACCGGTCATCGAGGGCCGCGAGCCGGGTCAGGATAGCACGGACCCGCGTCGGAAGCGCAAGCGGCGCGCCGAACAGGATGGCGAGGACATTGTCCTCCACCGCCGGGCTGGCCAGCAGCGGGGTCGGGTCCTGCTCCCGGCTGTCCAGCACCCGGTAGCGGAACGACAGGCCCTCGGCCTCAAGGCGATCGGCCACCAGTCGGGTGCCACCGACCTGGATCACCACCTGATGGACCGGCACGCCGGGATAGGTGGTCGAGATCGGCAGCCGGTAACCGAGCATCCGCCACGGCATGCCCGGATGGTACCCGCTCTGCCATTCCATATGAAGGATGCGGCCGTTGTCGAGGCGGACCAGGGTGTCCACCCGGCGATCCTTCGCCTCCGGGAACTCGGTGGGCAGCCGCTCCACGACCCGGGCGCCGGTAATCATACCGATCAGGGCCGGGGATCCCATCGCGGCCAGGTTGCGCAAGGTGATATCGAATTTCATGGGCTGACGTTATCACGGCGACAGGCAGGTGCACAGTCCCCCAAGGCTCACTTCCCCCAAGACCAACCGGCTTCGTGGGCGAGGTGGGAAAGACCGCGTTTCCCCGGGCACGGCCGGCCCCGGGCAGGGACCGGTTCGATGGGGGGCGGATAGGGCTTGAAAAGCCGGTCCCGGTGGTTCATCACCAAAGCACACGGGCGGCGCACGCCCGGGCATCCGTGAGGAGGCCGTGACGCCATGGAAATCCTGATCGTTCCCGCGCTCCAGGACAATTACGTGTTCGCCATCCACGAGCCCGGCGGCGACGCGGTGGCGGTGATCGATCCGGCCGAGGCCGGGCCGGTGATCCGGGCCGTCGAGCGCCGCGGCTGGCGGGTGACGGCGATCTTCAACACCCATCACCACGACGATCACATCGCCGGCAATCTTCAGATCAAGAGCCGCTATCGTTGCCCGGTGGTCGGGCCGCTTCAGGATCGCGCCCGGATCAGCGAGTTGGATATCGGAGTCGAAGACGGCGGTCGCTATCCGCTGGGGGCCGAGACCGTCGAGGTGCTGGGGACCCCGGGCCACACCCGGGGCCATCTCTCGTTTTATTTCCCCGGGGCGGGGGCGGTGTTCTGCGGCGATACCCTGTTTTCTCTGGGCTGCGGCCGGTTGTTCGAGGGGACGCCCGAACAGATGTGGGACTCGCTCTGCCGGCTGCGGGCGCTGCCCGCGGAGACCCTGGTTTATTGTGCCCACGAATACACCCTGGCCAACGCCCGGTTTGCCCTCGCCATCGAACCCGGGAACCCGGCGCTGAAGGCGCGGGTCGAAGCGGTCCGGGGCCAGCGTGATCAGGGCCTGCCGACCATTCCCACCACCATCGGTCTTGAACGCGCGACCAATCCATTCCTGCGCGCCGACGAGCCGGCGGTGGCCGAGGCGCTGCACATGGCCGGGGCGGCGCCGGCCCTGGTGTTCGGAGAGCTGCGCCGCCGCAAGGACCGTTTCTGACCGGGACCGGAGCCGACGCCGAGAATCGCCTTTAAGGACAGTTCGTTATCAGGACAGTTAAGGATAGGAATCCCGATGAAGCTCTATTACAGCCTGGCCTCGCCCTATGTGCGCAAGGTTCGCATGACCGCCCTGGAGCTGGGGCTGGACGATCGCCTTGAACTGGTGCTGACCGATGCCTGGACCGTGACCGAGGGACTGCCCCAGGACAATCCGCTGTGCAAGGTGCCGACGCTGGTTCTGGACGACGGCACGCCGCTGTTCGACAGCCCGGTGATTTGCGAGTACCTGAACAGTCTCGCCGGCGGTACGTTGTTTCCTCCCGATGGCCCGGACCGTTGGACCGCGTTGCGCCTTCAGGCGTTGGCGGACGGCCTGTGCGACGCCGCGATCGCGCGCCGGCTGGAAACCCTGCGTCCCGAAAGCCTGCGCTCCGCCACCTGGATTGCGCGTCAGCAGGCCGCGATGGTCCGGGCTCTCGATGCCCTCGAAGGCCGGATCGAAGAGCTGTCCGGGGCCGTGACCATCGGCACGCTGGCGGTGGCGACCGTGCTTGGCTATCTCGACCTGCGCTTTGCCGAGGATCAGTGGCGGGTCGGCCGGCCGCGGCTGGCGGCGTGGTTCGTCGAGGCCGGCCGCCGTCCCAGCTTCGAGGTCACCCGGCCGCCGGCGCCGTGACCGCGGCCGACATCATCGCCCGGCTCGGGATGCGTCCGCATCCCGAAGGCGGCTATTATGTCGAGACCTGCCGTTACCCGGACCCGGGTCCCGAAGGCGGCCGGGGAGTCTGTACCGCGATCTATTTTCTGTTGCCGGCGGGCCAGCGGTCCCACTGGCACCGGGTCGACGCGGTGGAAATCTGGCATTGGTACGCTGGCGGACCCTTGAGGCTGTCGGTGGCCGCGCCGGGTCAGGCGGTTTGCCACCTGACGCTGGGCAACGATCTGGTGGCCGGGCAGCGCCCGCAGGGGGTGGTGCCGCCGGGTGCCTGGCAGGCCGCGGAGTCGTTGGGCGGTTGGACCCTGGTGGGCTGCACGGTGGCGCCGGCCTTCGAGTTCGCGGGCTTTGAACTGGCGCCGCCGGGCTGGCAGCCGGGGGAATGATCCGGGTCCCACGCCGGCCTTGATTCCTGCGGCGGCGGCTTTCCGGTGACCGCAGGACATCAAAAAAACGATGGCTCGTCCGCGGGCGTCAAGAAAATATCGATATAAATTCCCTTGTCGACGGCCATCCCCGGCGATACAGGTCAACTTGACACGGCGTCGTGTCCTGCTATTCTGGTCATCGCAGTGCGGAACGGCACAAAAATGGGAAAATCTTACGTATCAAGCTGTGTTCTTATTGATTGCGAGGCTATTTGTTTGGAAACTATTTTTAAATCAAAGGGTTGTGCTTGGGCTGAGGCGGGCGCCCGGTTCGGCGTGACTCAAACTCCACAGTCAAGGCAACGTGCCGCTCATCGGTATTGCGCCGCAACATCGGCAAGGGCGGACCATCCGCTTAAAAATTCCAGTGAAATCAGGTCTCTACGAGATTTGCGAGATTTGCATGGCTCGGCCGTATGAACCGATGATCTGCGCATGGCTGCGTACTGGAACTCGAAAAGGACAACAGCGGCCGATCGGGTTAGCGTCAAAACCGTTAAACGGCGTTGGCAATCGAAAGACTTTTGCAAGTAGACTCGCACATAGGTTTTTGCAACCGTACCCACATCTGTCTCGGGCGGCAATGAATCGCGAAATGACGCGACTCTTCGAGACTTCAGCACCGGGCGGCACCATCTGTTGTCTCGCCGGGGCGTCCGGCGGGGGCGACGCGGTTGGTAACCTCCAGTCAAGGGAGCGCGCGAGATGATCGAAAGCAGCCACGGACTTAAACCGGCCGACGACCGGTTGCCCGCGCGTCCCCGGTTACTTTCCGGCGGTCCCGCCGCCATCGTTTCGGTAGTCGTGCTTCTGGCCGGTTTGCTGTTGGGGGGCGTGTCGGCGCCGGCCCGGGCCGACACCGTCGAGATGTTGCCCGGACCCGGAGTGATGTACCAGACCGTCGTCGACGTTGCGCACAAGCAGGTCCCGTTGCCTCCGGGCCAGTGGCAGGTGGCGGGCCGCGGGGACGAAAGCCTGGCGGGCAACGCCCCGGGCGCCTATGGTGTGATCGAAAGCCTGGTGCTGGTCAGACCGGAGGGCGGCAGCGTCGGGTCGTTCGTGGTGATTCACGCCAATGCCTTGCCGGTGGACCGCGGCTGGGGCACGAACAGCGACTGCGCCGCCGCGGCCCTGCCGCTGGTCCGGGTCTATGATGACGCCGGCACCAACCTGTTCTGTGCCTTCGGTGGCGGCGTGACCGTGCGTCGGGATGGCGCCGCGCCCGAATTCTGGCGCGAGGCGCTGGAACTGGCGCGAACCCGACACTGGACTGTCCCCGAACACTGGCTGATGGGTGGCTTTCGGATCAGCGACCGCCACGATGTCCTGGAGGTCCGGTATTATTACCAGCCGGCTCCGCCACCGCTGGTGGTGACGCCGCAGACGCCGCCGCCGGGTGTCATCGCCGCTTCGTGGTCCGGCCAGGCCGATGCCGCCGTCCCAGCGCCTGTCCCCGGACCCGGCCAGGACACCCGCGCGTCCTGGCTGCCGGCGCTGCGCGACTGGTCGGAGGCAATGAAACACCCGATCGAACAAGGCTTTAAGGGGCGTCCGAGCGAGTCCCCGGAGATTCCCGCCCTGCCCTCGGAACGGGCCTTGCGGGGCGAGGGGGGGCACGCGGCCGCCACGGACCAGCCGGTGGATGGCCTGACCGCACTGTTCCAGAGAAGCGTCATCAAGATGTTGTCGTGGAAGGTGCTGGGCGTCTCCGCCGGCTTCGCCATCAAGTATCTGTTTATCGGCGACCTCACGACCGCGGCGGGCCTGCAGGTCGCGACCTCGGTGGTCACGGGGGTTCTTTACGTCGGCTATGACATGCTGTGGGCGACGGTGTTCCCCGATCGATACAAGCCTGTAATCGATTTCTCCACCGTGGCGGAGCCGTCATGAGCCTCGTCCGGGTCCTGCCGGTCCTGCCGCTGTTCGGCCTGCTGTTCGGCCTGCTGTTCGGTGCCGGTGCCCATGCCGCGGAAGCCGGGCACCCGCTCCGCCATTACCTGCCGCTTTTCGGCAAGCAAATTCCCTTGCCCGCCGGTGACTGGCAGGTTGCGGGGTCGATCCGCACCGTCGCCGACGGCGCCGGCCAGACCCTGCCGGCGCCGGTGGCGACCGTGGTGCTGGTCCAGGTCGAAGCCGGAACCGTCACGGCGTTCATCATGATCCATACCAATGTGTCGCCGGCCCGGCGGGGCTGGGGTGCTGCCGCCGCCTGCTATCGGACCGGCCTTTATGCCGCCGTTCCCAACGCCGGCACCCAGGGTGACGTGTCCTGTTCCTTTGCCGCGAGGGTTTCGCTCGCGGTCCCGGTTGGCGCGATGGAACCCCCGTCGTCACCAGCCTGGCAGGGTGCCCGGGCGCTGGCGGTGGCGCGTGGCTGGAACGTGCCGGAGGGCTGGCTGATGGCGGGTGCGCGGGTTGGTGATCGCGAGGATTTCGTCGATGTTCGTTACCACTTCGATCCGGGGCGCCGGGTCCTCCCGGCGACGGCCCCTGCCGCCGCTGCCGCGGCTCCGGTCGACGCCCTGATCCGGTGGCGTCCGGTGATGGCTGCGGCGGTGGAATCCGGCTTCAAGAACCGCCTGGACGACGACTTTATGCTGCCTTGGCCGGATGCCGCCCCGGGCGCCGCCGATTCGGTCGGCGAGCGCCGCAGGCAGGCCCTGGACGGCCTGCTGGCCCAGGGCCGGCTGTCCCCGGCGCAGTACCAGGAGCAACTGCGTGAGGCCACGAGGCCCGAAGACGATGCCGCCGACAATGCGGCCCAGATGTGGATGGTCGCGGCCAAGACCGTGGGCTGGCGCGTGGTCGTGGCCTCGTCGGTGGCGCTGCTCAGCTACGCCTTCACGAACAGCGCGGTGGTCGCCGGGGGGATTACCGGTGTCACGGCCCTGGTCAATGGCGTTCTTTATTTCGGTCACGAGCTGTTCTGGAAGGAACTGGACGCCACGGCGGCGGAGCCGCCGCCAGTCATCGATTTCGCCGGTGCCGGCATCACGGGATAATTCCCGCATTCCGACAACGAGGAGTGACACAAACCATGCTTCAGGACCCGTATATCCCTCAGGACCTGTATATCCCTCAGCACCCGTACATCATCGAGCTTCCGACTCTCGACGCGCTGGCCGGCCGGTCTCGGGCAATCGGGGCGACCATGGGCGGTCGCGGCTTCTGCATCATTCGGGGGCTGCCCAACGACGGCGACACCATCCTGGCCCTGGCCCGGCATTTTGGCGACATTCAACGTCACATCCGGGCCGACAGCCGGGGCGTGGTCGGTGACACGCCCCAGGATGTGTCGTGGCGGAACTATCTTCCCGAATACCACGGCGTCAGCGCCGAAGAGTTTGCGCCCCATACCGACGGCTCGTTCGTCGACGGCATGCTGGTCGAAGGCGACAAGGTCCGGCGGATCACCTCGCCGCGGCTGCTTCTGCTCCAGATCGCCCAACGTGCCGAACAGGGTGGCGACAACACTGTCGCCGATGGCGGCGCCATTCTGGACTATCTGACCAGCGAAGAACCGGAGGCGGCCCGCCTGCTGGCGACGTCGGGTTGCATCACCATCTCCCGGGACGACCAGATGGCGCTGGCCGGGGCGGTGTTCGAACGGGTGCGGCGCGGCGTGCTCAAGATCCGTTTCCGCTATGACGACAAGGTCTATACCCCGTCCTGGGCGCGCGATGCCGTCACCCGGTTCCATCACCTGACCCTGGACCCGCGCTTCAGCAACGAGATCAGTGCCGATCAGGGCGACATCATCGTTCTGGACAACTGGCGGGTGCTGCACGGGCGCAAGATGTTCAAGGATAATTCAACCGAAAGCCGCCGGAAATTCCGGCGCATCTGGATCAGCGAAGACGATACCGAGGATCTGGTAAATCTGGTCGACCGGCCGCACCTCAACCGGAGCCAGGAGGTCTATCGGCATTACGCCACCATTCCCTCGCCGGTGCCGGTCGGGCAAAGAATCCGCTTTCCCTGTGGAATTGCCCTGTCGCCGCAACGGGCGGCCAGCCTGTCCTGAAGGATACCATGACCCGTAACCCTGTCAGAACCGGGGAGCGAACCCATGCCTAAACTGGTGCCTGCTCTGGTCATCGCGCTGATTGCCCTGATCGCCCTGGGGCCGATGGCCGGTTTCGCCGCGACGACGCCGGCGGTCACACCCCCGGCGGTGTCGGCCGACGACGCCGGCTGGGGACTGAGCGTCGGTCTTGGCGCGGTCTCGGGCATGACCGCAGCCGGACTGTTGGCGGTCACCGTGATCGGCCGGGCCACCATGGCCGGTTTTGGCGTGGGTGCCCTGGCCTTGATCGGCAGTCTGTTCGGTGGGATGGCCAGCAACTGGATTTGCAGTTACTTATACCCGTGACATCGATGCTCCGGGGCGTGCCGAAGTCCTGACCGGAGTTGAGGACTTCACCCGGAGGCCATGACCGCCTCCCGCGGGGCTTGTCTGTTGACCGATCCAGGACCAGGGAGACTCTGCCGTGCCGTTCCAGGACAGAATCGCCGTCCTTTACCAGTGTATCGCGCCGCCCTTGCTCGACGGGGTGCGCAAACCCATGAAGCCGGGTGGCTACCGCGACAGCGGCGCCGATATCGCCTGCATTCTGCGGGAGGCCGGGGTTCCGATCGTAACGCCGGTGGCGCGGCCGGACCCGACACGGGACCTTGACTGGGTCTTTCCCGACACCGAGGACGGAATCGCGCGCGCGCTGGCCGCCGGGGCCACGGCCCTTTGGGCCAACACCATTCTGTTCCACGGCCACCCGCTGGAAGCCCTGCGTGACCGCGATCTGCGGATCATCGGACAGCAGCCGGCCGCGGTCCACGAGTTCGACGACAAGTGGCACACCAACCGCAGGCTGGCGGCCCAGGGCCTGCCGGTGACGCCGGCCCTGCTGCTGTCCCTGGCCGGGCTGGAGACCTTGTCCCCCGGGACGCTGGCGGCCCACGGTCTGGCGCTGCCCTGCGTGATCAAGCCGGTTCGCGGTCGCGGCAGCGAGGGGGTGGCCAAGGTTGACACGCTGGACGACCTGCGCGCCGGGGCCGCCGCCCTGCTCGGCGCCACCGTCGTCGTGGACGGGGTCTCCGGGCCGCGTTACGGGACCAGCTGCATGGTCGAGCCGTTCCTGCCCGGCCAGGAAATCACCGTCACCGTGATGCCGCCGGGGACCTACCGGATCGACGGCGGCGGGCAGACCCTGGAAAGTTGCTGGTGTCTGCCGCCGGTGGCCCGGTTCAATCACCAGGACGGCATCGCGCCCTACAACGGCATTGTGGCGGTGATGCACAACAGCCGGCTGCTGTCACCGGCCGAACAGACCGAACCCCGTTACCGCGAGGTGCTGGCGTGCTGCGCCCGGGCCGGGACGCTGGTGGGGGCGCGGGCGCCGATCCGGGTCGATTGCCGGGCCGATCGGGACGGCCGCTTCGTCCTCTTCGATCTCAACATGAAGCCGAACATGACCGGTGCCGGCAGAGTCGGGCGGGAGGACCAGGACAGCCTGACCGCCATCGCCGCCCGTGCCATCGGCTGGAGTTATCTGGACCTGTTGCTGGCCATGGCGGCGCAGGCCTGGCCGTCGTCATCGGTGGTGCCGGCCGCGTCGCCGGCGGACCCGGCACCGTGAGTCCGATCGTCACCATCGTTGCCCCGGTTTTTCTGGTGATGGGGCTGGGGGCGCTGTGTGCGCGTCTTGCGCTGTTTCCCGTCGAAGCCCAGAAGGTCTTCGGCGTCTATGTCTTTTTCTGCGCCATGCCCTGTTACCTGTTCCTCGCCATGGCCCACATGCCCCGCGATCAGGTGTTTCACGGCGACTTCCTCGCAGCCTTCGCGGTGGGGATGGCGGGAACGGCGGTGATCGGCGCCGCGGTCACCCGCTGGCTCGGCCACCGCGGCTTTGGCGAGTGCGTGCTCGGCATGATGAGCGCGTGCCAGACCAACTCGGTCTATATCGGGGTGCCGATCATTGCCATGGCCTACGGCGCGCCCGGACCGGTGATCATCATTTCCCTGTTCCAGGTGATCGTCATGACCATCCTGGTGTTGGGGTGTCTTGAACTTCATCAGACCGGCCGCGGTTGGTCCTGGCGTACCTGCCTTTCTCTGCCCCGGATCGCCCTGGGGAATCCCATCGTCGGGGCCTCGCTGCTCGGGATGGTGTTTTCCTGGCAGGATTGGACGGTGCCGGTGCTGGCCGAGCGGACCGGCCAGTTACTGGGCAACGCCGGCATCCCGACCGCGCTGTTCGCCCTGGGGCTGTCCCTGGGCCAGCGGCGGCCCCGGCTCGAAGCCGGCTGCCGCACCCTGATCGGCGTCCTGGTCGGCGTCAAAGGCCTGGTTCACCCGGCGCTGACCTGGCTGGTCGGCCGCCATCTGTTCGGCATGGGTGAGGCTTCGCTGGGAACCCTGACCCTGATCGCGGCGATGCCGACTGCGCTCAACACCTATATTTTCGCCGAACGGTACGGCATCTTTGTAAGTGAATCGAGCCAGATCATCCTGCTCTCGTCGCTGGTATCGGTCGTGATGATCTCGACGCTTCTTGAGATGTTCGGTGTTGCCGGCTAGGCGTCAGGAGCAATCTCTTGCTGCGATTTTGCAGGGCGCTGCCCTGCACCCGCAAGGAGGCTCGCCTCCTTGACCTCATGACTTCATGACTTCATGACTTCATGACTTCATGACCTCATGACCTCATGAGGTCATGGGTTCAGGGTTCAGGGTTCAGGAAACCGGAGTGAACCGGTGATTTTGTCCGGTTCAAAAAATGCCGGGATCACGGCGCCTCCGGGGCCGGGGCGTGGATCGGCAGGATGCAATGGATGCAGGTGCCCTCACCGACCGTGCCCTCGATGCCGATCTGGCCGCCGTGGAGTTCGATGAAACTCTTGACCAGCGTCAGGCCCAGGCCCGAGCCGTCTTCCCGGGTGCCCGAGGCGAAGAGGCGAGGGGGCTCGAAGCGTTCCAGCGGCAGCCCCTCGTCTCCGGTCGCAAGGTGCCCGGACGCCGGGTGGCTGCCGGTCCTGGCGGTGGCCGCGGCGTCGCAAACGGTCAGGACCACGGTGTCCTGCCGGCGCCGGGCCGAAAGCATGATGGTGCCGCCCGCGGCACTGCACCGGATGGCATTGCTGATCAGGTTGAACAGCGCCTGCTTCAGCCGCTTTTCGTCGGCGTCGATTTCGCCGATATCGCCCGGGCAGTGCAGTTCGAGACGCATGCTCTGCTTGGCGGTCCATTCCTGGGCCAGGCTGGCGACGCCGGCCAGCAACGCCGGCACCTCCACCGGCCGACGCTCCAGGGTCATGTAGCCGGCTTCGATGGTCGCCAGGTCCAGAATGTCGTTGATCATGGCCAGCAGCGAGGCGCCGGCGGTCAGGACGTTCCGGCTGTATTCCATCTGGCGTTCGTTGAGCCGGCCGAAATACTGATTGGCCAGCATCTCGGCAAAACCCATAATCGAGTTGAGCGGCGTCCGCAGGTGGTAGGAGACATTGGCGAGGAACTCGGTCTTGAGCCGGTCGGCCTCGGCCAGGGCGGCGTTGCGGGCGCGGAGCGCCTGTTCGACCCGGACGCTGTCGGTCACATCAAGAAAGGTGGTGAGCACCGCCCCGTCGGGCAGCGGCACATAGGCAAAGTCAAGCATCGAGCCGTCGGTCCGTTCGAGCCGGCCGTTGCGGGCGGTGCGTTCGAGGGTAGCGGCGACCATCCGCTCCTTGAGCGTCGGCCAGTCCTGGCCCCGGTCCACCAAGGCCCGGACCCGTTCCAGCAGGGTGGTGATGTGGGGCTCGCCGGCCAGGGCGTCGACGCCGAGCCGCCACATGGCGGCATAGGCCGGGTTGGACAGTTTGAGCCGGCCGTCGCCACCGAACACCGCGATGCCTTCGGCCAGATTGTCGAGGGTTTCCTGCTGCACCGCCATCAGGATATTGTAGGACGATTCGAGCGCCAGGGTGTTGGTCACGTCTTCCAGCACGAATATCAGGCCGCCGAAGGAGTGTGGAACAATCAGAAGCCGCAAGGTGGTGCCGTCGGGAAGATGCATCAGGGTTTCGCGGGGCTCGATCAGGTCGGTGAAGAGGGCGAGATTTTCCTTCTTGAACTGCGGAAAGTCGGCGTATTCGGGCAGGCGGCGGCGGGTGCGCAGTTCTTCCAGCACTTCGGCGAAACTGGGCAGGGTGGCGAGCCAGCCTTCATCCAGCCCCCACAGCCGGACATAGGCCTGGTTGTAGAAGCTGAGCCGGCGGTCGGCGCCGTAAATGGCGATTGCCGAGCCGAGTTGTTCCAGCACCGCGGCGTGGGCCGAGACATGGCGGGCGAGGTCGGCCCGCAACGCCTCCTCGCGGCTGCGATTGATGGCGAAGCCGACCATGAGCGCCGTCGTCGCCGTTCCGGTTCCGGGAGGGTCCTGGGCGGGCAGGCTCAACGGCGCCTCGGTGACCTCGATCACATGCCGGTCGCTGCCGATCACCACCCGCCGGGTTTCGCTTTGGGCGATTCCGGCGGCGCGGGCGCGTTGGGCCAGGGCCTTGCCGCCGCCCAGTTCGCCGCCGGTCCTGATCACCGCCGCGACGGTGCTGTCGAGGGCGGCGGCATAGGCCCGATTGCACCAGGAAATGGCCAGGTCTTCCCGACGCAGCCAGAGCGGCACCGGCAGCAGGTCGAGCACCGCGCGAAAGATGTTGCGGTGATGGTCGGCGGCCCGCAGCGCCGCCAGGGCGGCGCCGCTGCGCATCCGTTCCGCGGCCAGGACGGCCCCGTCCTCCAACCAGACCAGATTGAAGCCGCCGTGGCGATGGCCGGACAGCACGAACCGGCGGATCACGTCGCCGGCCATCGCCTGAAGCCGGAAGCTGCGGCCTTCCCGGCACAGATCGGAGAATGCCAAGAGAAAGGTGGTGCCGTCGGCCGGGGCCAGCGCCCGGGCGATGTCCTCGGGCCGCTTGATGTGCTCGAGCCCCAGCGTCGCCGCGAAATCGGCGGCGGCGATCTCCGGCGGCCCGGGCTCGAGGCCGACCGGCCAACCGCAGACCGGCGCCGGAGAGGTCGCCACCACCGCGGCCAGCCGTCCGGCCAGTTCCCGCACGCGCCGTCGCTCCCGGTTCACCAGACGGATCAGGGACCATACCGGTCCGGCGGCAAGGCCGCCGGCCAGCCCGATCACCAGCAGGACCATCTCTGCCACCGGGTCATTCTCCTCTTTCAGAGAGAGTTCGTCCGCCATGGACCTGGCCGCTGCCGATTTGGGGGCAGGCCGCCCGCCGCTGCCGATCATTGCCCAACGCGGCCGGACCGGCAACGACTTCGGTGTCGGAACCCGGTGTTCGGACTCTGCCGCCGCGTCCCTTGGGGCCGACGGCCGCCCGAACCTGAAGCAGTTTTACGATTATGCTAAAATGACGTTGACTTGCCGGCCAATCGTGGTTTTGCTGCCGACTGCGCGCGGCATGGTGCCGCGCCCAGCAGACCTGTCAATATCGGGACGTCCGTCAGTCCCTCACCCCAGCCAGCGTTCGGACCATGACCGTTGCCTTCGTTGAACCGGGATCGCCGCTTCCTCCGTCGTCGACCTCCCCTGCCGTTGAATCCCCGAACGCCGGGTCCGTGACCGATCAGGCCCTCTATGATCGGGTCAGGCGGGTGATTCCGCCCCTGGAGTGGCCGGTCCACGCCCCGTTGATCCACGAGATCAACCGGCTGAAGCGCGAGCGGGATGCGGTGGTGCTGGCGCACAACTACATGACGCCGGAAATCTATCACTGTGTCGCCGACATCGTCGGGGATTCGCTGGCGCTGGCCCGCAAGGCCGCGGCCACCGAAGCCCGGGTGATCGTGCTGGCCGGCGTTCACTTCATGGGCGAAACCGCAAAGTTGCTCAACCCCGACAAGATCGTGCTGATGCCCGACCTGGAGGCCGGTTGCTCGCTGGCGGCCTCGATCACCGGCGCCGATGTCCGGGCGTTGCGGGCGCGCCATCCCGGGGTGCCGGTGGTCGCCTATGTCAACACCTCGGCCGAGGTCAAGGCCGAGACCGATATCTGTTGCACCTCGGGCAATGCCGTCGAGGTGGTGGAGTCTTTGGGCTGCGGGCGGGTGATCTTTCTGCCCGACCGCTATCTGGCCGCTTATGTCGCCGGACAGACCAAGGTCGAAATCATTCCCTGGGCCGGCCAGTGCGAGGTGCATGAGCGATTCACCGGTGCCGAGATCACCGACTACGCCGCGCGCCATGCCGGCCTGACCGTGCTCGCCCATCCCGAGTGTCCGCCCGACGTGCTGGGTGTTGCCGATTTCGTCGGCTCCACGGCGCGGATGATCGAATTCGTCCGGGATCGCCGGCCGGCCAAGGTCCTGATGGTCACCGAGTGCTCCATGAGCGACAACGTCGCCGTCGAGTTCCCGGAGCTGGAGTTCATCCGGCCGTGCAACCTGTGCCCCCACATGAAGCGCATCACCCTGGCCAAAATCCGGGACTCCCTGCTGTCTCTGACGCCTCGGATCGAGATCGATCCCGCCATCGCCGAACGGGCGCGGCGGGCCGTGGAGCGCATGGTTGCGGTCGGCAAATAGGCCGATGACCGCTTCCGTGGCCCCGTCGTCTCCCGCTGTTCGGACCGAGGACGCGGAGGTCCTGGTGGTCGGGTCGGGTCTGGCCGGCCTGCTCACCGCCTTGCGTCTGGCGCCGCGGCCGGTGACGCTGCTGACCAAGACGCCGTTCCTGGCCGGTGGCTCCAGCGATCTGGCCCAGGGCGGCATCGCCGCGGCGGTGGCGCTCGATGATTCTCCGTCGGACCACGCCGACGATACCCTGGCGGTCGGCGCCGGTCTGTGTGACGAGGCCATGGTCCGGCTGCTGGCCGAGGATGGCGCCATCGAGGCCCGGACCCTGATTGCCCAGGGCCTGCCGTTTGACCTGGACGGCGACGGCGTGCCCCGCCTTGGCCAGGAGGCCGCGCACCGTCGCCCGCGCATTCTGCATGCCGGCGGCGACGCCACCGGTCACACCCTGGTTCAGGCGCTGGTGGCCCGGGTGCGCGGGACGCCATCGATTCGGGTGGTGGAGCGGAGCTGTGCCGTCGATCTGGTGCTGGCCGGGGGCGAGGTCTCCGGCCTGCTGGCCCTTGATGCCGCCGGCCGTCAGGTGTTTTACCGCTGCCCCCGGGTGGTGCTGGCCACCGGCGGCATCGGCAGCCTGTATCTGCGCACCACCAACCCGCCCGAGGCCACCGCCGACGGTCTGGCCATGGCCGCCCGGGCCGGGGCCCGGCTTGGCGATCTGGAGTTCGTGCAGTTCCATCCCACCGCTCTCGCGGTTTCCCCGGCCGATGACGGCGCGCCCATGCCGCTGCTGACCGAGGCCCTGCGCGGCGAAGGTGCGCTGTTGCTGGACGGCTGCGGCCGGCGGTTCATGGCCGACGAGCATCCGCTGGCCGAGTTGGCCCCCCGCGACGTGGTTGCGCGGGCGGTGTGGCGGCGGGTCGCCGCGGGGGAGCGCGTCACCCTGGACCTGCGCCCGGCCCTGAGCCGGGCCGGCGCCGACCGCTTTCCCACCGTCCTGGCCTTGTGTCGGGAAGCCGGCCTGGAGCCCGCCAAGACCCCGGTGCCGGTGGCGCCGGCCGCGCATTACCACATGGGCGGCGTGGTGACCGATGCCGATGGCCGGACCTCGGTGCCCGGCCTGTGGGCCTGCGGGGAACTGGCCTGTACCGGCGTCCATGGCGCCAACCGGCTGGCCAGCAATTCCCTGCTCGAAGCCATCGTGTTCGCCAGCCGGATCGCCCGGGATGTCGCGGCCGGGGTACGGGCGGCTCCGGCGGCGGGCGTCCCGTCGCCTCAGGTGCCGGTGCTGCCGGTGGTGCCCGGGGGTGAGGTCGCCTTCGACGAGATGGCGGCCATGGCCCTGGTCCTGCGCCGGACCCTGTACGAGCGGGTCGGCCTTGCGCGCGATCACGATGGCCTGAGCGCCGCCGGCGAGAGTCTGGCCGGTCTGTCCCGGCGGTTGGACGGACTGGTTGCGACCGCCGCCGCCGCCGGGAGCGAAGCCGGGGCGTCGCCGACCGCGGCCGGACTGGTCCGCTGGTGCGAGCTGCGCAACCGGGTGCTGGCCGCCCGACTGATCACCGCGGCCGCGCTGGCCCGTCGCGAGAGCCGGGGCGCCCATTACCGCACCGATTTCCCGGTGCCGGCGGTTCCGGTCCAGCCGCGGCGGTTCCTGACCCTGGCGGACCTCGAGGCCGGGTAAGCGGGGGCCGGCAATCCATACCGTCCTTGCCGTAACATCAAGACCAACCAGCAGCGAAACGCCATGCCGACGCACCTGCCAGTTACACCTCTCTATCCGCTGTTCTATGAAAAGTTGATGCGCCGGGCCCTGGAGGAAGACCTGGGCCGGGCCGGCGACCTGACCACCGATGCGGTGGTGCCGCCCGAGACCCGGGCCGAAGCCCGGTTGGTCGCCCGCTCCGCCGGCCGCATTGCCGGCCTTGCCGCGGCCCTGTCGGCCTTCAGTTTGCTCGACTCCGGCCTTTCCATCCACATCCTGGCCGGTGACGGTGCGGATGTGGCGGCGGGAACCACGCTGGCGCTGATCGAAGGCGCTGCCCGCCCGATCCTGTCGGCCGAGCGGACCGCGCTCAATATCCTGGGGCGGCTGTCGGGCATCGCCACCGCGACCTGGCAGGTGGTGGAGCAGATTCGCGACCTGGATACCGAGATCACCTGTACCCGCAAGACCACGCCGTGCCTGCGCGCCCTGGAAAAATACGCGGTCCGGGTCGGCGGCGGCAGCAACCACCGCTTTGGTCTGGATGACGCGGTGCTGATCAAGGACAATCATCTGGTGGTGGCCGGCGGCCTGCGCCCGGCCATCCTGCGGGCGCGGGCGCAGATCGGCCATCTGGTCAAGATCGAGGTCGAGGTGGACACGCTCTCCCAGTTGGAGGAATTGCTGACCCTGGATGTGGACGCGGTCCTGCTCGACAACATGGACCCGGCGACCTTGCGTCAGGCGGTGGCCATGGTCGGTCGCCGAATCATTACCGAAGCCTCGGGCGGCATTACCCCGGCGACGGTCCGGGCCATCGCGGAAACCGGCGTCGATATGATCTCTCTCGGCTGGCTGACCCACACCGTCAGGAATTTCGACGTGGCCCTGGATTTCCAGGCGCTGTAGTCCGGGGTTCCAAGGGCGCTCGCCCATGGGGGCCGGGGTCAGGCACCGGTCGGGGGCATGGGGGCAAAGTCCACCATGGTTGCGCGCGGGGAAGCATTGCGCCGGGAGCCGTGGCAACGCGGCGCCGGACGGGCTAAAATTAAAGCGGGCCATCGTGATCAGGCGACGACATGGCCATCGAGTCCAGCCCATCGAGTCCAGCCCATCGAGTCAAGCCCATCGAGCCTGTTCAACCCGATCTGCCGTTTGAGGCGCCGAATGACATTTGAAGACTGGAAAATCAAGTCGGAACAGAAGGCCAAGCGTGAGCAGGAGCGTCGGGAACTCGAAACGCAGTTCAACGCCGAGATTATTCGCCGGTACCGGGCCGGTCAGCTGAAGGAAGAGATCGTTGCCAGTTTAGGCATATCCAACACGTTGTTTAACCGGGTGATCCGCTCCGCTCAACGGGTCGGCTGACCCAGGCCCCTCCCCGGAACGCCGGTCAGCGCATTTCCGGGGGCATCGGCGTGGAGGTGGCGGGCAGCAACGGCGTCAGCACCGGCTGGGGCGGGGCCTTGACGATGTTCACCGATTGCTCCTTGAGGTCCCGGCGGTCCTTGACCACGCTGAGCACCGCGCCGAAGCGTTCGACCCGGATGATCTGCTGACCGTCAACGCTCTTGTCGCAGCCCGACAGCGTGAGACCGATGAAGAAGTCGCCTTCGGCGATGACCCGGGTCAGTTCGAACTGCTTGGGCAGAAAGTACATGGCCGATTCCGGGTTGGCGCACACCAGCACCTTGTAGGTCCGGTCGATGGGATTGCCGCCGTTTTCGTCCCGGACGTAGGTGGCCAGCTCTTCGGCGGCCTGGGCGATCGAGGTGCCCCAATAGTCCAGTTCGAACCGGCCGTCGGCGCCCTTCACGCCGCCCACCAGCGCGTTGTAATAGATGGACTCGTTGGGGTGCAGTTCCATCATGATCCAGGCCTGTATCACCACGGCGACGGCGAAGCAGGCCAGCACCGCCTGGCCGAGCAGACGGGGACCACCGTCGATGGAGTGCCACAGCCGGTCGAAGGCCACCGCGGCGAGCACCGCCAGCGGCGGCACGATGAACAGGAAGTGCCGGATACCATTGTAAACTTCGGGCCGGAAGATCAGGAAGTAGGCAATCGGAAACAGCGCCGCCAGCGTCACCATCAGGAACTGGAGGCGGCGCAGCCCGTCCGCGTCCACGGCAAAGCCGTGCCGGCGGTCGCCGAGCCAGCTCACCAGCCAGCCACCGGCAAACCAGATGGCGAGGCCCAGCCCGACCAGCACCATTTCGGGCAACTTCACCGCGAGCATCAGCGGCAGGTACCAGATCGGTGGATCTGACGCCTTGAAGACCACGCCGGCCGCCAGGACCTGATTGGGCCAGGTGAAGTGGGAAAACACGCTGAGCGCGACCAGGGGGTTGAGCGGTGACTGCCACGCCCAGGGCCAGCACACGCCCATGACCACATAGGCCAGGATCAGCGCCGGCAGGTAGGCGAGCACAAGGCGCCGGGCGCTGCCCAGGGTCTCGCGGAGCGTGGCCCCGGCGCGCCGCAGCAGTTCAAGGTAAAGGACCAGGATCAGCACCAGATAGAACCCGGCGAGCACGGCGCCGATGCGGGTGCCGAGCGTCAGTCCCAGCGCCAGCCCCAAACCGAGCACGGTCCCGAGCCGTGGCCGCGGCAACTGGCTGACGGTGCGGCAGGCCAGATGGAGGGTCCAGGTCATGCCGCAGGCGAAGGGCACATCCTTCGGGTTGACCAGCATGTGCCCGTAATAGTCCGGGATCAGCGTCAGCAGCATGACCGCAAAGAATCCGGCCCGCTCTCCGGCCAGCGTCCGGGCGAGGCGCCATGCTCCGATCAGCCCGAGCACGCCGACCATGCCGCCCAGCAGATGCCGGGTCTCGTACTCGCCGAGCGGGGAGATCTTGTTGAGGAGCGCCGCGGTCAGGTCGAAGGCGCCGCCGTAAAGATACAGGTTCTGGAATTCGAACGCCGAACGGTCCTGGAAACCGGACAGGTAGAAAGACAGCAGCTTGCGGCCGTATTCGTCCTGAACTTCGGAGTCCCAGATGATGCCGTATTCGCGAAAGGTCAGCACCACCAGTACGGCGACCGCCAGCAGCCACACCCAGGCCAGATCGTCGAACAGATGATCCAGATGAATCAGCCCGGCGCCGGGGGGTCCGGTACGGACGCCCCCGCCGGAGCGGTGGGGCTCACCGGTCTCCGGCTTGCTGACCTCGGCGGTCATGGTGCTTGCTCCCTCCGACTGGCCTCCTGGCCGGAACACTGGCGGGCGCCGGCTTTGCAGGCAACGACCGGGCGGGGACGTTGTAACGGAATCGACCCCGAATTGGCAACTCTCACCACCGGGGTCGATGCCGGGCGCCGGGCCACCCGTCCGGTCCGGTCGGCCTGTGGACCGCCATCACCCGGGGCGGCGCGTTGGCCGCTCCACCGGTGACGGCAGCGGACCATGATGAATATCGTTCTCGTCCTCGTCCCAGCCATAGGCCGCCCGGACGATGAACAGCGGCCGGCCCTTGACCTCGGAGAAGACCCGGCCGAGGTAGTCGCCGATGATCCCCAGGGTCAGCAACTGGATGCCGCCGAGAAACATGATGGCCACGATCAGGGACTCGAAGCCGGGCACGTCGATGCCGTAGACCAGGGTCCGCACCACCCGGAAGATTCCGTAAAAGAACGCCAGCAACGACACCGCCGCTCCGACCAGGCCCCAGACCCGCAGGGGAAAGTTCGAAAATGCCGTGAGTCCGTCCAGCGACAGGTGCAGCAGCTTGAGGAAGCCCCAACGGCTGGTCCCGATGGCCCGTTCGCCCTGCTCGTAGGGCACGCAGATCTGGCGGAAACCGATCCAGGCGAAGATGCCCTTCATGAACCGGGTGCGTTCTGGCATCCGGTTGATCACCTCGACCACCCGCCGGTCGAGCAGCCGGAAGTCGCCGGCCTCGCGCGGCAGCTTGACCTCGGACATGTGATCGAACAGCCAGTAAAACAACCGGGCCGACAACCGGTGGCCCAGACTCTGGCCGGTGCGGTGGTCGCGCACCGCAATGACCACGTCATACCCCTCCCGCCACTTGGCCATCAGGGTGCCGAGCAACTCGGGCGGGTGCTGAAGGTCGGCATCCATGGGCGCCACGGTATCGCCCCGGGCGAAGGCCAGTCCGGCCGACAGCGCCAGTTCCTTGCCGAAATTACGCGAAAGTTCGACAATCCGCACCGCCTTGTGGGCGTGACGGACCGCCAACAGGCGCGCCAGGGTGTCGTCACGGCTGCCATCGTTGACGCACACCACCTCCCAGGTGACGCCCAGCCCGTCCAGAATCGGCAGCAGCCGGGCGAACAGGGCGTCGACGTTCGGACCTTCGTTGAAAAATGGGATCACCACCGACAGCATCGGGGCCGGTTCATCCCCGCCTGGACGCCGCGAAGAACACCGACACGCCGTCGGACCCATTCCATACGTTTCAGGGAACGTCATGCCAACATATCCGGAAAATAATTTGAACCCCGTCGACCACGACACGGCCGGCAGCCGGGTCGTGCCCGGCCGGCGCCGTCGCGGTGGCGCCGCGTCGCCATCGGTTGATGTACAACACCGTCTCGCACTTCGGCAACAGTCCTTGGCATCGCGTTCAAGGCAATCGGGAGAATCCGCGTGCTGCGATTCCGGGGGGGAGCGTCGCTCCGCCCCGGACCCCCCCCCGACCAAAGGCCGGTGGCCCTCGGAACCCGGGACTTTTTTTTCCAGCCCCCGGAGCCACAGCGGGGCGGGCTGTTTTGCCCTCAAGCGGGTAGCCTTGCCGGTAATTTGCGCCTAAACTATGGCATTCGCGACCGGACCCGGAAGGGTCGGGTAATGGGCAGACGAAAGTGCCGGTTTGCAGACGAAAGTGCCGGTTTATGGATCTCAGCAAGATTCCGGCGGGCCGGGCGCCTCCCTGGGATATTACGGTGGTGGTGGAAATTCCCATGCAGGGCGATGCCGGCGCCCCCGGTCATCCCGGAAATTACGGATTCGTGCCGAAGACCCTGATGCCCGACGGCGAACCGTGTCAGGCGCTGGTGGTCGGGTCGGTGTCGGTGCTGCCGGGTGCGCTGTTGCGTTCGCGTCCCATCGGTGTGTTGGGACTGATCGGCAAAGACGGAGTCGAAGCCACCCGGCTGTTGGCCGGGCCGAGGGAACGGCTGCATCCGTTCTTTGCCCACACCACCAGTTACCGCAGTCTGCCTTCGCCCCTGCTGGATCAGGTGGTGGACTTTTTCGTCAACGTTGAGGATGCCGGTTGCGTCGGGGAAGCCGGTTGTCGCCGGTCGATTCGGGTGACACGTTGGGGCGATGCCGAAGAAGCGGCGCAACTGGTCCTGGAGGCGATGGAGCGCCATCGGTATGAACAAAGAGGCAGGACCGACCGTGCCGGATGAACCGGGCAGGGATGGGCCGGCCCGGGATAACCCGGACCCGGATGAGCCGGCCGGTGTGCCGCACGCCGTCGGCTGGCGGCTGACAGTGGTCGAGGGCGACATCACCCGCGAGGAGGTGGACGCGGTGGTCAATGCCGCCAACGGCATGCTCAAACGCGGCGGCGGTGTTGACGGTGCCATCCATCGCGCCGCCGGACCCGGGCTTCAGGACGCCCTTGATGTCTTCGGCGGCTGTCCGACCGGGGAATGCCGGATCACCCCCGGTTTCGGCCTCAGGACCCGCCATATCATCCACTGTGTCGGTCCGGTCTGGCGCGGCGGCGAGGACGGGGAGGCGGCGCTGCTCGCCGCCTGTTACCGCAATGCGCTGGCGCTGGCGGCCGGTCACGGCTGCCGCAGCGTGGCGTTCCCGGCCATCAGCACCGGCGTCTATGGATTCCCGCGGGATCGCGCCGCCGGCATTGCCGTCGCCACCGTGCGCGACGAACTGGCGCGGGCCGACCCGGCGGGGTCCGGGTCGGAAGGGGTCCGCGAGGTTCGCTTCGTATGCTTCGACCGGGAGACCGCGGATCTGTACCGGAGTTGGCTTGACCATGCCTGATGACCACATCGACGCCACCCAACTGGATACGTTCGTCGACATTGCCGCGCCGGCCAGACGGGTGTGGGCGATCCTCACCGATTTTCCCGCCTATCCCCAGTGGAATCCGTTCATCGTGGCAATCGAGGGCAAGGTCAGGGCGGGGGCGACGCTCACGGTCCGGCTGGCGTTGCCCGGCAAGCCGGTAATGACCTTCAGGCCGCGGCTGAAGGTGGTGGCGGCGCCGCGGGAATTGCGTTGGGTCGGTCAGGTGGTGGTTCCCGGCCTGCTCGACGGCGAGCATGGCTTCGAGATCGAGGCGCCGGCGCCCGACCGTTGCCGGTTGCGCCATGTCGAGGATTTTTCCGGGGTGCTGGTGCCGTTGTTCATTCCCGCCCTGCAACAGGCGACCCGGGCCGGCTTCGAGGCCATGAATCAGGCGCTCAAGGGGCGCGCCGAAGGGCGCTGAGTCCCAGGGCCAAGGGATACCGCGTCGCCAGGTTTTGGTGCGCTGCGGCAATTATCCCGGGCACGGTCATGGATCGTTAACTAAGAGTGGCTAGGGTCGGGGTGAATTTGGCG
>PLTC01000226.1 GCA_003165295.1 Rhodospirillales bacterium | reverse complement strand
TGGTTTCGCCGCCCACCGTGGGCACTCCGACACAGTTGCCATAGCCGCCGATCCCGGCCACCACGCCCGAGATCAGGTGGCGGGTCCGGGGATGGTCGGGACTGCCGAACCGCAGGGCGTTGAGGTTGGCGACCGGCCGGGCGCCCATGGTGAAGACGTCGCGCAGGATGCCCCCAACCCCGGTGGCCGCGCCCTGGTACGGCTCGATGAACGACGGATGGTTGTGGCTTTCCATCTTGAAGATCGCCGCCTGGCCGTCACCGATATCGACCACCCCGGCATTCTCGCCCGGTCCGCAGATCACCCGCTGACCTTCGGTGGGCAAGGTCCTTAACCAGACCTTCGACGACTTGTAGGAACAATGCTCGGACCACATCACCGAGACGATGCCAAGTTCAGTAAAGGTCGGCGGGCGACCGGTAATCTCCAGCAGACGCCGGTATTCGTCCGGTGTGAGCCCGTGCCCGGCGGCGAGTTCCGGGGTGACGGCAGGTTCGATGAGAACGGACATGCTGATTCGGGACCCTGTCGGGAAACGGGATTGCCGCAACGGCAGTGTCCGGGCAAGCTAGCATCGCCCTCGCCTTGCCGCCAGTGCGCCGACCGGAAGGCAGCATCGCGCCAAAGTCCATGTCCCCGGCAGGCAGAGCAAAACCGGACGGTGTCGGCCCCGGCGTCCCAAGCCGGGGCCAGGGCCGTGGGGCGAATGGAGACAGCGCCTTGCCGGGGAAAATGCCCCGGCGGCGGCGCCTGGCCGGTTACCGGTCCCGGCGTCGGGGTTCGCGCCCTGTGGCACCGTGCCGCAGCCGGCCGCTCCGACCCGACGCCAACCCTTTGATCTCTAATGACCGCCCCGACCGGACAATCGGATTGCCCAGGCCGCCGGCGGCCGCAGCCATCGAATCTTCGGCCGGGGTATCCCGCCTTCGGTTGCATCCGAAAGCGTTTTCGCCTACTGTTGGCTATCGCACCGTTTTGAATCCCCTATCCTGCAATCCCGTGATCTGGTACGATGGATTAAGTCAGGTACAATATATTGCAGGTCTGACCCGGCGGACTCCTTCGGTCCCGCCCCTTCAGGCGCAGTACCGCCCTGACGCCGGGCAGACAAGCCAAGAAAAAGGGGCAGGCTTTTGTCGACATATTGTCAGCGTGGAGACACCCGATGAGTTGGACCGACGAGCGCATTGAACAACTCAAGATCCTGTGGGGGCAGGGCATGAGCGCCAGCGAAATCGCCGATACGATGGGTGATGTGAGCCGCAACGCCGTCATCGGCAAGGCGCACCGGCTGGGTCTCTCGGGTCGTCCCTCGCCCATCAAGAAGAAAACCACCCGTGGCGCGACCATCCTGGCCCTGACCGAACGCATGTGTAAATGGCCGGTCGGCGACCCGAAACATCACGACTTCCACTTTTGCGGCCGTCCGGCGCAACTCGGCATGCCGTATTGCGCCGAACATGCCGCCATTGCCTACCAGCCCGCCTCCAAGAAGCGTCCCGACGAGCGCAAAGTCGTCGCCACCGACGACCGCAAGGTCGGGACCGGCTGACCGCGGGCCCCGATCACCGGCGCGTCAACAGGATGGCGGCGCCGGCGGCGGAGACTCCGCAGGCAGCGTGTTCACCGGGGAGAGCGGGTACCTTTGGCCCTGCTCCGGCGATGGGCCGCCCTTGTAACCCGGATCGGCGTAATCCGGGTCGGAGGTCGGAAACCGGCCGGCGGTCATGAGTTCCTGCCGCGAAAACGGCTCCGGCTCCGACCACAGATAGGTCCGGGTCAAAGGTACGGCGTCCCGATTGCGCGCCAGTTGCATCTGGAACACCATGCCGCTGCACCGGCGGAACACCAGTTCGCACGAGAGCAGATACAACTCCCACATCCGGCAGAACCGCTCGTCATAGAGTGCGCGGACACGATCGCGGTTGGCCTGGAAACGCCGCTGCCACTCGGCCAGGGTCCGGGCGTAGTGCAGGCGCAGAATTTCGACATCGGTCACCCACAGGTGCTGGCGTTCGGTTGCCGCCAGCACCTCGGACAGGGACGGCGAATAGCCGTTGGGGAAGATGTACTTGTTCAGCCACGGACTGGCGCCGCCGGGCGGATCGCTGCGGCCAATGGAGTGCAGCAACGCCACCCCGTCATCGGCCAGATGACGACCCACCACCGAGAAAAAACGGTCGTAGTGGCGGACGCCCACATGCTCGAACATTCCCACCGACACGATGCGGTCGAAGCAGCCGTTGACCTCGCGATAGTCCATCAGGTGAAAGCGCACCCGATCGGCCAGCCCGGCCGCCGCCGCCCGTTCGGTGGCCACCTGAAGCTGTTCGACGGACAGGGTGACACCGGTCACGTCGACCCCGGCGTGGCGCGCCAGATAGAGTGCGAGCCCACCCCAGCCGCTGCCGATGTCGAGCACCCGCTGCCCCGGCCTGAGACAAAGCTTGCGGGTGATCAGGGCGCATTTGCGGCGCTGGGCCTGCTCCAGGCTCTCGGTCCCTGTCTCGAAACAGGCGCAGGAGTAGAACAGATCCTCGTCGAGGAACAGCTCGAACAATTGGCGGGACAGGTCATAGTGGTGAGCCACGTCGCGCCGCGCCGCGCCGATGGCGAAACCCGGCAGCCATGAGATCAGGCGGTCCCAGCCGGCGACCAGCCCGCGCCTCAGCCCCTCCAGATATTCCGGCGCACCGGGGTTGACGAACAGCAGCGTCAGGAAATCCCGGAGTGTCGTGCCCTCCTCGAAGGTGAGCCGGCCATCCATATAGGCTTCGCCCAGGGCCAGTTCCGGGCTTAGCAGGATACGACGATGGAGCCCGCGGTCGGCCAGCCTGATCGCCGCCACCGGCCCCGGAGCCCCCGAAAATTCATGAAACCGTCCATCGGCGTCGTAAACCCTCAATCTGCCGACCTGAACAACATGCGACAGCATCCAATTCAGCAACCGCATCGTTTCCACCCCGGTCCGAGTGCGCTACGACTCAGAGAATGGGGCGTCGCCCGGGCACTTTCAATTCGCCGAAGGGTGTACCTTGCCCCGGAAAGCACCGGGTCGGAGGCCTTGCCAATTCTCAATTGGCCCGAAACGGCGACCAGCCGCCCGGTTTTGCCGGTTTGGACGGGGTCTGAACAACACTCGCCGCCGGTGGAGGCGGGTGCGGACCACCTTTGAGCCCGAAACCGAAGATTTCGAGACAAATGGCCCCCGGTTTCGCGGGGGGAGCCATTCCCCGATTGCGGGCTGAGGCGTTGCGACTTTTTGTCCCGCACGCCGGGTCAGGGACGGGTCAGGGACGGGTCATCGGCGTGAGGGAGGTCGCAACCGCCACCGCGGCGGCATGCAGATCGTCGGGCAGCGGAATCAGGCCACGCTCGGTCAGGTAGCCGCCGGGTCCGACCGCATCGGCGCTGAGATATTCGCCCAGCAACTCCCGGATGCCCGGCGCCAGGGTCAGATGCGCGGTCTTGACATAGATGAACAGCGGTCGCGCCAGCGGATAGCGGCCGGAGGCGATGGTCGCCGGGGTCGGAGCGATGCCGTCCACCGGCAGGGCCTCAATGACCGTGCGGTTCTGGTCGTAGTAGCTGAAGCCGAAGATGCCGATGGCGCCGCCGTGGGACGCGGCCAGCCGCTGGACGATCAGGTGATAGTATTCTCCGGCCTCGATGTAGACGCCGTCCTCTCTCAGGTGTCCGCACGCCTGCTCGCGGGTGGCCTCGGACTCCAGGGCCTGGACCTCGGGCGCGGCCAGACACCCCTGATGCATCACCCGTTCGATGAAGACCTCGCGGGTTCCCGAGGTCGGTGGCGGTCCGAGCACCTCGATCGGCAGGTCGGGCGCCTCCGGGTCGACGTCGTGCCAGCGCCGGTTGGGATTGTCCACCAGGAAGCCATGGTCGGGCAGCCTGGCCGACAGCGCCCGCCACAGGGAGAGTGAGGTCAGCGGCAGCGCCGTGCCCCCTTTGCGGGTGGCGATCACGATGCCATCGTAACCGATCCTGACTTCCACGATCGGCCCGATCTGATGAGCGGCGCAGCGGTCGAACTCTTCGGCGGTCATCCGGCGGGAGGCGTTCGACAGGTCGGGATAGCGGTCGCCGACACCGGCGCAGAGCAGCCTGAGACCGGCCACGGTACCGGTGGCCTCCACCACCGGGGCCTTGAAGCCGGTGCGGCGGGCGAAGGCATCGCCCACCGCCGAGGTAAAGGGAAAGACGGTTCCCGAGCCGACGATGCGGATGCGGTCACGCGCCTGCGCCGGACCACCCGCGACCATCGCCACCACCATGGCGCCGGCGATCGCAACCGCCGGACTCCCAATCCTCAACATCCTGAACATGGCGCGGCCTCCCACCTTTCGTCGCAACCGGCAGCGCCATCGGGGGAGAACCAGCCCGGCTTTCGCGCCCCGGGTTCCAAGGGCCGCCGGCCTTTGGCGAGAGGTGCCCCGAAGGGAGCGGAGTTCCCCCGCACGGCCGCCGACGCTCTCCCGATGACCCTGCCGTCCCGCAACCCTAGCATGGGCGGCGGAACGCGGGCATGAACCCTTGGTGACGGGCGGACAGCGCCGGTTCACGCCGGCGGCGCCCTCAATTCCGGGCCGATCGGGTCAGAGACGGTGCGGGGCGGGAATGATGTCGATTCGACCGCACCAATCCCTTCGCACCTGAACCGGTTGCCGATCTTCGATGGGGCCTGTGAAGAGCGGGCAGGAGGCCCGCGCTCCCACGACGCTCCGGCCAACCCTTTGTTTTCAGAGAAAACACCACCACCCCGAAACCCAAGAAGAGCCTCACGTCATTTCAACACCCCGTCAGATACCGCCACCGATCCGGCAAGGCTCCCGGCCTGGGGGCGCAGCAGCCGTTTTTCCAGCCCGCGCAGCAGGACGTAGAACACCGGGGTCAGGAACAGGCCGAACAGCGTCACCCCCAGCATGCCCGAGAACACGGCGACGCCCATGGCGTGACGCATCTCGGCCCCGGCTCCGCTCGACAGCACCAGCGGCACCACGCCCATGATAAAGGCGAGAGAGGTCATCAGAATCGGGCGCAGGCGCAGGCGGGCGGCTTCGACGGCGGCGGCCACCGTCGTCCGGCCCTGGTGCCGCTCAAGCTCGCTGGCGAATTCGACGATCAGAATCGCGTTCTTGCAGGCGAGGCCGATCAGCACAAACAGGCCGATCTGGGTAAAGATGTTGTTATCGCCGCCGGTCAGCCAGACCCCGGCGATGGCCGAGAACAGGCACATGGGCACGATCAGGATGATGGCCAGGGGCAGGAACACGCTCTCGTACTGTGCGGACAGCACCAGGAAGACCAGAAACACGCAGAGCGGAAAGATCAGCATGGCGGTGTTGCCCGCGAGAATCTGCTGATAGGTCAGTTCCGTCCATTCGAAGCCCATGCCTTTGGGCAGGGTCCCGGCGAGGATCTTCGTGATCGCCGCCTGCGCCTGACCCGAGGAATACCCGGGCGCGGCATTCCCGTTCAAATCCGCCGAACGGAAGCCGTTGTAACGCATGGCGGTTTCCGGCCCGTTGGTTTCCGAGAGGTGGAGCACCGCTCCCAGTGGCACCATCTTGCCGGCGTCGTTACGGGTCTGAAGCTTGAGAATGTCGTCCGGCTTCGAGCGGAATTCCTTGTCGGCCTGGGCCACGACCTGATAGGTGCGACCGAACTTATTGAAATCGTTAACATAAAGAGAGCCCAGGTAAATCTGCATGGTGTCGAAGACATCCTGGACATCGATTCCGAGTTGCATCGCCTTGGTCCGGTCGAGATCGGCGAAAAGCTGCGGCACGCTGATGTCATAGCTGGTGAACACGCCAACCAGCTCGGGCGCCTGGCGTGCCTTGGCCGTGACCTCCCGCATCACGGCGTCGAGCGCCTCGTAGCCCTGGTCGGCGCGGTCTTCCACCTGGAGCTTGAAGCCGCCGATGGTGCCAAGACCCAGCACCGGGGGCGGCGGGAAGATCGCGATGAAAGCATCCTGAATGCCCGCGTACTTTTGTTGCAGCTTTTGGGAAATCGCGAAACCGGACAGGTCTGCGCTGCTCCTCTCGTCAAACGGTTTCAGCGTGACGAAGACGATGCCGGCCGACGAGCTGTTGATGAAGCCATTGATCGACAGCCCGGGGAAGGCGACGGCGCTTTCCACGCCCGGTTCCTTGAGGGCGATTTCCGACATCGCCCGGATGACTTTTTCCGTGCGATCGAGGGTGGCGCCGTTGGGCAACTGGGCAAAGCTGACCAGATACTGCTTGTCCTGCATCGGCACGAAGCCGGGCGGCACGGCGTTGAAGCCAAACCAAGCCGCGCCCAGCAGCAGCAGATAGACCACCACCGCCAGAGACTTGTGGCCGGCGAGGCCGGCCACGCCGCGGCCATAGCCCACCGAACCTTTGAGGAAGACCCGGTTAAACGCCCGGAACAGGCCGCCGAACAGCCGGTCCATGACGCGGGTCAGGGCATCCCTGGGCGCGCGATGATCCTTCAGCAGCACCGCCGACAGCGCCGGCGACAGGGTCAGGGAGTTGAAGGCCGAAACCACCGTCGAAAAGGCGATGGTCAGGGCGAACTGTCGATAGAACTCGCCGGTCAGACCGCTGATGAAGGCGATGGGCACGAACACCGCACACAGCACCAGCGCGATGGCAATGATCGGGCCGGTGACTTCGCGCATGGCCTTCAGGGTCGCCTCGCGCGGGGTCAGGCCGGCTTCGATGTTGCGCTCCACATTCTCGACCACGACGATGGCGTCATCGACGACGATGCCGACCGCCAGGACCAGCCCAAACAAGGACAGGGCGTTGATCGAGAAGCCGAAGATATGCATGATGGCGAAGGTGCCGACGATCGAGATCGGCACCGCCAGCAGTGGAATGATCGACGCACGCCAGGTTTGCAGGAACAGAATCACCACCAGCACCACCAACGCCACCGCCTCGAGCAGAGTGGTCACCACCGCCTTGATGGAGCCGCGCACGAAGATGGTCGGATCGTAGACGATGCTGTAATCGATGCCCTCGGGGAAATTTTCCTTCAGCCCGGCCATGGTTTTTCGGACCTGATCGGAAATCTCGATGGCGTTGGAGCCGGGGCTCTGAAAGATCGGAATGGCCACCGCCGACTGATTGTCCAGCAGCGAACGCAGACCGTATTGCGCGGCGTCGATCTCGATCCGGGCAACGTCCTTGAGGCGCGTAACCACCCCGTTTGCATCGCGTTTGATGATGACATCTGAAAATTGCTCGGCATCGCTGAGACGTCCCAGCGCGTTGACCGGTATCTGCAAGGTGACGCCCTGGTCATAGGGCGGGCCGCCGATCACGCCGGCGGCGACCTGGACGTTCTGGCGGCGGATGGCGGCGACGATCTGATCCGCGGTCAGGCCGCGTTCGGCAACCTTGTCGGGATTGAGCCAGATGCGCATGGCGTAATCGCCGGAGCCGTAAAGCTGAACACTGCCGACGCCCTGAATCTTGGCCAGTTGATCCTTGACGTTCAGCAGGGCGTAATTGCGCAGGTACAGCATGTCGTAGCGGCCGTTCGGCGACATCAGATGCACGACCATGGTCAGATCGGGCGAGCTTTTGACTGTGGTCACGCCGAGTTGCCGGGTCACGTCAGGCAGGCGCGGCGTCGCCTGGTTCACCCGGTCCTGAACCAGTTGCTGCGCGAGATTCGCATCGGTGCCGAGCTTGAAGGTCACGGTCAAGGTCAGGGTGCCGTCGGAGGCCGCCTCCGACGACATGTACAGCATGTTCTCGACGCCACTGATCTGCTCCTCCAGCGGCATGGCCACGGTTTCGGCGATGACCTTCGGGTTGGCGCCGGGAAACTGGGCACTGACGATCACAGAAGGCGGAACCACTTCGGGATATTCCGAAATCGGCAACAGGAACATTGAAATCAGCCCGGCCATGAAGATCATCGTCGAGATCACCCCGGCGAAAATCGGGCGGTCGATGAAGAAGCGCGAAAGGGTCATGATTAGAATCCCAGTCCTGTCAAGTTGGTCCCGGCACTGACCGGCCGCCGGCCGCGGACCGGGTGGTGCCGATTGGTATCGGCACCGATCCTTTCGCGGTGGCCGGTGGATCGCGTCCTCTAAATTGCATGGCCTCCGGGAGCGCGGCCGTCCCGGCCGCATGCGGGCGAGACGCCCGCGCTCCTGTCAGATAACCTGACGCGGCCCACTAGAACCGCGAGGCCAGGGCCGATGGCGTGTCACCGATCTCTTTGGCCTCGACCAGACTGGTGGGGCGGACGTGCTGGAGTCCTTCGACGACCACCCGCTCTCCCGCGGCAAGCCCCGACAAAACAACCCGCTTGTCACCGACCGGCTTGCCAAATTGGACTTCGCGGTAGGCAACCCGGTTGTCGCCACCGACCACGTAGACGAACTTTTTGTTCTGATCGATGCCGATCGCGGCCTGCGGCACCAGCAGCACCGCGTGTTCGTCGCCATTCGCCACCTTGACGGTCACGGTCATGCCGGGCATCAGGGCACCGTTGTCGTTGGCGAACAGCGCGCGGGTGCGAATCGTGCCCGAAGCGGTGTCGATCCGATTGTCAAAGCTCTGAACCTGCCCGTGGTAGACCTGCCCCTCATCGCCCTCCACCGTCAGTTCCACCGGGATGGCCCGAGCCTGGGCCGGACCCGTCTGACCCTGACCCGTCTGACCCTGACCCGCCTGACCATGTCCGCGAATGTCCCGCAGGTAGGTTTGCTCGTCGATCTCGAAATCGGCGTAAATGCCCTGGTTGGAGGCGATCGAGGTCAGCACCGGCGCGCCCGGCCCGGTCTGCACCAGATTGCCGACGGTGATCTCCGCCCGGCTGATCCGTCCGGTGATCGGCGCCCGGACAAAGGCATGTTCGAGGTCGAGCCGGGCCTGCTTCAACGCCGCCGCCGCCCCATCGACCGCCGCCTGGGCCATGCGCTCGGCATTGGCACGGCCGTCATAGGTGCTCTTCGAGACCACCTGGGTTCTGACCAATCCCTCGGCGCGTTCCAGTTCGGTCTTGGAAAACGCGGCGTTGGTGGTTGCGGAGGCCAGATTGGCTTCGGCCTTCGCCACCGCCGCCTGATAGGAGCTGGGATCGATGACGAACAGGGTGTCGCCCGCGTTCACGATCTGGCCGTCGCGGAACCGCACCTCCATGATCCGGCCGCCGACTTCGGGCCGGATTTCCGCGAAATCGACCGCCTGGAGACGGCCGGAAAATTCGGACCAGAGGCGGACCCGCTGTTCCTTCATGACGCTGATGCCGACCGGCGCCGCCTGTTCCACCGCCGCCTCGGGGCCGGCATCGGCGCCATGGCCGGAACCGGCCACCAGGATGGCCACGCCACCGGCAACCATCAACGCCGTGGTCGCCAGCAGCGTCTTGGCCTTCAGGATGTCAAGCATGGGGATACTCCTTCTCATTCTTCCCGGCGAACCGGGTGGCGCCACCGTCGGCAAACGGTCTTCCGCCGCCCGGACGGTGCCCGCGGTTTCCCAAGGTCTTCATCGTCGCTCCACATTCTACGCCCGTGGCTTGGTAATTGACCGGTCGGTACAATCGAGCTTCCAAAAAAAGCCGCACAAATGCGGCGAATGACCAGATGACCCCCGGTGCCGATCAGACTGCCCCTTCAGGCCCCCTGCGGCGCCGTCTCGCTGACACCGAGCAATCGCAGCAGCCCAGGCTTCAAGTCCCGTTTCAACGGCCCCAGGTCGTTTTGAATCCGGGCCAGCATGAGTTGCCCCATGATATAGGCGTAGACTTCCTGCGCCTTGATCTTCACGTCGGTTTGCCCCGGAAGAATCCCGTCCGCGACCATGTCCCGCAATGCGTTCTCGAAATAGCGTTCCTTACGGCGGGTGATATCCTCAAACTTGGCGCGGATCCCCTCTTCCTGCCCGGCCATTTCCGAGCCCAGCGAGGCGCAGGGACAGCCGCAGACATGGCCGTATTTCACGGCGGCTTCGACCTGCATCTCGTGAACATGGTCCGCGTACCGTTCAAATCGTTCGACCGGAGCCCGACTGATCGAAAAAATCTCGTCATAGGCGACCCGGATACTACACGACGCTTCTTCCATGGCGGCAATTGCCAGATGCACCTTAGACGGGAAAAAGTGATAAAAACTGCCTTTTTTCACCGCCGCGGCCTTGCAGATGTCGTCGACGCTGACCGACCCGTAGCTGCTCTTCCAGATCAGCTCCAGCGCGGTGTCGATCAACTTTTGTTTGGTATCGTTCCCGATACGGCCCATCGCCGCGGTCCTTCCGGCAGTCCTTCTGCGAAAACTTCCTACCGCAATATACGTGAATTGACCGACCAGTCAAGATGTGCCGACGGTTTCGGGTCGCCCGGTGTCGAAGATTCGGACTCGGGGTCGGGGGCGCACGAATGGTGCTTTCGGCTGAGCCGTTTGCAGGTCATCCTGGGTGCCGAGCCACCCCATCTGATCGGGACCCCCACCATGAACCGGAAAGTCGCAAACCCTGTCGTCGACCGGGATGGCGATCGGCAGCCGAAGCCGTCCGATGGCCGCCTTGCGCACGCCGTCACCCCCGGGTCCGGGGAAACCCCGACGGACCACGTCCTGGCCGCGACCCCGCGCACCACGCTGCATCGCCGGCCTCAGCGCGGACACCCCGACCGCGCCACCGTCGACGCCATTCTCGACGAGGCGCTGGTCTGCCATGTCGGCATGGTCGAGGACGGCGCGCCGGTGGTGATTCCGACCACGCCCTGGCGCCTTGGACGCTGGCTGTATCTGCACGGTGCCGCCCGCTCGCGGCTGATTCTGCACGTCGCCTCCGGGGCCCCGGTCTGCGTCACGGTGGCACTGGTGGACGGTCTGGTCCTGGCCCGCTCGGCGATGCGCCATTCGGTCGATTACCGCTCGGTGGTGCTGTTCGGAACCGGGGAGGCCGTCGAGTCTCCCGACGAGAAGCGGACGGCCCTGCTGGCACTGATCGACAAGCTGGCCCCGGGCCGCCGGGCCCTGGTCCGGCCGCCCGACGCCGCAGAACTGGCGGCCACCGGCGTCGTCCGCATCGCCATCACCGAAGGAACCGCCAAGATCAGGTCGGAGCCGCCGGCCGAGATCGAGAAGGACCGCCCGTGGACCGCCTGGATCGGCACCGTTCCGGTGGCGATGCGGGCCGGGACCCCGCGACCGCACGGCGGCGACGGCGCGCTGCCGTTACCGGAGGTGCCGGTCTGGCTGCAGGACCGGTGAGCCTTGTCGAGGATTCTTGGGGGCTTTGCCCCTTGCCCCCGACCAGGGGCTGTGCCCCTGGACCCCACCAAAGGCCGATGGCCCTTGGAACCCATGAGGTGACGCGGGTCAAGGGGCATCACCGCCGTTCGTCATGTCTTCTGCCCACCGGTATCACACCAGCGTCGCCTTGATCCCGGTCTCGGGCAGATCGGTACCGAAGCAACGCTGGTAATATTCGGCGATGGTCGGCCGCTCGACCTCGTCGCATTTATTGAGGAAGGTGACGCGGAAGGCAAAGGCCAGATCGCCGAAAATGCCGGCATTCTCCGCCCAGGTGATCACCGTCCGGGGCGACATCACGGTGGAAATGTCGCCGTTGATGAAGCCGGCACGGGTCAGGTCGGCCAGGCGAACCATGGCGCCGACCTGTTCGCGGCCCTTGGGCTGATCGTAGCTGGGCACCTTGGCCAGCACGATGCCGACTTCTTCCTTGTGCGGCAGATAGTTCAGGGTGGCCACGATGTTCCAGCGGTCCATCTGACCCTGATTGATCTGTTGGGTGCCGTGATAAAGGCCGGTGGTGTCGCCGAGACCAACGGTGTTCGAGGTCGAGAACAGCCGGAACGCGGGATGGGGACGGATCACCCGGTTCTGGTCGANNCGCTGGATCACGAACATCACGTCGGGGCGACCGGCGTCGTACTCGTCAAACACCAGCGCACAGGGATGCTGAAGCGCCCAGGGCAGCAGGCCCTCGCGGTATTCGGTCACCTGCTTGCCGTCGCGCAACACGATGGCGTCCTTGCCGATCAGGTCGATGCGGCTGATGTGGCTGTCGAGGTTGATCCGAATGCACGGCCAGTTGAGCCGCGCCGCCACCTGTTCGATATGCGTGGACTTGCCGGTGCCATGGTAGCCCTGGATCATCACCCTTCGGTTGTAGGCAAACCCGGCCAGAATGGCCATGGTGGTGTCGCGATCAAAGCGATAGGCCTCGTCCAGCACCGGAACGTGCTCGGAAGCCAGGCTGAACCCCGGCACGTCCATGTCGCTGTCGATGCCGAACACCTGACGCACCGAGACTTTGATGTCCGGCACATGATCGAATTTGGCTGTGCTGCCTTCGTTAGCCATCGGGAACGCCGCTCTTTCGTCGCTTCGGGGAATAGTGCACCGGACCGCCGGTCATCGGTCCCGGTCATCGGCCATGGGTAAAACCGGCGCTGGCCTTGAGGGTGGTGTAGGCCTCGTTGATACGCTTCAATTGCTCTTCCGCCGCCTTGTCGCCGCCGTTGGCGTCTGGGTGATGCTTTTTGACCAGTTCGCGGTAGCGCGCCTTGATTTCGGCAAAGCTGGCCTCCGGCTCCAGGTCGAGCACCCGCCGGGCCTTGTCCTCGGGACTTTGCGGCGGGCGGCGGGCGTCAGCGTCGCCATTGCCGGACCCGGCACCGCCGGCCCGTCCGAAGGGAACGCCGTCCTCGCCATGCACCTGATCCCGCAGCCGTTGCTCATAAAGGCGCCAGCTCCCCAATGGCCAGGTCGGCCGCTGCCACGTGCTGTCGGCCCGCATCTCTGATTCGATCTCGGCCGCCGACATCCCGGCGTAAAAGTCCCAGGCACGGTTATACTCGCGCACATGGTCGAGGCAGAACCAGAAATACTCCCGCAACCGGTCACGCGCCTTGGGTGCCGGATAGTCACCGGCGGCAACACACCCCGGGCAGTCGCACACGCGAAACGCCGGCGACTCGCCGGCGGCGTAGGATAGAACCTGGACATCCGGCTTGCGCATGGGCCCGATTATCACCGCTGACCGTGCCGCTGACAAGCGCCTGGTGGCTTGACGGCGGGCCTGGGCCGGTCCCACTTCCTGGTGATCCCGCTGATCCGTCCGAATTCCGCTCTCCCACGCCAAAGGCAGGCCATGACACCATCGACCCGCATCCGACGCAAGCTGACCGAGGCGCTGGCGCCCACCCGTCTGGTCATCAGCGACGACTCGGCGCGCCATCTCGGTCATGGCGGCCATCACGCTGACGGCGAAAGCCACTTCCAATTGACCGTGGTTTCGGCGGCCTTCGAGGGCCAGGCGTGGGTGGCCCGGCACCGGATGGTTTATGACCTGCTCTCGGAGGAACTGGCCGGGCAGGTCCATGCTTTGGCCCTGCGCACCCTCACCCCCGCCGAAGACGCCTGATCCGGTCCGGCTTCTTTCGGGCTCCTTTTGGGGGTGACAATGGATAGCCTGCATGCCTATGTATTCATCGGCGTCGTTTGGATCGCGCGTGATCGTGAACAGTTGAAATTCCTCGCGTTTTCATTAGACTTCACAAGAACGACGGCGGTAACCGATGGATCGGTCGGCCGCTTGTTAACGTCAACGGTGCCAGGGATGCTCGCCGCATGTCGAAAGACCCGACCAATCAACGCGAAAGCTCGCCCACTGGCAGTCCCGGAACCGACCGGCTGCCTTTGGAATCACAAGCGACCGCGATCCCGGATGCCGCCGGCACGGCGGACGTCTGCGACCACCCCTGTCTCGACTCGAAACCGGACGCCGAATCCGACGGGAACACGAGTCGGGCCGTCGAAACCGATCGTGACGCCAGCGGCAAGCCCGGTAATCGCGGTTTGCCGTCGCGCAACATCGTCATCGACCGCAAGCGGACCAGCATCCGGCTGGATACCTATTCTCTGGACTCTCTTTACGAGATCGCCATGCGGGAGCGTATCTCGGTTAACGAGCTGTGCACGCTGATTCACGAGCGTAACAAGAACAGCAGCTTCACTTTGACCGCGGCGATCAGGATTTTTCTGCTGTCTTATTTTCGGGCCGCGGCCACCGACGACGGTCATCGGCTGGCGAACCATGGTCGTGACCATCCGCTGGCCGGGACACCGTTCGACCCGTCGCCGCCGGTTCAGCCGACACGGGAGGTTTCATCGGGTCCGCCGCGGCGCCGCACCAAGGCCCCCCCCGCGGCTGACGCCGGTGCCGGCCGGCCGCGCCGGGCCAGCGATTCTGTGATTGCCGAGACCGTGGCCGCCACCTGACGCCCCCAGTGGTCCCGGTTCCCGGCACCATCGCCACAATGGCGATACCGACATCGACCGCGCCAGTCGGCGCCGGTTGGTGTCGGCGGGCGTCGCCCGTGCGAGGGGGCCAGGGCAATCGGGTGAACGGGGTTTTGGTTGTGAGGAATAGGGAGTTTAACACGCATAAGATGATAGTTCATCCCGCCCTCTACGACACCCTATCGGTCCTACGAGGTGGTTTAGAGTCAAACAAAGTATAGAAGGCGTTGATTCGAAAAACTAATTTTGGCCAAAAATCGCCCATACCGAGTCTATCCCTGGAACGTGACAACCTGATTCCCTTCACCCGATTGCCCTGGCGAGGGGGCGTGCTGGTATTGACATCGAGTGATTTTTTGGCCGATTTTTCCGCTTGACCGGCGGGCGCGACTGGGGATAGAAATAGTCATCGTCGCGAGACGTGGGGACAGTGCCCGGAGCGGGAAGCCGCGCCGGGCTTTTTTATGCCCGGCCTCGGTATGCAAGGCCAGTGGCCACCGGACCAACGGGTTTCGATCGGCCGATGAGCCGCCAGTATGTCAGCATCGGCATTCCACCAGCGGTTCTCATTTTGGCTTTTGGCGGAGGCCGAAGATTGGAAATGCTACAACAGTGTCGTGTTTGCACCGAGGTTTTTTCTATCGTTTAAAAATAGGGGGAAAGCTGAGATTCCACGCCTGAGATCGTGAAGATGGTTGGAAACTTTCCGGTTATCGGGTTCGATTGCGGATTGAGGCGCCAGGGATTCCGTGGCGTCTTTTTTTTGATTATTGGTGAGAATTAAGAGCCTTTACTGCCGTTCTGTTGCTCTACATTAATTATTCTCAAATTTTTTATTCGTTGACCGGCTCTGGCCGAGCCGAGCCACAGCAACGTCGATGGCTAATATCCCAATCGCTGCGGCGTCCTGGCGCTCTTTCAATCAAAAGATGATTTTTCCGGCTGCTTTGGCCGCCGGCCGTCAGGACTCATTCCAGGTCCATAGGAGGAAAGACAATGCCAACAGGAGATGTTCAGGACATAGCCGCCCGGCTGCGCTCGGTGCTGCCGCCGTGGTTCGGGGACGCCGCGGGCAGCCCGGTGGTGGGCGGCGTGCTGGCCGGGCTCGGCGACGGCCACGCCGCGGCCTATACCCTACTGCAACAGGTGATCGGGCAAACCCGGATCCGCACCGCGTCCGGGGGTTTTCTCGACCTGATCGCCTGGGACTTCTTCGGCGGGCGGTTGAGCCGCCGGAGCGGCGAGAGCGATGGCGGGCTTCGGACCCGGATTCTGGCCGAGATCGTGCGGCCGCGCTCGACCCGGGGCAGCGTGGTCCAGGCGCTGAGCGATCTCACCGGCTTTGCCCCGGTGATCTTCGAGCCGACCCGGCCGCTGGACACCGGCGCCTACGGGGTCGCCGCGACGCTGGGCTACGGCATGGCCGGCGGCTACGGCTCGCTGGCGCTGCCGGCGCAGGCCTTCGTCACCGCGTATCGACCGGCGACCTCGGGCATTCCGCTGGTCGCGGGCTATGGCAGTCCCGCCGGCGGCTACGGGGGCGGCGCGATCCAGTGGGCCAATCTCGCGATGGTTCAGGGTGCCGTGCTCGATTCCGACATCTTTGCCGCCATCGACAGCGTCAAGCCCGCCGGGGCCACGCTCTGGACCCACATCACCAACTGGTCGAACCCGACCAGCCATCTGGTCAGCGACGATGGGTACGTCCTGACCACCGACGACGGCTATGGCCTGCTGGCGCTTTAAGAAAAGGGGAAGATCATGAGTGTTGGGGACAAGACCTTTCTGCAATTGCCGCTGGCGACCGCGCTCATCGGCACTGACGTCATCCCGGTCCGGCAGTCCGACGGGGTCAAACAGGCGCCGCTGTCGCTGCTGTCCGTCACCGCGCCGGTGCAGTCGGTGGCCGGCCGCACCGGCGCGGTGACGCTGGCGGCGGCGGACGTTGCCGGGCTGGCCCGGTCGGCCACCATCGATGCCACCAATGCCGGCAATATCACCTCGGGCACCCTGGCCGCGGCGCAGTTGCCGGTGGCCACCACCACCGCCCCCGGCATCCTTCAGGTCGGCTCGGGGCTGGCGGTTGCCGGCGGCGTGCTCAGTTCCACCACTTCCGGCGTGACGCCGGCTCAGGTCCAGGCTCAGGCCGGCAACTACGGGGTCGATACCGGGACGGTCAACGCGCTGGCGGTTGTGCTGTCGCCGGCGGTGACGGCGCTGTTTGCCGGACTGACACTCCGGGTCAAGGTGGCCACCACCAACACCGGCGCGGCAACCCTGAACGTCAACGGCCTGGGGGCGGTGGCAATCAAGGGGTCTAACAACACCGCGATACAGGCAGGATATCTGACGGCGGGAGCGATCGTCCAATTGGTTTACGACTCGACCGCGAACGCTTTTTTTTTGACTAGTGGCCCCGTACTGGCGCCGTACCAGAAGGTCGTTGCGTCCTCCTATACCAACACCTGCGCCTACGCCGTCACGATCAATTACTATCTCGTCGGCGGCGGCGGCGGCGGATACTACGGCGGCGGCGGCGGGTCTACGGCACTATTGGTCAACGGCGTTGTCGTCGCGGTCGCAAACGGAGGCAACGGGGGCAGCGGCGTCAACGGAACCGCTGGCTCCGTAGCAACCGGCACATACTCCGTCCCGGCCGGGGCGACGGTTACGGTGATCGTTGGCGGCGGCGGCGGCGCCGGGTATTCGGGGATCGTCGGCGGCGGCGGCGGCGCCGGGTATTTCGGGGGCGGCGGCGGGTGGACTTCGGGCGGCGGCGGCGGAACCACGTCCGGGGGCGCCGCCGGCGGCACTCTGGCAACCGCCGGATCGTCGGGCCAAGGGGGCAACGGTGGTTGGAACGGCGGCGTCGCCGGCTATGGCGGCACCTCGACGGCCGGGGGCGCCAGCAACTCCACCGGCGCCGGTGGTGGCGGCGGATACGGGGGGGCCGGCGGCATGTCGGGCGCCGCCGGGGGACTGGCCGGGACATTTGCTGCCCCCGGGAGCGGAGCCGCCGGGCGGTACCAGTCACTCAATGCGAGCGAGGGTGGGCAGTCCGGTATCGCCGTCCTGTCCTATTCGGCGCCCGCGCAGGCGCTACCGTAAACAATCTCGTCAACGGTTTAAGTTGACCAGAAGCACCATGATGATCTCATAACGAGAGCTTACCCCATGTCTCACAAGCCGTCCCCGGGACCCCCGCGGGCGGCTTTTTTTATGAAGGCCCCCCCCATGGATCGTCAAATCGTCTATCCTGGACAGATTCCCCTGGAAACCGACCTGTTGCATGCCCAAAAGGACGCCCTGATCGGCCTTGCCATGGCCTGTCAGGCGATGCTCGGCACCACAACCGCGGTCGACGGGCTGGCCTGCACCGCCACCAGCCCGGCCAGCCTGTCGGTCAATCTCGGCCCGGGCTCGCTCTATGCGGTGGAGCCGGTGGACGGCAGTGCCTATGGCTCGCTGCCGGCCGACACCACCGACAGCATCGTCAAGCAGGGCATCCAACTGGCGCCGACCACGCTGACCCTGACCCCGCCCGGCACCGTCGGCTATGCCATCAATTACCTGATCGAGGCCGCCTATCTCGATCAGGACGGCGGCAGCACCGTGCTGCCCTACTACAACGCCAGCAACCCCAGCCAGGCCTACAGCGGTCCCAACAACAGCGGCGCGGCACAGAACACCGTGCGCCAGGGGCTGATTTCCTTGCAGGCCAAGGCCGGGGTCGCGGCCAGCGCCGGCAGCCAGATCACGCCCGCGGTGGATGCCGGCTATACCGCGCTTTATGTGGTCACGGTGGCCTATGGCGCCACCACCCTCACCGCGGGCAACATCGCCGTTGCGCCCGGCGCGCCGTTCATCGCCCCCAAGCTGCCGTTGGTGCCGGCGGCGATCCAGGCGCAGGCCGGCAACTATGCCCCCGACACCGGCACGGTCAACGCGCTGGCGGTGACGCTGACCCCGGCACCATCGGCGCTGACCGTCGGGCTGCCGGTGCGGGTCAAGGTGGCCACCACCAACACCGCCGCCGCGACCCTGAACGTCAACGGCCTGGGGGCGGCGGCGATCGCCCACGCCGACGGCTCGGCGCTGGTCGCGGGTGACCTGGTCGCGGGTCAGGTGGTTGAGTTGATTTACAACGGCTCCGCCTGGGTACCGCCCGCGGTGCCGGCGATCCGGGCGTTTTCGACCGTCGTCTCGCTGACCGCGCCCGGGGCCGGCGCCTGGGTGGTGCCGGCCGCCGTCTTCCTGATCCAGATCGAGGGCTGGGGCGGCGGCGGCGGCTCGTCGGGATCGGCGTCGGGGGGACCGATCAGCGGTGGTGGCGGCGGCGGGTATTTCGCGAAAACGTTGGTGGTCGCCCCCGGGCAATCGATCCCTTACGTGATCGGCGCCGGCGGCCTCCCGGCGGCCTACGGCGCCACCGCCGCCGCGGGAGGGACCACCACCTTCAACGGCACACTCTCGGCCACCGGCGGCCTCGGGTCGAGTTTCTCGTCGATCGGCGGCGGCGGGGTCGGGTTGGGCGGC
>PLTC01000302.1 GCA_003165295.1 Rhodospirillales bacterium | reverse complement strand
GGTTCGAGCCCCTCCACTCCTGCCATCCTCTGTTCCGAGTCCCGTGCTGTCCCGAGTTCCGTGTCGGCGCTCTCCGGTCAAGGGTTTCCCAGCATCCCGAAACGCTGCCCCCGAAACGCAGAATGTAAAACAAGACGATGAAGCAATCCCCCGTTGAGTTTGCCCGCGAAGTCCGCCGCGAGGTCACCAAGGTGACGTGGCCGTCGCGTAAAGAGACTTTGGTGACCACGGCGATGGTGTTCGTCATGGTGATCCTGTCTGCGATATTCTTTCTGGTGGTGGATCAGGTGATGTCGTTCGGTGTGCGCCAAATTCTCGGCTTTGGGAGCTGATACCGTGGCTGCACGCTGGTATGTCGTCCACGTCTATTCGGGATTTGAGAAGAAGGTCGCCCAGGCGATCCGCGAGAAGGCGGCGCAAAAGGGGCTGGCCGAGAAGTTCGAGGAAATTTTGGTGCCAACCGAAGAGGTCGTCGAGCTTCGGCGCGGCGCCAAAGTCAACACCGAGCGCAAGTTCTTTCCCGGCTATGTTCTTGTGCGGATGGAATTGTCGGACGACACCTGGCATCTCGTCAAGAACACGCCGAAGGTGACCGATTTCCTCGGCGGTGGCGGCCGGCCCCAGCCGATCAGCCAGCACGAAGCGGAGCGGATTATCCATCAGGTCCAGGAAGGCATCGAGCGGCCCAAGCCCTCCATCGTCTTTGAGGTCGGGGAGCAGGTGCGGGTCTGCGACGGTCCGTTCACGTCGTTCAACGGCTCGGTGGAAGAGGTGGACGAGGAGAAGTCCCGTCTCAAGGTGGCGGTGTCGATCTTTGGCCGGTCGACCCCGGTTGAGTTGGAATACAGTCAGGTCGAGAAGGTGTGATGCCCACGGGCGAACCAGTGGCCTCGCGGCCGCCGGTTCGCCTGTGGCATGACGGCAAGGCGCGGGAGGTTGAACCCCGAAGCTCCAGGGGGGCCGGACCGCGAGCACCCGCGGCATCATTGGGATGCCGCCCGCATGAGGTGTCAAGATGGCAAAGAAGATAACCGGCTACATCAAGTTGCAGGTGCCGGCGGGAAAGGCGACCCCGTCGCCGCCGATCGGGCCGGCGCTCGGTCAACGTGGCCTCAACATCATGGAGTTCTGCAAGGCGTTCAACGCCCGCACCCAGGACCTGGAAAAGGGAATGCCGGTGCCGGTGGTGATCACCGCTTTTTCCGACCGCTCCTTCACCTTCGTCACCAAGACGCCGCCGGCCAGCTACTTCCTGCGTCAGGCGGCGGGAGTCGATAAGGGTTCGCAAACGCCGGGCAAGGGTTTCGTCGGTCAGGTCACGATGGACCAGATCCGCGAGATCGCCCAGAAGAAAATGAACGATCTCAATGCCCATGACGTTGAGGCGGCGTCGCGGATGCTTACCGGTTCGGCGCGTTCGATGGGTTTGCAGGTGGTGGAGTAGGACCATGGCCAGGACCGGAAAGCGGCTGCGTAAAGCCTATGAGGGGATCGATCGCAACCAGTTCCTCGCGCTTGAGGAGGCGGTGCGTCAGATCAAGGCCAAGGCCAACGCCAAATTCGACGAGACCATCGAGATCGCCATGAATCTTGGCATCGATCCGCGCCACGCCGACCAGATGGTGCGTGGCATGGTGCTGCTGCCCAACGGCACCGGCAAATCGGTCCGGGTCGCGGTGTTCGCCCGCGCCGCCAAGGCCGACGAGGCCCGGGCTGCCGGTGCCGATCTGGTCGGCGCCGAAGACCTGGCGGAAAAAATCCAGGCGGGTCAGATCGAGTTCGATCGCTGCATTGCGTCGCCCGACATGATGGCGGTGGTCGGCAAACTCGGCAAGATTCTCGGCCCGCGCGGCCTGATGCCCAATCCCAAGCTGGGCACGGTGACTCCCAATGTCGGAGAGGCGGTCAAGGCGGCCAAGGGCGGTAACGTGGAGTTCCGCGCTGAAAAAGCCGGTATCGTCCATGCCGGCGTCGGCAAGGCCAGCTTCAGCGAGCAGGCGCTGCTTGAGAACGTCCGCGCCTTCATCGGGGCCATCAATCGTGCCAAGCCGAGCGGGGCCAAGGGCACTTATATCGAAAAGGTGTCTCTGAGTTCGACCATGGGACCGGGCGTCAAGCTCGATCTCGCGACCCTGGCCGCTGCGGCGTAGCGGGGTCGGGTCACGACGATTGCCGTCCCCGAAGCAGGCCGTAAGGCCGTGCCCGGGGGCGCGCAAAGGGGCATTGGGGCGGCTCCGCCAAGGCGGTGTCTTTCCCTTTTGCCCACCCTGTCCGAGACCGCGGGTGCCGGACCCGGCCCATGGGCCGCTCCGGCTTAAAATCGGGAAGCCCGCCGAGACGGGAGTTGCAACCGAATCCTGCCGGAGCCCTGGGTGTCAACCTCCGGTCTTCGGCCAAGAGCGGCGAGAACTTCTGGGACAGGTTGAGCCGGGGCGATGCCGGAACCGGAATCGCCCCATGGTGCAACTGAAGGTACGGAGGCGATCCTTTGGATCGGACACAGAAGGAGAAGGCGATTGCCGCGTTAGCTCGACGTGTGCAGGATGCGGCCTTGGTTGTGGTTACGCGCCATAACGGGCTGACGGTCGCGGAAGTGACCGACCTGCGCCGCAAGATGCGCGCGGCTGGTGCCGGCTTCAACGTCACGAAGAACCGGCTTGCCCGTATCGCCCTGAAAGACACCAGTTTCGAGTCACTGGGCGGACTGTTCAAGGGTCCGACCGCGATTGCGTATTCGCGTGATCCGGTTTCGGCCGCCAAGGTGGCGACCGAATACGCCAAGGCCAACGACAAGCTCACCATCTTGGGCGCGGGCCTCGGCACCCTGGTACTCGATCCCGACGGCGTGCAGGCGCTGGCCAAGCTGCCGTCACTGGATGAATTGCGGGCGGGCCTTCTTGGCATGATCAAGACCCCGGCGACTCGGATCGCCGGTGTGCTGCAGGCACCGGGTGGCCAGATCGCCCGGGTGCTGTCGGCTTATGCCACGAAGGACGAAGCCACGGGCGAAGCGGCCTGACGCGAAAATTCAAACCATCCCAAAAGTTCACGTCCTGGAGTTGACAGATGTCCAAACTGGAAAAGCTTGTTGAAGAGTTGTCGGCGTTGACCGTGATCGAGGCCGCCACGCTGTCGAAGTTGCTGGAAGAGAAGTGGGGCGTGTCGGCGGCGGCTCCGGTCGCGGCGGCGGCGGCTCCGGTGGAGGNNGCGGCTCCGGTTGCGGCGGCGGCGGCTCCGGCGGCTGCGGCTGCGGCGGCTCCGGTGGAGGAGCAGACCGAGTTTACGGTCGTGCTGGCCACCATCGGTGACAAAAAGATCAACGTCATCAAAGAGGTGCGCGCGATCACGGGGCTCGGCCTGAAGGAGGCCAAGGATCTGGTCGAAGCGGCGCCGAAGCCGGTCAAGGAAGGTGTCTCGAAGGAAGATGCCGCCAAGATCAAGACGCAGCTTGAGGGTGCCGGCGCGACCGTCGAAATCAAGTAAGCAAGACTTGACGATCGCCGTTACATATACCGCAAAGCCGGACGACGACGGATCCCGGGTGGTTCGTCGTCGGCCGGTATTTGCGCCTTCTGCACGGGTGGCGCCGCCGGGCGCGGTTTAAAAGGCGTCGCCGGAGTTCGATCTGAGAAAGGTTCGGGGGCATCCATGGCCAAATCCTTTACGGGACGGAAGCGTGTTCGGAAAAGTTTCGGGCGCATACCGGAAGTCACCCAGATGCCAAACCTCATCGAGGTGCAGCGGAGTTCCTACGATCACTTCCTTCAGATGGATGTGCCGCCGGAACGGCGAGGCAATGTCGGTTTGCAGGAGGTGTTCCGCTCGGTCTTTCCGATCCGGGATTTTTCCGATCGGGCCGTGCTTGATTTCGTCAAATACGAGCTGGAACAGCCGAAATACGATGTCGAGGAGTGCCAGCAGCGCGGCATGACCTTTGCCGCGCCGCTGAAGGTGACACTTCGGTTGAGCGTCTTTGACATTGAGGAGGATACCGGCCTCCGCTCGATCCGCGACATCAAGGAACAGGACGTCTACATGGGCGACATGCCCTTGATGACGGCCAACGGTACCTTTGTGATCAATGGGACCGAGCGCGTGATCGTGTCGCAGATGCACCGCTCTCCCGGCGTCTTCTTCGACCACGACAAGGGCAAGACCCACTCCTCGGGCAAGTATCTGTTCGCCGCGCGGGTGATTCCATATCGCGGCTCGTGGCTGGATTTCGAGTTCGACGCCAAGGACTTGGTCTATGTCCGAATCGACCGTCGGCGCAAGCTGCCCGCGACCACGCTGCTGTTCGCACTGGACGGCGCCGAGACCGCACGGCTGCGCGAAACCCGCCGGGAGCCGTTGCAGCCCTATGAGGCGCAAGGCATGTCGAGGGAGGAGATTCTCTCCACCTTTTACGGCAGCATCACCTATGTCCGGGTTGGCGCCGGCTGGAAGACGCCGTTTGACGCCGAGCGGCTCAAGAACGTCAAGCTGGCCTCCGACCTGATCGACGCCGCCACCGGTGCGGTGGCGGCGGTCGCCGGGACCAAGGTGACGCCGCGGCTGGCGCGCAAGCTGAAGGACCAGGGGTTGGTCGACCAATTGGTGTCGACCGAGGAACTCACCGGCCAGTACCTGGCTGCCGACCTGATCAATGTCAAGACCGGGGAGGTTTATTACGAGGCTGGTGAAGAGCTGACCCTGGCCGCCATCGAAAAGCTGGAAAAGGCGGGAATCAGCGAAATTCCTGTGCTCGCCATCGATCATATTAATATCGGCGCCTACATGCGCAATACCATGAATGCCGATCGCAACGCCAGCCGCGAAGATGCGTTGATCGACATTTACCGGGTGATGCGACCGGGCGAACCGCCGACGCTGGAGTCGGCCGAGGCACTGTTCCAGGGCTTGTTCTTTGACTCGGAGCGGTATGATCTGTCCGCGGTCGGCCGGGTCAAGATGAACGCCCGCCTGGGTTTCGAGACCGACGATCAGGTGCGGGTGCTGCGCAAGATCGACATCCTGGAAATTCTCAAGGTCTTGGTCAGCCTCAAGGACGGCCGGGGCGAGATCGACGACATCGATCATCTCGGCAACCGTCGGGTGCGCTCGGTGGGCGAACTGATGGAAAATCAGTATCGGGTCGGCTTGTTGCGCATGGAGCGGGCGATCCGCGAGCGCATGAGTTCGGTCGAGATCGATACCGTGATGCCCCACGACCTGATCAACGCCAAGCCGGNNCTTTCGCAGTTCATGGACCAGACCAACCCGCTGTCCGAGATCACCCACAAGCGCCGGCTGTCGGCGCTCGGGCCGGGTGGTCTGACCCGCGAGCGTGCCGGCTTCGAGGTTCGCGACGTCCACCCCACCCATTATGGCCGCATCTGCCCGATTGAGACCCCCGAAGGTCCGAATATCGGCCTGATCAACAGTTTGGCCACCTATGCCCGGGTTAACCAGTACGGCTTCATCGAAAGCCCGT
>PLTC01000087.1 GCA_003165295.1 Rhodospirillales bacterium | reverse complement strand
CGACCGGCTTCTATTCCTCCGCGGTCAATAACGGCTTCATTCAGGAATTGCGGGGTCGTTCGGAGCGTCAGATCGCCTATATGAGCAAGCCGGTGGGCGAACACCATGCCGAGTTCCCGGTGGGACCGCGCGGTCGCCCGGTTTATCTCTCCGACACCGACAAGGTGCGGGCCGTGGCCTGGGTCGCGNNGGTCAATTGCATGGGCTGCCTCAGCGCCTGCCTGTTTTCCAACTGGGCGCAGAACGAGCACGGCTGCACCGGCAAGAAAGCCGATGCGCGGTCCTACTGCATTCAAAAGACGCTTCAGGCGGTGGCGCATACCGAGGACTGCGAACATCAGTTGATGTTCGCCGGTCACAATGCTTTCAAGTTCGCCAGCGACCCATTCTATGCCGATGGCCACATTCCCACCGTGCGCCAATTGGTGGAACGCCTGTGTACCGGGGACTGAGACCGGGGGGCGTAACGAAATGACACCAGGGAGCTTTGCCCGATATTTTGTGGGCTCTGCCCACACCCGCAAAGGGCCGGTCGGCCCTTTGAACCCGTGACGTCACGGTTTCCAAAGGCCCCCGGCCTTTGGTGGGTCCAGGGCAAAGCCCTGGTCGGGGAACGGGGGCGAAGCCCCCCAATGGATCAATCGAGCCGTCGGTCTCAGTCCTGATCGACCAGAGCCGCGGCGGCGGCCACCGGCCGGCCCTCAAGGCGCGGACGGATCACGGTTTCGAAGCACTTCAGCGCCGAGCCGATGGCCTGATGCATGTCAAGGTAACGGTAGGTTCCAAGGCGCCCGCCGAACACGGTATCGGTTTCGGCGTGGGCACGCTCCCGATAGGCTTCGAACAGCCGGCGGTTTTCAGCGGTGCGGATCGGGTAGGCCGGATCGGCATCGGCGGCCGGTGCGCAGGGAAACTCGCGGAAAATCACCGACCGCCGGTCCTGGTACCGGCGCTCCGGGTGGTAATGGCGGAATTCGTGGATGCGGGTCCAGGGGATCCCGGCATCGGCGTAATTGACCACCGCGGTTCCCTGGAAGTCGCCCGAGGCCACCACTTCCCGTTCCATCCGTACCGCCCGCCACCCCAGATGACCGCAGCCATAGCCGAAATAACGGTCGATGGGACCGGTATAGACCAGCAACCGGTGCGCCGGAAGCCGGTCCCTTACCGAGAAAAAGTCGGTGTCGAGCCGGATTTCGACGCCGGGCGTGGCCGCCATCCGGGCAAGCAGCCCGCCGTAGCCCGCCAAGGGAATGCCCTGATAGCGGTCGTTGAAATAGCGGTTGTCGAAACCATAACGGACCGGCAGGCGCGAGATGATTTCCGGTGGCAACAGCCGGGGATCGGTGTCCCATTGCTTGAGGGTATAGCCACGAATCAGCGCCTCGTAGAGCGGCCGTCCGACGGCCGACACCGCCTTGTCCTCGAGGTTCTGCGGCGGCCGGCCGCTCGGTTCGCCGGCCTCGCGGGCGATCAGAGCCCGGGCCTGATCGGGCGACAGGGTCCGGCCATAGAACGCGCAAAGCGTGCCAAGGTTGATCGGCATGGAAAAAATACGGCCCTGGTGGACGGTCCAAACCTGATGGCGATAGTCATTGAACCCCGAGAAGCGGTTGACGTAGCGCCAGACCGTCTCGTCGTTGCAATGAAAGATGTGAGAGCCGTAGCGGTGAACCTCGATCCCGGTCTCGGGGTCGGTCTCGCTGTGGCAGTTGCCGCCGGGATGACTGCGCCGCTCCAGCACCAGCACCCGCAGGCCAAGCTCCGCCGCCACCCGCTCGGCCACGGTCAGACCGAACAGGCCGGCACCGACCACGATGACCTCGGGTTCGGCCATGGTCAGAACTCCCTTACCCGGCCGTTGGCGTTGGCGCGGCCTGGTAATGCTCGGGCGTCCAGACCGCCGGCGGCAGCAGGGACAGGTTCGGTTCGATCAGGCGCAGCAGTTCGGCCGCATTGCCGCCCAGTTCGGGCAGGTAACCGGCGATCAGCATGGCCACCAGCTCCGGGTGGCTGTGGTCGGCGGCCGACAGCCGCCGGCCATCGGGTGTGATGCCGCCGGTGACGAATCGCGTGGCGGCACGGATGCCGTAACGGGCCACCAGCGCCAGCAGTTCGTCCCGGGCGGTGATGCCGCGTTCGGTCAGCACCCGATAGTTCGGCCCGCCCACCGGACGGGTGTGCCGGACCATGGCGGCGTCGATGATGGCGATCCGCTCGGGGTCCGAGACCCACGACGGCCAGAGATAGTCGAGCCCCCAGCCGCTGAGATTCTCCCCGAAACTGGACGCGCAACGGCGCAGGAACCCGGCGCTGAAACAGGGCGCCATGATCTCGACGAAGTTGGTGAAGCGCAGCCGGAACGACCGGTTGCGCAGGGTGATGGCGTGGCCGAGATGGCTGTCGGGCGACAGCGCCGGTTGCGCCAGTTCCAGCCGGTACTCGCGGCACAGGTCGAACAGGCGGTTGATGGCGCCCTGGTCGGCGGCCAGATCGTCGTCGGGCAGCCAGACATACTCGTAGGCCCCGATCTCCTCGGCGTGTTCGGTGACCAGCGCATGGAGCGCCGGCCATTTCGGCCCCTTGGCGTCGACCCGCCGCACGTCGTCGCCCCGAAAGCGGTCGGGATCGTCGCCGAAATAGCTGACCAGCAGGTCCCAGTTCCGGTCACCACCGGCCAGCCAGCCTTCGTGCAGGGACGAGTCGCCTGCCCGGACGATCACAAGAGCCCTGCGCATCTGAAGCCGCCCAATCCTGTCCCGCAACTTCGGCTCAGCTTAGCCCATCGCCCGGCCGATTGGGAGGGAAACGGTCGCTAAACGCCCGCCTCGGCCTTTGTGCGTTGTGTGCGTTGGGGCTGGGTCAGCACCGTGACCCGGTTCATGAATTTGTCTGCGGCGCCATCGACCAGCAACGGAACCGCCTCGGCGCAGGCCCCCAGCAGCGGCTCCAGCCAGCTCCGATCGGCCTTGGCGAAATCATGCAGGACGTAGCCGTGGACCAGCTCCCGGGCGCCGGGATGGCCGATCCCCAGCCGCACCCGCCAGTAGTCCGGGCCAAGGTGGGCATCAATGGAGCGCAGGCCATTATGGCCGCCGGCGCCGCCCCCGCGTTTGACCCGCAACCGGCCCGGCGGCAGGTCCAATTCGTCGTGGAACACCACCACCCGATCCGGCGGCAGCTTGAAATAGGCCGCGGCCTCGCCCACTGCCTGACCGGAGAGGTTCATATAGCCTTGGGGCTCCACCGCCAGCACCTTTTCGCTGCCGCCACCGGGCAGAGCGATCAGGCCCTCGGCAACCTTGGCCTGAAACCGTCGCCGCCACGGCGCGAAACCGTGGCAGCGAGCGATCTCATCCACCGCCATAAAGCCGATATTGTGGCGGTTGCCGGCGTATTCCGCTCCGGGATTGCCAAGACCGACCAGCAACAGCATCACCCGCTCCCGTCAGAACCGCCCCGGAGCCAAGCGCCGGCTCAGGCCTTGGCGGCCTCCCCTTCCCCGGCCTCGGAACGGAGGCCCGACGGCGTGGCGATGGTGGCCACCGTGAAGTCATGCTCGGCAATGGTGCTGACAACACCCTCGGGCAACTTGATCGAATGGAAGTGAATCGAGGCGCCGAGATCGAGACCTTCGAGATCGACCACCACCTGTTCGGGAATCGACGTCGCATCGCACAACAACTCGATCTCGTGACGCACGATGTTGAGCGCGCCACCCCGCTTGAGTCCCGGGCACTTATCCTGATTGATGAATGCCACCGGCACCGACACGGTGATCTGGGTTCCCGCGGCAACCCGCAGGAAGTCCACATGAATCGGAACGTCCGTCACCGGGTCGAACGCGACATCCCGCGGCAGCACCCGGTGGCTGGCCCCGGCCACCCCCAAATCGAACAGATGGGTAAAGAAGCCCGGCTTCTTCACCACCTTGAGAAAGGCGTTGAGGTCCAGGGAAATCATCAACGGGCTTTCCTTGTTGCCGTAAATCACGGCAGGAATGCGACCGGCACGGCGGGTCTGACGGGCGGTCCCCTTGCCAGCCCGCAGACGCGGCTCGGCGGCCAGCGATACGACTTCAGCCATACTTATCCGCTCCTCACAATCAAGGCGGACCCATGGGGGTCCACCGGGGTGGGACGACGGCCTCCAGGGGTGCCGCCGCCACAACCGTCGCGCCGCAGCCGCGGGCAACGATCATCTCCAAATCCCTCCAAACGAGGCTTTCTAAACGAACAGGCTCGAGACCGACCGCTCCTCGCTGATCCGCATGATCGCCTCGGCCATCAGCGGCGCGATGGTCAACTGCCTGACGTTGTGCGCCAGCCGCATCGCCTGAGTCGCCGGGATGCTGTCGGTGGTCACCAGCATGTCGATGGGCGAGGCCCCGATCAGCGCCACCGCCCCCCCCGACAGCACGCCGTGGGTGGTATAGGCGCTCACCGACACCGCCCCGGCCTCCTTGAGCGCGCGGGCGGCATTACAGAGCGTGCCGCCGCTGTCCACGATATCGTCAATCAAAATACACACCCGGTCCTGAACGCTGCCGATGATGTGCATCACCTCGGACTCGCCGGCCCGTTCGCGCCGCTTGTCGATGATCGCCAGATCGGCGTTCAACCGTTTGGCCAGCCCCCGGGCCCGGACCACGCCGCCCACATCGGGCGACACGATCACCAACTCGCCGCCGCTCAGCGTCACGGTCTCGCGGATGTCCTTTTCGAACACCGGCCCGGCCATCAGATTGTCCAGCGGAATGTCGAAAAAACCCTGTATCTGGCCGGCGTGGAGGTCCAGCGTCAGCACCCGGTCGGCCCCGGCCACCGTGATCAGATTGGCCACCAGCTTGGCCGAAATCGGCGTCCGCGGCCCGGCCTTGCGGTCCTGACGGGCGTAACCGTAATAGGGGATCACGGCGGTAATGCGCCGGGCCGAGGCCCGGCGCAGGGCGTCCATGATCACCAACAGTTCCATCACATGGTCATTGGCCGGATAGCAGGTGGACTGAATGACGAAACAGTCCTCGCCCCGCACATTCTCGAGAATCTCGACGAACACCTCGAGGTCGGCAAACCGCCGGATGTTGGCCCGGGTCAACGGTGTGGCCATGCAAGCCGAGATCGCTTCCGCCAGCGGTCGGTTGCTGTTGCCAGCGATCAGCTTCATCGACGTCTGCTCTCCCCTGATTTCTCCGGCCCTGTCCCCGCCCGTACCCACGCCCGCGGCGCCCGGTAACGGGGCCGGCCCGAAGCCACCCGGAAAACGGGGCGGACCATAACAGGGGCGCATCGCCCTGTAAATGTTTCAGCATGAAGACGGTCAGGGAAAACTGCGCCGGTCCGGTCCCCGGCCCCACCGCCCCGAACGCCCCCGATCCGACCCGAAGTCAGGTCATCTCCAGCAGGGCATCGAGCAAGGCGCTGGCGCCGATCCTGAAGGTTGACGGCCCAACCCATTCCGGCCCCATCACGGCGTCGGCCAGCGCCAGATAGCGGGCGGCGGCGGCGGTCTCGCGGATGCCGCCCGAAACCTTGAGACCGACCCGGCCGCCCCGTTCCCGGATGGCACCCAGCAGCACCGCCGCCGCCGACAGGGTCGCCCCGGGAACCAGCAGGCCGGTGGAGGTCTTGACGAAGTCGGCCCCGGCCGCAATCACCTCCCGGGCCGCCCGGCCCAGCAGCGCACCGTCCCGGAAGCTGCCGGTCTCCAGCGTCACCTTCAGCGTCAGGTCCGGCCCCGCCAGCGCCCGGCAGACGGTCACCGCCGCCAGCGCCTCCTCGCATTGACCGGCCAGATAGCGCCGATAGGGCAGCACCAGTTCGATCTCGTCGACCCCGGCCGACACCACCCGGCTGGTTTCGGCGCCGATCGCCGCCACCTCCTCCTCGCCGGACGGATAGTTGATCACCGCGGCCAGACGGACCCCGCTGCCGACACGGTCCAGACAATCCCGGGCGCAGGCCACGACCCGGGGCAGCACGCACACCGCCGCCACCGGCCCGACCCGGGTCTCGGCCCGGCGGCACAACGCCGCCACGGCAGCCTCGTCACAGCCCCCGTCCAGGCGGGTCAGGTCAAGCAGGGCCACGGCGCGGCGCGCCAGCGCCGGCCCCGAGACCGGCCCGACACCCTCGAACCGCTCAACCAGTGCCGACAGATTCGCGCCCAGCTCGATCATGTCGCCAATACTCCAAGACGCCGGCCCTGCCAAAAATCCGGCCATCGCCGGCGCCGGTTCTCCCCCTTTTAAAGATCTGGTGTTGACCGCGCAACCGACCATAGCCAGGATTGCCGACCGCAAGACCGAGACCCGCACCGCCGCCCGTGCAGGAGTACCGCCGGAGCATTGCTCCCGCAACCGCTCACGGCGGCGGCCAGTCCGAAACGGCTCTGGAAAAAAGCGCCCGCGACGTGCCCGCCACAGTCCCGCCGGTGGCGAGAACGGAAAAGCCCCGCGCCCGGGTCACCAGGACCGGCGGGCCTTGAGCGCCGCGGTCAGCGTGCCATCATCCAGATAGTCCAGTTCGCCGCCCAGCGGCACGCCCTGGGCCAGCCGCGACACCGTGACGTGGGCACCCGAAAGCCGGTCGGTCAGGACATGGGCGGTGGTCTGGCCGTCGACGGTGGCGTTGAGCGCCAGGATCACCTCCGCCACCTCGGGCCGGCAGGCCCGGGCCACCAGCGCGGCGATGGCCAGATCGTCGGGACCGATGCCGTCGAGGGCCGAGAGCGTGCCGCCCAGCACATGGTAGACGCCGCGAAAAGCCCGGGTCCGCTCCAGTGCCCACAGGTCGCCCACCTCCTCGACCACGCAGATCACCGAATGGTCGCGCCCTGAATCGGCACACAGCCCGCAGGGGTCGCCGGTATCCAGATTGCCGCAGACCGAGCAGTTCCGCACCGTCCCCTCGACCGCCGCCAGCGCCTCCTTCAGCGATACCAGCACGGTGTCGCGGCGCTTGAGCAGATGCAGGACCGCCCGGCGCGCCGAGCGCGGACCCAGGCCGGGCAACCGGGCCAGGACCTGGACCAGCGCCTCGATCTCTCCACCCTTGGCCGCCGTCATCGCCGCCGCTCCGGGGCCGCCGGCCGCTCAGTTGGCCAGCATGCGGCACAAAAGTTCGATGTCTTCGTCGAAACTGGCATCGCTCGCCCGCAGTTCTTCCACTTTGCGCACCGCGTGAATGACCGTGGTGTGGTCCCGTCCCCCGAACTTGCGCCCGATTTCCGGCAAGGAACGCGAGGTCAATTGCTTGCACAGATACATGGCCACCTGCCGGGGCCGGGCCACCGCCCGGGCACGGCGGGTCGAATGCATGTCGGCCAGCTTGATGGTGTAGTGCTCGGCGACCTTCTTTTGGATCTCGTCAATGGTCACCCGCCGATCGTTGGCCCGCAACAGATCGTAAAGCACCTCCTGGGTCGATTCCATGGTGATCGCCCGGCCCACCAGATCGGCATGGGCGACGATGCGGTTGAGCGCGCCCTCCAGTTCCCGGACATTCGAGGTGATCTTGTGGGCCAGAAACTCCAGCACCTTGGCCGGAATCACCGCGCCCAGCACCTCGGCCTTGGAATGGAGAATACCCAGCCGCAACTCGTAGGTGGTGGGATGCAGGTCGGCAACCAGCCCCCAGCCCAGCCGGGAGCGCAACCGCTCCTCCAGCCCCTCGAGATCCGAGGGCGACTTGTCGGCCGACACGATCACCTGACGGTTCTGGTCGACCAGAGCGTTAAAAGTGTGGAAGAACTCTTCCTGGGTGCTGTCCTTGCCCGAAATAAACTGGACATCATCGATCATCAGCACGTCCACCGAGCGGAACATCTGCTTGAACGCCATGGTGTCCTTGAAGCGCAAGGCCCGGATGAACTGATACATGAATTTTTCGGCCGAAAGGTAAATGACCCGCCGCTGCGGCTGCCGCGAGCGAATCGACCAGGCGATGGCNNCGTGCCCGATGGCATGCATCAGGTGGGTCTTGCCGAGTCCGACCCCGCCATAAAGGAACAGCGGGTTGAAGGTCGCACTGGTGGCCTCGGCGACTCGCCGGGCCGCCGCATGCGCCAGCTCGTTGGGCTTGCCGACCACGAAATTATCGAAGGTGAACCGCTGGTCAAGGGACGCCGAGACCTCTTCGCCGGCCTCCTCGCCGCCCCGCCCGACCACCGCCGGCTCCGGTGGTGGCGCCGGCTCGGCGGCTCTGGCCGCCGGCGCGCCCCGGGAACCGCCGAAAACCTCCAGGCGAGGCCCCTGCGGCGCCGGCGCGACGGGCCCCGGGACATTGTCGTCCTCTCCCGCCGCCGATCCGCCCACCAGCTTTGACGGTGCGACCACGATGTCCACGGACTGCACCTGAGCGTTCTCGCTGGCCCAAAGCGCGCGAATCCGGTCGGCATAGTGGGTCAGGACCCAGTCGCGCATGAAGCGCGTCGGGACCATGATCGAGACCTCGGTACCGTTGAAGCCCGAAAAGGTCAACGGCTTCAACCAGCTTCGAAACGCGGTGTCCCCGACTTCGTCCTTAAGCCGACTGCGGACCCGCGCCCATTGCTGGTCGAGCACCGCGGCCGGCGCGGCCACCTCGCCACGGTCCCGGGCAGCGAGCGCGGGCGTCATCGTTTTGGTCTCGCCACGACCACCGGACCGCCGGGTCGGACTCGTGGCCTGGGGCGGCGGGTCGTCCTGACCCGCAGATGCGCCATCCCGGCGCAGGACGGACTCGTTCGATCCGCCCGCATGTGACGCCCGTTTTTTCAAGCTCGGTCATGCCCACAAGAGCTGCGCCCGCGGTCCCCAGGCCAAACCCGGGGATTCCCGCCTCGATTTGAAAAATAGAGATAACTACTGTCTATCGCGGCCGATCATCCCGTGGAGCCCGCGCCTTCCTGATAGCATTGCCCAGCGAAAAAGCAATAATCTCCGGCCTTTCACACCATAAGCAACAGTGAAATCAGCGGCGATATTGACCGGCAGGACTACGTGGGGACCGGGCGACCGGCGGGAATGGCAATGAATGCCGGTCCTACCCTACGGCCCATAGTCAGATTAGCCGTGGCGCCCGGTTTATGCAACAGGACAGATAAAGAACGGGGGCCGCCGCCCGGGCCTGGGACCAACCACCGCATCCCATGGCCATCGGCGCAGTAAGCGTAAAAGGAGGCACAACCGGGCGCCGCTCTGCTGCGTCCGGCGGTGCCCTTCGACACTGCCCGATCGGTTACGAACAAACGCCCGGATCGGACCGATCTTAGAGGGCCTTGATCCGCGCCGAAAGCCGCGACAATTTGCGCGAGACGGCGTTGCTGGGCAATACCCCTTTGGTTACGCCGCGCATCAGCTCCGGCTGCGCCTCTTTGAAGGCCTCGGCGGCTGCGGCCTTGTCGCCCAGGGCGATGGCCGATTCGACCTTCTTGGTAAAGGTGCGAATCCGGCTGACCCGGGCGCGGTTGACGGCAGTACGCCGCTCGGTCTGACGGAAACGCTTTTCGGCTGATTTATGATTGGCCACGGATCGTCCCTGCGCTTTGGAAGAGTCCCTCTTCGGAAGTGGGGAGAGCTTATAGCGCCGCCGACGCCCCGCCGTCAAGCCTGACCCGCGGGGCCTGACCCGCGGGGCCTGACCGGTGGGGCCTGACCGGTGGGGCCTGACCGGTGGGCACCGGTTGCGGGGGAGCGCCGCTGCCCCGGCCACCCGCGCCAAGGGCCGGCGGCGCGGCCGAACCCCGGGACCTGGAACCGCGGACCTCTTTCCTGTCAGCCGCCGAGATCGTCCAGACCGATCAGGGCGACATTGCCGCCGACCGCGGCGGTATTGACCGAAAGGGTCCGCTCGGTGACGTAACGAAACAGGGTATGAGGCCCGCCGGCCTTGGGGCCCGTGCCCGACAGCCCCTCGCCGCCGAACGGCTGCACCCCCACCACCGCACCGACCATGCTGCGGTTGATGTAACGGTTACCCACCGGCAGCCGTTCGCAGACATGGGTCTGGGTGTGTTCGATCCGGCTGTGAACCCCCAGGGTCAAGCCATAGCCGGTGGCACGAATCGCCTCCAGCACCCCGTCCAGACGATCGGCCGGATAGCGGACCACATGGAGCAGCGGACCGAATACCTCCTGGTCCAGCCGGTCGACCCGGTCGAGGGGAAAAGCCAGCGGCGCCACGAAACTGCCGTGCTCGCAGCCCGCTCCCATCGGCGCCTGGAACAGCGGCGGCCCGAAGTCGCGCAGGCGCCGGATATGCGCCGCCAGCCGCGCCCGCGCCGCATCGTCGATCACCGGGCCGATGTCGGTCTCGAGCCGGGCGGGGTCCCCGACCACCAGTTCCTCGGCGGCGCCGGCCAGCATGTCGATCACCCGGCGCGAGATATCCTCCTGAAGGACCAGCAACCGCAACGCCGAACATCGCTGACCGGCCGAACCGAAGGCGCTGGCCACCACGTCGTCCACCACCTGTTCGGGCAGAGCCGAGGAATCGACGACCATGGCGTTGATTCCGCCGGTCTCGGCGATCAACGGCACGATCGGCCCCGGTCGCCCCGCCAGCGCCCGGTTGATCGCCCGCGCCACCTCGAAGGAACCGGTGAAGGCCACCCCCGCGACCCGGGGATCCGTCACCAGCCGCGCCCCGACCGAGGCCCCGGGTCCCGGCAGCAGGTGGAGCGCATCGGCGGGCACCCCGGCCTCCAGCAGCAGGTGAACCGCCCGGGCCGCGATCAGCGGCGTCTGTTCCGCCGGCTTGGCCACCACCGGGTTGCCCGCCACCAGCGCCGCCGCCACCTGGCCCAGAAAGATGGCCAGCGGGAAGTTCCACGGGCTGATACACACGAACACGCCGCGGCCATGCAGGGACAGCCGGTTCACCTCGCCGGTGGGGCCCCGCAGGCTCACCGGCACCGCGAGGTCGGCCCGCGCGCGCGCGGCATAATAGCGGCAATAGTCCTCGGCCTCGCGCAATTCGGCCAGGGCGTCGGGAATGGTCTTGCCGGCCTCGCGCAGCAACAGTGCCATCAACGCGATGCGGTCACGCGCCAGCAGATCCGCGGTGCGGTCGAGAATCCCGGCCCGCCGCTCCACCGGCACCATCGCCCATTCGCCGGCAATGCGGGCAGCGGCGGCCAGGGCGGGCTCGATCTCGGCCACCGTCGCCTCGACCAGGGTCCCGACCCGGCGGCGGCGGTCGGCCGGATCATACACCGGGTGAGCGCGGCCATGCTCGGGACCCGGCGGCGACCGGCCGGCAATGATCGGCGCCGCGTGGTGCTGCACCAGAGACGCCGCCTCCAGCCGCTCCAGCAGCCACGCGGTGGTCACCGGGTCGGACAGATCCAGTCCCGACGCATTGCGCCGCTCGGGCTGATAGAGAGCCACCGGCAGGGGAATCCGCGGGTGCGGCTTGCTCGCCAGGCTGGCCACCCGCTCCACCGGATCGGCCACGATGTCGGCCACCGGCAGGCCGACGTCCACCACCTGATTGACGAACGAGTTACCGGCACCGTTCTCCAGCAACCGGCGCATCAGATAAGGCAGCAACTCCTCGGTACTGCCCACCGGCGCATAGACCCGGCACTGCGGTCCGCCCGGAGCCACCAGCTGGCGATAGAGCGCCTCTCCCATACCGTGCAGGCGTTGAAATTCAAAGCCGCCGGCGCCGCCGGCCAGTTCGACCACCGCAGCGATGGTGTGGGCATTGTGCGTGGCGAACTGGGGATAGAACAGGTCCCGGTGTCCGAGCAACCGCCGGGCACAGGCGATATAGGCGGTATCGGTGGCAATCTTGCGGGTGAACACCGGGTAGCCGGCCAGACCGCGCTCCTGGGCGCGCTTGATCTCGCTGTCCCAATAGGCACCCTTGACCAGCCGCACCGCCAGCCGCCGGCCGCCCCGCCGGGCCAGGGCCGCCAGCCAGTCGATCACCGCCGGCGCCCGCTTCTGGTAGGCTTGAACCGCAAGGCCGAAGCCGTCCCAGCCGGCCAGCGCCGGATCCAGGTAAACCGCCTCCACCAGATCCAACGTCGGCTCAAGCCGGGACGATTCTTCGGCATCGACGGTCAGGCTGAGGCCGTGCAGCCTGGCCTTGAGCGCCAGGGAGCGCAGCCGCGGCGTCAGTTCCCGCATCAGCCGTTCCCGCTGGCTCCACTCCAGCCGCGGGTGCAGGGCCGAGAGCTTGACCGACAGGCCGGGGCCGGTCCCCCCCGCCGCCCCGCTGCCGCGCTCGCCCCTTGCGGTCCCGATCGCCTCGACGGCGGCCAGGATGCGTTCCAGATGATGCTGGGCATCGGTCCTGGTGCGCGCCGCCTCGCCCAGCAGGTCAAAGGACAGGAGATAGCCGGCCTGCTCCAGATCGCGCCCGCGCTCCATCGCCTCGGCCATGGTGCGACCGAGCACGAACTGGCCGCCAAGGATCCGCATGGCCTGGATCATCGCCTGGCGGGCCACCGGTTCCCCCAGGCGGGCGATCACCCGGTCGAACCAGGGCTGCTCCCGGCGGGCCTCCTCGCCGTCATGGCCGATCACCCGCCCGGTCAGGGCCAGCGCCCGAATCGAAGCGGTCACCAGAGAACCGGTCCCATGGCCAAGGTGGCGCAGCCAGTCGGCGCCGCCGATCTTGTCCCGGATCAAGCGGTTGGCGGTTTCGGTATCGGGAATCCGCAGCAACGCCTCGGCAAGACTCATCAGCGCCACGCCTTCGCGGTCCGAAAGGCCGAATTCCTTGAGAAAGCCATCAAGAGAACCCGGAGACGCCATCCGTGCCCGGCGCAGCTCCGTCACCAGCCGCTCCGCCCGGCCTTCGACCCGGCGACGCAGGTCCGGGGCCAGCCGGGCCTCGGCCACCAGGCGCTCGACCGCCACCTGCTCGTCCTCGAGAGTCGCGCCGGCAATCGCGGCGCGCAGGCCCGGTCGCGGATCGTCCTCTCCAGGATCACCCGCCAGCGGGTCGTCCACCACCGGATCTGAGGCCATGCTGCGTCACTCTCCCCACGGACCGCCGCCAGAACCCGAGCATACCAGACCATGACCGACCGGCAGAACCCCGGACATTCGGTGGCCGGGGTATCGGTGGCCGGGGTATCGGTGGCCGCGGTGTCGGTTGCCGGGGTACTGGTCGCGGTAGTGCGACGGTTCGAAGTTTGTGTGATAGATTGCTGCGACTGGTGTTCGCGGCAGGCCATTGCGGCCTGCCCGCAGGGAAAAGAGGGTATCGATTGACGGAGAACGCGGAGCTGCACGAGCTTGACGATTTAGACCGGGCCGCCGTCGGCCTGTTGATTCAAGCCGTTGAGATGCAACCAAACCATCAGGCACCAGAACTGATCGACTCCGTGACCAAGCTGATGGCGTTCCTGGAGAAGCAATCGATCGTCAGTTTTCTTGGCGCTCAGATCGTCTTCAACAGTCTGGACCCTGCGACCAAGGCCAATATTCTGCGCGACGCCAAAAGACTGGCGATCCAGTTCGCCGGGGACTCCAACATTCATGGCAGTGTCGAAAAGCTGATGGCACGGTTGCGCGACCGAAAGAAAATCGCGCCAAGGCCGAGTCTGTTCGGGACGGGCAAACGGAACTGACGGGGCGTCCGGGCCGCCGGCCCCAAAAAAAAGGGCCGCGTCACAAGACGCGGCCTGAGTTTAGGGAGGAAACGCCCAAGAAGTGCGTCACACGACATCGACCACATCGTCTCAGACATGCTCAATCTCGCACTGCACAAGATGGAGCCCGCCCGCAGAAAGATCAAGAGGAAAAATTCCCCCTTTCGGTCAGTTCATTAGCGAACGACTGGGGTTCCCCGGGCCATTCGCCCGGTATTCCAGGGCATTGGGCCGCTGCATCGCACCAAAATGACGCCGGTTCGGGCACTGTTCCTTATCCCTTATTCCACTGACACAAGACAGTCATGAGCAAATCGAATACGACCATCACCCGGCCGACACTCCTGGCGGATTTCGGCGGCACCAATGCCCGCTTCGCCCTGCTCGACGGCCAGGGCGGGGAGCAGGGCGCGCGGCTCCGCTGCGCCGACTATGCCTCGCCGGAGGCGGCGGTTCGCGCCTTTCTGGAGCGATCCGGCATCGCGCGCGCCCCGCAGCAGGCGGCGTTCGCGGTTGCGGCGCCCGTGGTCGGAGATCTCGTGACCTTCACCAACCTGCCCTGGCGGTTCTCGATTCGCGGGCTTCAGACCGCCCTTGGTTTCGAGCGTCTTGACGTGATCAACGACTTTGCCGCCATCGCCCTCGGACTACCGCGGCTCGGGCTCTCCGATCTCCGCCCAATCGGCGACGGCGTCGCCGAACCCGGGGCACCGATTGCGGTGCTGGGTCCGGGCAGCGGCCTCGGGGTCGCCGGGCTGGTGCCGGCCGGAACCGGCGGCTGGACGGTGGTGACCGGAGAAGGCGGCCACGTGACCCTGGCCGCGGGCGATGACCGGGAAGGCGCGGTCCTGTCGTTTCTGCGCCGGCACGGCGGGCATGTCTCGGCCGAACGGGTGCTTTCCGGCCCTGGCCTGGTGGCGCTTTACGAGGCGCTGACCGCCCTTGCCGGGAAGATCCCGGCACCGATAACCGCGGCCGAGATCACCGCCGCCGCCCGGACCGGATCACAGCCGTTATGCGTTGAGGCGCTGCACCTGTTCGCGGCGTTTCTCGGCACGGTTGCCGGCAACCTCGCCTTGACCTTGGGCGCCCGCGGTGGCGTTTACATCGCCGGCGGCATCGTGCCCCAACTCGGCGACCTGTTCGACCACACGGCGTTTCGTCACCGCTTCACCGACAAGGGACGCCAGAGCGGTTACGTCGCGCCGATCCCGACCTTTCTGATCACCCACCCGCTGCCGGCCTTCCCCGGCCTCGCTGCCCGCCTCGAGGCGCCGGAGGCGTGATCCCCCTTGTTCTTTTGCGGAACCCCCCGCTGTCCCTCTCTTCGCCCCGAAAGAGTCATGTCCGAAGCCGCTCCCGAACCGCCGCCCGTCACCGATCTGCCCCGGGTCGCCTTCCAGTTTCCCGCCCGGCCCGGCCGGGAGCGGCTGTTGGCGCTGGTCGGTGAAGCCCCTGGCCGGGACGAGGTGGTGGCCGGGCAGCCCTTTGTCGGACGCAGCGGCCAGCTGCTCAACGGGCACCTGCACGCGGCCGGCATCGAACGCGACGCCTGTCTGGTCGCCAACGTCTTCGGCCTCCAGCCACCCGGCAACAAGATCGACCACTTCTTCGCCTCCCGAACCAGGGCGCGCCGGCTGGGACTCGCCCTGGCCGAAGACCTGGGACGTTTTGGCAGTTCGTACTGTCTTGCCCTCTTTGCCGGCGAAATCGACGCCTTGCGCCGGACATTGGAGGACTGGCGCCCGGCGGTGATCGTCGCACTGGGACGAACGCCGCTCTGGGCGCTGACCGGACTTGGCGGCATCCTGGAGTGCCGGGGACGGGTCCAGCCGTGCCGCCTGCTGCCCGAGGCCGTGGTGGTTCCGACCTATCACCCGAGTTACCTGCTGCGCGGCCAATGGAACGCCGAGCCGCTGTTCCGGGCCGATCTGACCCTGGCGGCAACCCTGCTGGCCGCCGGCTGAGTCCCATATTTTGCAGGGCCCGCCCTGCACCCGCAAGGAGGCTCNNTGCGGGTGTGGGCAGAGCCCATAAATTTGTTTCCTTTCGGCGCGCCCGGGCGGGAGGCAGGACTCAAGCTGCCGTCACGCCACCGCCCGGGTGGCCAAAACCCGCGCCCCTTAAAATTCCTGCCACTCCTTGTCCGCGTCGTCCTGGACGTGCTTCAAGGTGCCCCGGGGCTGGATCCTCGACGCCGCCGCTCCGGGCACAGCCTTGACCGGGTGAGCGGTCCTGACCGGCTGAGCGGTCCTGACCGGCGGCGGGGCCTTCGCTGTGACCGGCCGGAGGCCCCCGGAACCGTGTCCGGCAGTGCTGCGTCCGGCGGCGCCGTGTCCGGGCGCCGAAGGGTGACGGGCGGGCACGCCCGACGGCCGAGGCACCGCCGGGACCGAACCACCGGCCGCGGCAACCCGTGCCGTCGTTTCCGCCCTGAAGAACGCCATCATGCCACGCAGGTCAGCCGCCCGGGTCGCCATGGCGCCGGCGGCCGCGGTGGTTTGTTCCACCAGCGCCGCGTTCTTTTGCGTCATTTCGTCCATGGACGAAACCGCGGCGTTGATTTCGTCAAGGGCCGAGGCCTGCTCACTGCCGGCCGAGGCCATTTCCTCGATCAGTGTCGCCACCTGCTGCACGCCGACAGCGATTCCACCCAGGGATTCCCCGGCCTTTTCGACCAGTTCGACACCGTTTTGCACCTGATTGTCGCTGTTGAGGATCAGGGTCTTGATTTCCTTGGAGGCCTGCGCCGAACGGTGGGCCAGCACCCGGACCTCTTGCGCGACCACCGCAAAACCCTTGCCGGCATCGCCGGCGCGTGCCGCCTCGACCGCCGCGTTAAGCGCCAGCAGATTGGTCTGGAAGGCAATCTCGTCGATGACGCCAATGATTTCGGTGATCTTGCGGCTGGCCTCGGCGATCAGCTTCATGGCGTCAATGGCCGACCCGGCAACCTTGCCGCCCTGTTCGGCGGCATTCCGCGCCTCGCCGACCATCTTGTTGGCACGCTGGCCGTTTTCGGCGCTGGTGCGCACCGTCGCGCCCAGCTGCTCCATGGAGGCCGCGGTCTCTTCCAGGCTCGAGGCCTGCTGCTCGGTCCGTTCCGAAAGATCGGCGCTGCCGGCCGAGACCTCTCCGGCGGCGGCCGAAATCGCGTCGGTGGCGTGGGTGATCTGACCGACGATCTCCGCGAGCCGGTTGGAGGTGGCGTTGAAGATAGTCCTTGGTGATGCGCTTGCTCAGGTCGCCCTCGGCCAGCGCCCCGGCGACCACGGTCAGATCCGTGATGATCGCCTCGACGGTATCGGTCAGGCTGTTGATACCTTCGCTCATGGCCCGGTAGAACCCGTCCTTGCCGGCCAGATCGACTCTCCGGCTCAGGTCACCGCCACCCACGGCGGCGATCAGCGCGGCGATTTCCTGGCCGATCTGCTGTTCCCGGTCACGCTGTGCCGCGGCCGCCTGGCGTTCGTCCTCCTGCCGCTGCCTTTCGGCGGCATCCATCTGCAACTTTTGGACGCCGATCTCCTTGAACACCTGCACGGTTCCGGCCATGGCGCCGATTTCGTTGGTCAGCCCGGTAAAGGGAATCTCGACCCCATGATCGCCTTCGGCCAGCCGGACCATCGCCCCCCGCAACCGCGCCACCGGGCGGGTGATACTGCGGGTAATCAGCAGGGCGACCAGCAGCGCCAGCACGAAAATGGTGGCCAGGATCACACAGGTAATCCTGATCGCGTTATCCCTTTGTAGCGTGGCGCTCCGATAGAAATCATCGCCCTTCTGCTGCGCCCAGGTGTTCACGTCCTTGATTTCGGTTCGCGCCGCCTCGGCCCGCTGGCCGCCCGGGCCACGCACCACCTTCATCGCCTCATCCCGTTGGCCTTCGCGGGCCAGCGCCAGAACCTGATCACGGAAGGGCTTCCAGTCCTTGAACGTCTGAAACGCGCGCTGTATCTGCGCCTTGTCGCCCAAAAAGCGATTCAACATCAGATTGAAATCATCATAGGTCGCCGCTTCCAACTGATCGATCCGCCTGGCCGAAACATCAATCTCCTCCGGCTTTTCGGAGAGCGCCGCCGTCACAATCTCAAGCCGCATCGCCAGGATGTTCCCGCGGGCATCGGCGGCGGCATTGGTCACGGCCATCGGATGCTCGTGAAGATTCTCGGTCAATGCGGCCAGCGTCCCCATTGTGAACAGGGAAAAAGTGCCCAACCCGATGGCCAGTACGATCAACGCCCCGAAGCCGAGGCCCAATCGCGTAACGATGTTCAGGTTTTGAAACGACATCGATAACCCCGCCTTATGGTTCCGTATCCCGCCCCTGGTCAGGGCCGCGTCTGCCTGCTCCGGTCTTATCCTGACCTGCCCGGTGCGCCGTCTTCATCCCATTCCCAACCGGCCGTCTCCGAAACACCGCCCTCCGGCCCGACCTCAGGCAAAATTCGACGGATTCACCCCCCGGACAATGCCGTTATCCTGGCAGTTACCGGCCCAGGGCGCAAGGTCGTTGGCAAAAGCCGACCGGCGCCGCCCGGGCTCTGACGCTCCGGCCTTTGCGATTTTCCCAGGTCCTTGTTCACAACCGGCTCGCCGCCCTGGACTCCAGGAAGAGCCATGAAAGTTACGGCTTTTTATGGGAAGCAGGCCGCCCAACCCGTCATGCCTCCAGGGCAGGAACGACCCGGACCGGCGTTCCCAGAACGCTGGTCAGCCGCCGGCGCAGCCCGCCCAGGCTCTGGCCAACCATGCCGCAGCTGACGCAGGCGCCGCTCAGCCGAACACGAACCATGTCACCGTCCACCGCCGCCAGTTCGATATCACCGCCGTCGCGCAGAAAAATCGGTCGGACCTCGGCGATGGTCGCGGCGATCAGTTGAAGCCGCCTCGTATCCACCTCCGGTTCGACGATTTTTTCCGCCTGCCACAGGCGCAGGCTCCGGTTGTCCTCGCGGAAGTACATATCGGACACGAAGCGTACCCGCTCATCGAGATCCGCCAGCGGGTCAGGGGCCGCGTGCCCGGCCGTTCCATGTTGCACCCCGGAACACTGCACCAGGGTAATCCAGTCACCATACCCGTTGGCCGCGAGATGGCGGCGGAAATCGGCATGGTCCACCCGTCCCGACGCACCCAGCGCGGCCAGTCCGGGCTCGTTGGCGTGGTAATGGTCCAGCCGCCCGCGCAGGGCGGCAAACGCGCTGTGGCCGGTATCCTGGTTTTCCACCTGCGCCCGGGAGTTAAGCTGAAAGCCGAGGGAGGGATGGTCGACGTGATCGGTCAGAAAACGGCATTCAGTGGCGGTATTGCAGAAGTCGGTGTCGGACGGCCCCAGCGGTTCGAAACAGAACAGCGTGCCGTGATCCTCGATACGCGGCAGCAGGCGCTCGAGAAAGGCACCGCACTCGGCCCAGGCCGCCCGCGGCGGCATGGCCCCCCGCCGGCGCCCGGCACCAAAGGCCAGCGTCCGCCCGCCCAGGTCGCGGCACACCGCCGACAGTCCGACCAGGACATCGATGGTGCGGCGCTGAACCTCGTCGCCCTGGAACAGGCCAAGGTCAGGCCGATGGTCCAGCAGCGCGTGCAGGCCGACGATCTGAAGCCCGGCCGCCTCGGCGGCGGCGCGGTAGGCGCCGACGGCGTCCGCTTCCGGCCCGCTCCCCGCCCACACCTGACCGGGCGCGACTTCCAGTCCCGACACCCCCATTTCACGCAGGCGCGGCAACAGCGAAACGTGATCGAAGGCAGGCAGGGCAAGATTCGAGATCGCGAGCTTCATGGCGGGAGGGTTCCTTCCGTCCGGGTTCATGGCTTCATGTTGAAATTCTGACCCGGGATCAGGATTTCCGCGCCATGCGGCGCATCGCCGCGGTCGCGGCGGGAGACAGGCGATGGGCCGTCTCCGGGCACAGCCATGCCGGGTCATGGATAGCCCGGGTCATAGCAAGGCGCGCGCCACGCGACCGGATCGGGAAATCCGGCCCACCGCCGGACAATGCCCTTATGGATTCGTTCCGTGCCGTGCTTCCGGTCGGGATTTTGTACATTTTGGTCGCGGATCGGCGCCCTCCCGATTCGGCCCGAAACAATCCCACCGGTACCCATGCGTCCGCGCCCGCCCTGCCCCGCCCGCCTCCCCCCTCGCCGCCCCCTTTTGCGGCACCGCAGCGAAGCGGCGCCTGTCGGACTTCCGACAGGCGCCGCGGACACTGTCGTTATGTCTACAAAAGCATAACGACAGAGTCCGCGGCCGAAGCCCGAAAGCCGGTGCGGCGGGCGCTGGCACGACACTTGCTGTAACAACGCTGACTGGCGATGCGCCGGAAACGGCGCCTCTTGGAAATCGCCCCCCGAATACTCTCAAGGAGAAAGTTCCATGGCTGCCTTGCGTCAGATTGCGTTCTACGGCAAAGGAGGCATCGGCAAGTCGACGACCTCCCAGAACACCCTGGCCGCCCTGGCCGATCTGAATCAGAAAATTCTGATCGTCGGCTGCGACCCCAAGGCCGATTCCACCCGCCTGATCCTGCATGCCAAGGCCCAGAACACGGTGCTGCATCTGGCCGCCGAGGCCGGCAGCGTCGAGGACCTGGAACTCGATGACGTGCTCAAGATCGGTTACAAGAACATCCGCTGCGTCGAGTCCGGCGGTCCCGAGCCCGGCGTCGGCTGTGCCGGCCGCGGCGTCATCACCGCCATCAACTTCCTGGAAGAAAACGGCGCCTACGAAGGTGTCGATTACGTCAGCTATGACGTGTTGGGCGACGTGGTCTGCGGCGGTTTCGCCATGCCGATCCGCGANNATGCCGCCAACAACATCGCCAAAGGCATTCTCAAATACGCCAGCACCGGCGGCGTCCGGTTGGGTGGCCTGATCTGCAACTCGCGCCAGACCGACCGGGAATACGATCTGGCCGACGCCCTGGCCAAG
>PLTC01000213.1 GCA_003165295.1 Rhodospirillales bacterium | reverse complement strand
GCGCGCCAGATCGATGCTGTTGCGCAGCGCCGCGGCCGGTTTGGTGCCGGTGGTGACAACGGAGAGGTCGAGAATGGAAAGCGGGATCATGACGCTAAACTAGTGTGCCCTGCCCAGCCCACAAAGGGGCCCGCCGCGCAAATCAGACGCGCGTTGGCGGGCTGGTGCTCGCCGCTCGAACAGAAGCGAGTGGGCTATAATTGATAAAATACATCTATCTTTCATATTGCCCACTACCGGAATAAAGGCCAATCCTCTCCACAAATGAGCTAACTCTCATATATAACAGCCATTATTCGAGCTAGTGGCCGAGCTTGGCGCGTACTCATTTCTAGCCCACCCGAGAATTTTCGGCAAAATATTACAGATAAAATACAAATAGTGGGCAATTTCCCATGCTTGATGGGCTATTTGAGCGGCTCCGTTTAGCCTATTTTGGTGCTCTGCAACTAAAGCTGATGCCGACCCTGATTGAGTGGAGTTTGTGGTGCCATGACCGAGGTTACGCCCCCCGCGCCCGATGGACAGCGCGTGCCGAAATCGCCCGCGATCTCCTTTGAGTTCTTCCCGCCCAAGACCGAGGAGATGGAGAAGAGCTTATGGGAGACCATCAAGCGTCTCGCGCCGCTGACACCCAGTTTCGTCTCGGTGACCTATGGCGCCGGCGGCTCCACCCGGGAGCGAACCCACGCCACCGTCGCCCGCATCCAGCGCGAGACCGGCATCACCGCCGCAGCCCACCTGACCTGCGTCGGTGCCGGCCGCGAAGAGATCAACGACATCGCCCGCAGCTACTGGCAGGCCGGCATCCGCCACATCGTGGCCTTGCGCGGCGACCCGCCGGCGGCGGCCGACGGCTCGGGTGGTCTGGGGGGAGGCGGCTATCAGCCCCATCCCGGCGGCTATGACTATGCCGTGGATCTGGTCAGGGGGCTGCGCCGGGTGGCCGATTTCGAAATCAGCGTCGCCGCCTATCCCGAGGGCCATCCCGAGGCGACGTCCCCCGACGCGGATCTCGACAACCTCAAGCGCAAGATCGACGCCGGCGCCAGCCGCGCCATCAGCCAGTTCTTTTTCGATACCGACAAGTTCCTGCGCTTTTTGGAGCGTGCCGGACGCGCCGGGATCACGGTGCCGATCGTTCCCGGCATCCTGCCCATCACCAACTTCACCCGCACCGTCGACATGGCGGGCAAGTGCGGGGCCTCGATCCCGCCCTGGTTCGCCGACGCCTTCGACGGCCTGGACCAGGACCCGGAAACCCGCCAGATGGTCGCGGCCAGCGTCGCCGCCGGCCAGTGCCGGGAGCTTCAGCGTCACGGCGTCCATGACTTCCATTTCTATACCCTCAACCGCGCCGACCTGACGGTGGCCATCTGCCATATGCTGGGCGTCCGCGCGGCCCAACCGGCCCTGGCGGCGGCACTGTGACCTGAACCACCCGACCCGAGCCGCCGGGGACACGGAAAAGGAGGCGCCGGTGAGCGTTCTGTCCCGCAGCGCGGCACGGCTGGTCATCGCCCTCGCCGCCATCCCGGTGCTGGCAGCCCCGCCCGTCGCCGCCGAAACCCAGGCCCCGGCACCCGCCACCGTGCAGGCCCTGGCGCCGCCCTCGGGGCCGGTGACCGCCCATTCCGGGACCACGGTGTTCGGCATCCCGGTGCCGGCCCTGAGCGACCTGCCGAGCCTGCCCGAGATGATCAGCGTCGTGGGCGCGCTCCCGGAACGGGTCGGATTGCCCAACGCCAATCATGTGCTCGACGCCCAGTTCGACCGGCTGGTGCAAAAACTGAACGTGGTCATTCCGACCATCGAGACCCTGGGCTTCGAGGTCCGCAACTTCGAGGTTGACTGGACCGTACCGCCACAGATCCGGGTGCGTCTGCAATCCTCGGAAGCCGTCACGGACGAGGAGTACGCCTTTGTCCTGGCCGGGGTCAAAGGCGACCTGATCCTGGAATCCATCGTCCTCAGCCTGGGCAGCGTCCACAAAATCCAGAGGGCCTCCAATCTGGCGCCGTTCCAGCGCGCACAGCTTGAGGTCGACCTGTCCATCCCGCCAAAGGTGGTGATGACCTTCACCGACCCCACCAACAAGTTCCACGACCGCTTCCTCGAGCACCACGAAGCCTTGCAGAAGGCAATGGCCGAAGCCCGGCTCCACGCCCCCGCCGCCGGTGCCCCGCCACCCGGCCCCGACGGCATCCCGCTGCCGCCCCCCTGACCGAGGCTCTCGCTTGCCCCCCCGTAACGTCATGGGTTCCAAGGGCCACCGCCCTTGGTGGGTCCAGGGCAAAGCCCTGGTCACCGGCCTCACAGATCCACCACATCCACCACCCCGGAAACGCTCCTGAGGGTGGAGCGGGTCCTGGGGGACATGGCGTAGCTGCCGGGCAGAGCGATGTCCACTTCCCGGAACGCCGCGATTTCGACGGCGATGCTGATCCGGGCGCGACCCCGCGGCAACTGGTCGAGGGTGGCCTTGAGCAGGGGCAGCGGCGAGGGATCGCGCACCAGAATCCGCAGACCTTCGGCGACGGTGGCCACCACCTCCTCCAATGGCCGGACCTCCTGGCAGGTCAGGCGCAGCTCTTCGCCCTGACGCTGGACGTCCACCTGGAGCAGCACCGCCTTGCCCGCCTCCAGCCGTTCCCGGGCGGTGGCCAGGACCTCCGAGAACACCGTGACCTCGAAGACGCCGCTGGCGTCCGAAAGCTGGGCGAAGGCAAAACGGTTGCCGCTTTTGGCGGTGCGTTCCTGGCGGGCGATGACGATTCCCGCCATCCGATAGCGGGTCGAGCCGCCCCGGGCCAGCCGCGCCGGCAGGTCGGCCACCCGCACCACCTCGAGCCGCCGTAACGGCGCGGCATAGGCGTCCAGGGGATGGGCCGACAGGTAAAAGCCGATGGCGTCGAACTCGTGCCGGAGTTTTTCCAGCGGATCCCAAGGCGCCGCCGCCGGCAGTTCGGGCGGTGTCAGCGCCGGGCCGCCGCCGCCGCCGAACAGGCTGACCTGTCCCGACTGGCGCTCGGCATTGGCCGCCTGACCGTAGCGCATCAGGGTTTCCACCGAGGCCAGCACCCGCGCCCGGTCGGGCTCCAGCCCGTCGAAGGCGCCGGCCCGGGCCATGTTCTCCAATTGCCGCTTGTTGATCACCTTGCTGTCGAGCCGGCGCGCCAGGTCATAAAGGTCGCGATAGGGGCCGTGGCGCTGGCGCTCGGCCACCAGCAGCGCCATCGCCGCGGCGCCCACCCCCTTGATCGCGGCCAGGGCGTAGCGGATCGCGCGCTCGCCGTCGGGCAGAGTCTCGACGGTGAAAATCTCGGCCGAACGGTTGATGTCGGGGCTGAGCAGCCGGATGCCGAGCCGGACCAGCTCCTGCCGGAACACGTTGAGCTTGTCGGTGTTGCCCAGGTCCAGCGTCATCGAAGCGGCCAGGAACGCCACCGGATGGTTGGCCTTGAGCCATGCGGTCTGGTAGGCGACCAGGGCATAGGCCGCGGCGTGGCTTTTGTTAAAGCCATAGCCGGCGAACTTGTTGACCTGATCGAAAATCATCCCGGCCTGGCTGGCCTCGACCCCATGGGCCCGGGCGCCATCCACGAAGGACTGGCGTTGGGCATCCATCTCCGATTGAATCTTCTTGCCCATCGCCCGGCGCA
>PLTC01000141.1 GCA_003165295.1 Rhodospirillales bacterium | reverse complement strand
CGGAACAGGCCCTCGATCACCAGCGCCAGGCCAAAGGTCAGCAACAGCCCATAAAGCGGATCCAGGCCCTTGAGCCGCCGCAACATCAGCCGCTCGATGACCATGCCGAACAGGCCGAGCCCGAACGGCACCAGCAGCAGCGCCCACCAGAAACCAAGCCCGGCATAGGTCAGCAGCATCCAGCCCAGGAACGCCCCCATCATGTATTGGGCGCCGTGGGCGAAGTTGATGATCCCCAGCATGCCGAAGATCACCGCCAGCCCCAGGCTGAGCATGGCGTAAAAGGCGCCGTTGATCAGGCCGAGCAGAAGCTGGCCGAACAGCGCGTGGGTCGGGATGCCAAACAGGTCCGGCATCGGGGTGTCTCCTGATCGAGAAAAAACCAGGGGGGCGTTGCCCCATAGGCGCCAGGATATCAGTATCGTGTTGATTTTGCAGGGCTCTGCCCTGTACCCGAGAAGGAGGCCCGCCTCCTTGACCTCATAACGTCATGGGTTCAAAGGGCCGACCGGCCCTTTGCGGGTGTGGGCAGAGCCCACAAAAACCCTTTCACCTCAACAACTCATCATAACCTGGCGCATATCGGGCGTTGCCCCCCACCGGGGCAATGGCCCCCGTCACTTGACCAGCGGACAGCCCCCTTGCGCCAGGGGACGGAACGCCTGGTCGGCGGGAATGGTCTCGACCAGCTTGTAATAGTCCCAGGGACCCTTGGAGTCCGACGGCTTCTTGACCTCGTAGAGGTACAGCGGATGAATCTTGCGGCCGTCGGCCCGGATCGAGCCCTTGCCGAACAGCGGATCGTCGGTGGGCAGTTCCTTCATCTTCGCCACCACCCGGGCGCCGTCACTCTTGTCCTGAAGCGCAGCCACCGCCTTGAGATAATGGAGCACCGCCGAATAAACCCCGGCATGGACCATGGTCGGATGGATGCCGCGGTTGGCCTCGGCAAAGCGTTTGGTAAAGGCCCGGGTCTGGTCGTTGGTATCCCAGTAGAACGATTCGGTGAATTGCAGTCCCTGCGCCGCCTGAAGGCCCAGGGCATGGATGTCGGTGATGAACACCAGCATGCCGGCCAGCCGCTGCCCGCCCTCGACGATGCCGAATTCCGCCGCCTGCTTGACCGTGTTGGAAAAGTCGCCGCCGGCCATGGCCAGCCCGATCACCTTGGCCCCCGACGACTGCGCCTGGAGCAGGAACGACGAGAAGTCCGGGGTGTTGAGGGGAAAGGCAACGCCGCCCAGCACCTTCCCCCCCCTGGCGGTCACCACGGCACTGGTATCGCGCTCCAGATCATGGCCGAACTTGTAGTCGGCGGTCAGAAAAAACCAGGAATTGCCGCCCGAGGCGACCACCGCGGACCCGGTGCCGTTGGCCAGCGCCCAGGTATCGTAGGTCCAATGGATGGTGTTGGGAGAGCACGACTTGCCGGTCAGGTCCGAGGACCCGGCGCCCGAATCGAGGAAAACCTTGTTCTTGTCCCTGGTAATCTGACTCACCGCCAGCGCCACCCCCGAGTTGGGCACGTCGACGATCATGTCGACCCCATCCTGGTCGTACCACTGCCGGGCGACGGCCGAGCCGATATCGGCCTTGTTCTGGTGGTCGGCGGAGATCACTTCGACCTTCAGGCCCTTGCCGGCGGCCTCGAAATCCTCCACCGCGAGTTTGGCCGCGACCACCGAACCGGCGCCGGCCAGGTCCGAATAAAGGCTCGACATGTCGGTGAGCACACCGATTTTGACGCTCTGGTCGGCCAGCGCCGGCCCGATCCCACCCAGCACCAACGCCGCCGCCAGCGTCATCCCCAATCCAGTTCTCATCTCCTGTCCCCTTCCCCGTTTTTTTTGTTCGACCGTTTCCGTCCGGCTGCTTTCCTGAAACCCGTCACACCCCCAGATGCTCCTTCAGCCGCGGCATCTCCGCGGCAATCCGGTCCGCGGGAATGTGATCGACGATCCGGCCACGCTCCATGACATAATGGCGGTCGGCCACCGACGCGGCAAAGCGGAAGTTCTGTTCGACCAGCAGGATGGTGAACCCTTCGGCCTTCAGCCGCCTGATGGTGTGGCCGATCTGCTGAACGATCACCGGCGCCAGCCCCTCGGTGGGCTCGTCAAGCAGCAACAGGCGGGCGCCGGTGCGCAGGATGCGGCCGNNGCCAGCATCTGCTGCTCACCGCCGGAAAGCCGGGTGCCCTGGCTGTCCCCGCGTTCCCGCAGATTGGGAAACAACTCGTAGATGACGCCCTCGCTCAGGCCGCCGGGCCGGACCCGCGGCGGCAACAGCAGATTCTCGCGCACCGAAAGGCTGGCAAAGATGCCCCGTTCCTCCGGGCACAGGGCCAGACCCAGGCGGGCGATGCGGTGGGACGGCAGAGCGATGGTCTCGGTCCCGTCGAACGCCACCGAACCGGTGCGGCGGCCGACCATGCCCATGATCGCCTTCATGGTGGTGGTCTTGCCGGCGCCGTTGCGGCCAAGCAACGTCACCACTTCCCCCAAGCCTACGTCGAAACCGACGCCCTGGAGAATGTGGGACTCGCCATACCACGCCTGGAGACCGGCAACCGCCAGCAGCGGCCGGCGGTCCGACTCAGGCATGCCCGACCCCGGCGCTCCAGTTGCCGGCCCCGGCCCCGACCGCGTCGTCGTCCCGGTCTTCGTCCCGGTCGTGCTCCGAGCCCAGATAGGCTTCGATCACCTGCGGATTGGCCGATACCGCGGCATAGTCCCCTTCGGCCAGCACCTCGCCCCGCGCCAGCACCGTAATGGTGTCGGAAAGGTCGGCGACGATCCCGAGATTATGCTCGACCATCAGCACCGTGCGCTTGTCGGCAACCCGTCGGATCAGCGCCGCGGTCTTTGACACATCCTCCTGGCCCATGCCGGCGGTGGGTTCGTCCAGCAGCAGCAGCTCCGGGTCCAGAGCCAGGGTGGTGGCGATTTCCAAGGCCCGCTTGCGCCCATAGGGAAGTTCGCCGGCCACCGTGTCGGCGTCCGCCGCCAGCCCCACCGCGTCCAGCAGTTCCCGCGCCTCCCCGGTAAAGCCCTCGAGCACCCGCGGCGAATGCCAGAAGTCGAAGGAACCGCCGCGGCGCCGCTGCAACGCGATCCGCACGTTTTCCAGCGCGGTCATGCTGGCAAACACCGCGGAAATCTGGAACGACCGGACCATGCCCAGCCGGGCGACCTCGGCCGGACGCGCCGAGGTGATGGGACGCCCGCAGTACCGAATGCTGCCGCGGCTGGGCGACAGAAATCTGGTCAGCAGGTTAAAGCAGGTGGTCTTTCCGGCGCCGTTCGGACCGATCAGAGCATGAATGGTTCCGCGCCGGACCCGCAGATCGACTTCATGAACCGCGACGAAACCACGAAATTCCTTGGTCAGACCTTCGGTCTCGAGTATCACATCTTCAGGCATGAGCGTTCCTCCTCCGTGATCGGGCCTTGGGCCGCGATCGTTGTTTTTTTTCTGATTTCGCCGGCCCCCTGATCCGCCATCCCCTCCGCTGTCTCCCGGCCTCCTTCATTTCTTCGGTCCGTCCGGGGGCATCCGTTCCGGCCAAACCACCCCGCGCCAGCTCCACCACTAATCTGGAGCCCCCGCCCCGGCTGTCCATGCCCGCAGCGTCATTCCCGCCGGCCCGCCGGGCCAGGGCAATCGGGTGAAGGAGTGCCTGACAGGGGATGGAGGTTTCGAATCGCTCTTTGCCGGGCATCCGCGCCGAATCCCTCCGGCGAATTGCGCACCCTGGCCCATGCCTCATCCCGACGAAGCGCGCTATCGGCTCCATGCCGCCACGCTCAAGGTCTTGGACATCGCCTTGCCGGAGGGCTCGCCCGTCGAGTTTCACCCGATCGCCCCGCTTCCTATCCAATGAATACTATATTTTCCGTTACCTTTGTTCTAAACTTCCTGGGCCGGCCGCGCCGCCGGCGCCGAAGTCGGATGTCGAAGCAGGATCGGGTATCATGAACATCTCCACGAGAATCGGGGTCGCCGCCGGGGTGCCGGTCCTGAACGGGGCGATACTGGTCATTTGCGCCTATATCGGCATCAGCGTCCTCAATTCCAGCGCCGAGCGGGCGCTCCGGGCCGGCGAGGCCGCGCTTTCGGCGCAGTCGGCCTTTCTGGCCGAGGCCGAGTTCCGGGCCGACGGCGACCCCGCCGCCGCCGACCGGGCCGACACCACCCTTGGCGAAGCCCTGGACGAGGTCACGGCGGTCACGGCGCCGGCGATCCGGCAGGGCCTGGAAGACCATCGGACCGCCTTTGCCGAGTACCGGCGGATGGAAGCGGCGCGGGTCGACCTGGCGGCCCGGGCCGATCACGCCACCGGCGATCTGGCCACCGCCATCCAGGTGGCCAGCCGGCAGCAGGCCGGGCAGCGGAGCGGGCTCGAAGCCCGGCTGGCGGCCGCCGACACCCAGATGCGGACCAGTCTGGCCGCCAGCGAGGCCGGCGAGGCCCTGACCAAGGCGATGCTCAATGCGCGGCAGGCCCAAACCCTCTACGGCTTCACCCGGGACGCCACCCAGGGCAACACCGCCCGGGCTTACACCACCCTGATGGCGCGCCAGGGCGTGAAGCTGGCGGCGATGACCGGCACCGCCGGCGCCGATCCCGAATTGCCGCCGCTGATCGCCGCCTATCAGACATCGTTGCTCCGGCTGATCGAGGTGCCGGGCAAGCCCGCCGATGACGCCGCGGCGGCGGCCCGGGAACAGATCCGGGAGCAGGTCGAGGACAGCTTCAAGAAGCTCTCGGTCCGGGTCTTCAACGTCGCCAATGCCGCGGCGGCCGACTATGCCGAAGCGGTCAACGCCGCCAATGACGCCCGGATGACGTTGTTCGAGGCCACCCGGGCCGGCGACATCATGCGCGAGGTGCTGCGCCAACTGGCTATGATCGAGATCGCCGAAACCGACTATGTCGGCTCGCGGGGGGTGCGTGGCTCGGACCAGGCCATCCTGGCCGCCGCCGGCGCCATCCGCGACCAACTGGGGCTGCTGCTGGCCCTGCCCGAACGGGTGCGCGCCCCAACGGTGGTGGCCGGCATGCAGGCCGCACTGACGCAGTTCACCGAAACCTTCCCGGCGATCGTCGACACCACCCGGCGCCAGACCGCCATCGCCGAGGCCAATCGGCGGGAAAGCGCCGCCTTGCTGACCGGGACCCGCGACCTGCAACGCCAGCTCGACGACCACCGGACGACAATGCGCACCATCACCACCCTGATCCTGGTGGTGGGCGGGACCTTCGGTCTGATCCTGGCCGGGCTGTTCGGCTTCTTTCAGGCCCGGTCCATCGTCGGCGCGCTGCGCCGGATGACCCGGGTCATGGCCCGGCTGTCCCACGGCGATCTGGAGGTGTCGACCCTGGACAGCACCCGCACCGACGAGGTCGGCGAAATGGCCCGGGCCGTGGAGGTCTTCAAGGACGAGATGATCCACAGCCGCGCCCTGGAAGCCGAGGCCCGGGAGGCCGAACAGCGCGCTGCGGTAGAACGTCAGCAGGCGCTGGCCGCCATCGCCCACGACTTCGACGCCGCTTTCGGCAAGGTCCTGAACACCGTCGGCGCCGACAGCCAGCAAATTCGGGACGGCGCCCAGGGCCTGCACGCCACCGCGGGCCAGGTCCACCGGCAGGCGGCCGAGTCCGCAGCCAAGGCCCGGCGCGCCGCCGACGTGGTCGGCGTGGTGACGGAGGTCTCGCAACGGCTGTCCACCTCCATCGGCGAAATCGGCAGCCGGGTTGCCGCCTCCGGGACCGCGATCAGGCGCGCCGCCGACCGCGCCCGGACCAGCGACGCCGCGGTGCAGGCACTGACCGGCAGCTCCCGCCGCATCGGCGAAATGGTCAAGCTGATCAGCGGCATCGCCAGCCAGACGAACCTGCTGGCGCTGAATGCGACCATCGAGGCGGCACGGGCCGGAGAGGCCGGCAAGGGCTTCGCGGTGGTGGCGGGCGAGGTCAAGGCCCTCGCCAATCAGACCGCCCGGGCCACCGAGGATATCGGCAACCAGATTCTGGCCATCCAAAGCGCCACCGGCGACGTGGTCGAGGCCATCGGTTCCATTCGTGGAACCATCGGCGAGGTCGAAACCCTGTCGGCCCAGGTGGCGGCGTCGGTCTCGGGCCAACTTGACCATACCCGGGAAATCGTCGATGCCGTCGGCACCGCGTCGGCCACCTCGCGCGAGGTGGCCGACAGCGTCGACGCCATGGCCGGGTCGGCGGAACAAACCGGCCGCTCGGCCCTCGAAATGATGGCCTCGGCCAGCCGGCTGGCCGACGAGTTCAAGAGCCTCCAGGGCGAGGCCGGGCGCTTCCTGGGGTCGATCCGGGGCTGACAAGGCGAAACCTGCCCATTGATTTCAGCGCGGAGTCGCGCTACGAGGCGGGGTATGCTGCCGGGCATTCCATCGACAGCCGAGGGCTTTGCCCCTGTCCCCCGACCAGGGCGTCGCCCTGGACCCAACCTTGGGCCGGTGGCCCTTGGAACCCGGGACTTAACAGCGACGGGAAACCGTCCAGACAGCGGGGTCACCGGGTGGCTAACGGCGCACTCTTCACACACGACTATCTTGGCGAGGCCATTCTCGGCAGCGCGCCGTGGCAGGCCCTGGACGACGACGGCGTCGCCGCCTTCCGGGAGGCGGTTCTTGCCGTCTACCGGGCATTCCCCACCGCAAGACGCCCCAACGAAGCGGTGACCGAGGACGATCTGATCTGGAAGGTGCTGTCGCACCTCGGCTGGCGCCATGCGCTCCGTCAGATCAACCTGTCGCTGAAGGGCATGGACCACAAGCCGGACGGCCTGCTGTTCGCCGATGAACCGGCCAAGGAACGGGCCAACGCCCGTGCCGAGGAATGGCAACGCTACGCCGATGGGGTTGCGATCGTCGAATCCAAACGCTGGCTGCGCGAACTCGACCGGAAGAGTCCGTATCAGGACGATCTGGGTGTCCCCTCCACCCAGATGATCCGCTATCTTGACCGGGTCAATATCGTTACCAATGGTGTGGTTCGCTGGGGCATTCTGACCAACGGCCGCCACTGGCGGCTTTACTACCACGGAGCGACCTCGGTGGCCGAGGAGTTCCTGGAGCTTGACCTGCCGGTTGTGGTCGGGGTTCCCGGCATCGAACCCGGCCTGGCCGGCGGCGCCCCGGTCCAGACCGAAATGTCGGCGAACCACCAACTCAAGCTGTTCATGGTGATGTTCGGCCCGGCGGCGTTCCGGCCCGGCACCGATGGCCGCACCTTCCATCAGGTCGCGCGCGACGACGGGCGGCAGTGGGAACAACGTGTCACCGGCAGCCTCTCGGATCGGGTGTTCGACAAGGTGTTCCCGGTGCTGGTCCAGGGCATCGTCGCCCACGATCCCGAAGCCCCGCGGCCGGCAACGCCCGAGTATCTCGACGAAGTGCGCGACGCCGCTCTGATCCTGCTCTACCGCCTGCTGTTCGTGCTCTGTGCCGAGGATCGCAACCTGTTGCCGGCCCGGCACCGCGCCTATGAAGAGTCTGGCATGCGCAAACCGGTGCGCGAGGACATCGGGAAGCGGATCGACCGGCAGGATGTCTTCATGGCCGAAGGTGGGGACTATTATCCTCACCTGCTGCGCCTGTTCCGGCGGATCGACCAGGGCGCGCCCGCCATCGGCCTGCCGCCCTGCAATGGCGGCCTGTTCGCGGCGGGGCGTTACGGCGCGCGGCTTCTTGACCGCATCGAACTGCCCGACAGCCTGTTCGCGCCGCTGGTTGACAGTCTCTCGCGCGACGACGATGGCGGCAGGAAGAAATGGATCAACTACCGTGATCTGTCGGTTCAGCATCTGGGCTCGATCTACGAGCGGCTGCTGGAAAGCGAAGTGACGCTCACCGACGGCGCGGTGACGGTCGGCGACGGCGCCGCCCGCCATGGCAGCGGCAGCTTCTACACCCCCGAAGCTCCGGTTCAATTGATCCTCCATCAGGCGGTCGGCCCGATGCTGGGTGACCGGCTGGCGGCGTTCCGGCGCAGGGCCGAAGAACTGACCTCCAGTTCCCGCACCAAGGCCGACCGGCTGGCCGAACTGAAGCGGCTCGACCCCGCGACCCGCATGCTGGAGATCACGGTCTGCGACCCGGCCATGGGCAGCGGACATTTCCTGGTCTCGCTGGTTGACTATCTGGCCGACCGGGTGCTGGCCGCCATCGCCGAGGTCGAGGCCACCGTGACCTGGACCAGGTACGAGTCGCCGCTGGTCGAGACCATCGCCGGGATCCGCGACGGCATCCTGGCGCGGGCGCGCGAGGGCAAGTGGACCATCGAAAAGGAGCAACTCGAGGATCGGCTGATCGTCCGGCGGATGATCCTGAAGCGGGTGATCTACGGCGTCGACAAGAACCCGATGGCGGTTGAACTGGCCAAGCTGGCGCTCTGGCTGCATACCTTCACCGTCGGCGCGCCGTTATCGTTTCTGGAACACCACCTGCGCTGCGGCGATTCCATCTGCGGCGAGTGGGTTCTTCCGGTTGAGGAGAACCTCAAAAAGATCGGCGCCGCCCTGTTCCTGGGTCAGTCGGTGGCCCGGGCCCGCGAGGCCGCCCAGGGCATGGCGAAGATCGAGCGGCTGGTCGATGCCGATGTTGCCGAAGTCAGACTGTCCCAGGACACCTTCGAGACGGTCAAAGAGGCCACCGAACCGCTCAACCGCTTCCTCGATTTCATCCAGGCCCGCCGTTGGATCGGGGCCGGGGTGGCCGCGGCGCAAAACGCCTGTGCCGAGGCGCTGGCCGAAAGAAACGCCATTCTCAGCCCCGAGAAATACGTCGAGGCCGCTTTTCACGGTGTGCTGACCGGGGATTACGGAGATCCCATCGATATCGTCATGGGAGCCGTCACCATCCCGCCCGGTGCCAACGGCCGGACCCCGGATGCCTACCCGAAACCCAGCCGGGGCAAGGCCCATGACTACATCCCGGCGGCGATCCAGGACGTCGCCCGGGAACTGGTGGACGAGGCGCGCCGGCTGGCCGCCCGCGAACGCTTTCTCCATTGGCAGGTCGCCTTTCCGGGGGTGTGGGACGACTGGGAGAGTATGGTGCCCCGCGGCGGCTTCGATGCCGTCATCGGCAACCCGCCCTATGTCCGCCAGGAACTGCTGAGCCGGGCCAAGCCGTTCCTGCGCGAGGCTTACGCCACCTTCGACGGTGCCGCCGATCTCTACGTTTATTTCTGCGAGCTTGGCCTGAAAATCCTCAAGCCCGGCGGCCGGCTGTCGTTCATCGTCACCAACAAGTGGATGAAGGCCGGCTACGCCGAAGCCCTGCGCACCCTGTTCGCCGAGCACGCCTGGATCGAGGCGCTGGTCGATTTCGGCCACGCCCGGCAGTTTTTCCCTGATGCCGATGTCTTCCCCTGCGTCCTGACCCTGCGCAAGCCGCTTCCCGAACCGGAACCGGCCCCCGTCACCACCCGGGTCTGCGTCATCGACCGCGACCGCCTGGACCTGGACCGGCTGATCCAGCAGGTGGATGAGGCCAGCTTCGCCATGCCCCGCGAGGCCCTGAGCCCGAAAAGTTGGAACCTGGAGCCGCCCGAAGTGCTGGCGTTGATGGAGAAGATCGGAAACACCGGGGTAAAGCTGAAGGATTACATTGGCGCAAAGCCCTATCGAGGCGTAACCACCGGTTTGAATGAAGCCTTTCTCGTCGACACGACCACCAGGGAAGCTTTGATTTTTGCGGATTCCCGCTCAGTCGAGATTATCAAGCCCTACTTCCGAGGTCAGGATATCGATCGATGGTATACGCGACCGGACGGTATGTGGATGATTTTTGCCCGGCGCGGCATTGAGATTGATCAGTATCCGGCAATTCGCCGTCATCTGGAGCGGTTTCGCACCCAGCTTGAGCCGAAGCCCGTTGATTGGGACCGCAACCACCAGGAAGAAAAATGGGGCGGACGGAAGGAGGGGAATTACAAATGGTTTGAAATACAGGATAGCACCGACTATTGGGAATATTTTGGCCATACGAAGATATTTTACCAGGAGATACAATACCACCCATGTTTCGCAATGGATTATGACGGAATATATGGAAATAATAAGACTTCTTTTATTCCGTCATCGGACCTGTACCTCCTTGGCCTGCTGAATTCGCCCTTAATTTGGTGGCACAATTGGCGCTATCTGCCCCATATGAAGGACGAAGCGTTGGCGCCGGTCGGCTACAAGATGGAAGTGCTGCCGATCGCCACCCCCACCGACGACATCCGCTCACAGGTCACCGAGGCCGTCACCCGTCTGATCACCAACGCCAGGGCTGTTGCCAGCACCACAGAAAGCTTCCGCGACTGGCTGCGCCTGGAGTTCGAGATCAGCAAGCCCGGCCAGCGCCTTCAGGCTCCGACCGCCCTGACCCTTGATGAGTTCCTGATCGAGGTCAGGAAAAGCCGCAAAAAGCGTCTCAGCCCCGCCGCGCTCGCCGACCTCCGGCACGGCTACGCCGGGGCCATCACGCCGGCCCGCGCCCTGCTGGCGGACTCCGCCGCTCTCGAGCGCACCGTCGCCACCCTGATCAATCGCGCCTACGGCCTGACCCCGGACGAGGAGGCGCTGATGTGGCGCACCGCGCCGCCGCGGATGCCGGCCGGGCCGCCGGAGAGTTGATCGACAAACGGCGACGGGGGCCATCTTTCAGGTTGGGCCGCCCGGCCGTTGCCGCCGCGCCCGCATGAACCAGGCCGGAATCAGGGCGGCAAAGAAGATCAGGGCCACCAGCAGGAAACTCTCGCGGAAGCCGAGCACGCTGGCCTGGGCCGAGATCATCGACGAGAAGTAGCGATAGGCCTCGTCGGTGCGGACCGCCGTATTGATGTTGTCCACCAGCCCGGCCTGACCGAGCAGCAGGGCGATCTGGTCCAGGGTATCGGCAGCGGCGTGACCGCCGGTCTGAAGGTCGTTGAGCGCGGCGGCATCGCGGGTGGTCTGTCGTTCCAGCCAGATGGCCAGCACGCTGACCCCGACCGCGCCGCCAAGCTGGCGCATGAAATTGATCGCCCCGGCCCCCTGGCTGAGCAAGGCGTGGTCAAGCACCCGCAGGGCGCCGACATTCAGGGACGGCAAAATGAAGCCCAGCCCGACCCGCCCGACCACCACCCATCCGGCAAACACCCAAAAGTCGGTGGAGGTATCGGCATCGACCATCAGAAGACTGGAAACCCCAAACAGCAGCAGCCCGGTCAGAATCAGCCAATGGGGCGCCACCCGGTCGCTCAACCGGCCAGCGAGCGGGAACACCACCCCCAGCACCATCCCGGCCGGCATCAGCAGCAGCCCCGACGCGGTGGCGGTGTAACCCTGAACGGTCTGGACGAACAGCGGCACCAGATAGGTGGAACCGTAAAGCCCGAGACCAAGGATGAACGCCACCACCGAGGCCGCCACGAAACGGGGATTACGGTAGAGCCCCAGCGCCAGAATCGGGTGTGCGGTGCGCAGTTCCCGCCTCACGAAGGCCGCGCCGCAGGCCAGCGCCAGCCCGAATCCGCCCTCGACGAAGGCCGAGTCCCAACCCAGCCGCTGGCCACCGCCGAGCGCCGTCAGGAATGCCGCGATGGCCGCCGAGATCAGGACGAAGCCAGGGCCGTCGAAGGCCGGCGCCGGGCCGCTGCCCTCCCGGCCCGGCAAAAAGATCGGCGCCAGCAGGATGCCGGCAAGGCACGGCGGCACCGCCAGGGTAAACACCGCCCGCCACGAATACTCGTCGATCATGAAGCCGCCCAACGCCGGCCCCAGCGCCGGCGCCAGGATCACCCCGACCCCGAAAATGCCCATGGCCGTGCCCCGCCGGGCCGGCGGAAAGCTGCGGAAGATCACCACCATCGAAAGCGGCTGGACCACCCCGGCCGCCGCCCCCTGAAGCGTCCGGGCCAGAATCAGCACGTCGTCGTCGGGGGACACCGCCCCCAGCAACGCCCCCGAGATGAACAACACCAGCGCCCCGATATAGCTGGCGCAGGCACCGAACACCGCCAGCATCCAGGCCGTGGTCAGCATGGTTGCGGTCATGGCGGCAAGAAAAGCGGTCGACAGCCACTGTGCCTTGTCCTGGCCCATGCCGAATTCGCCCATGATATCGGGCAAGGCGACGTTGACGATGGTTGCCGACAGCACCATCGAAATGCAGCCCAGCATCACGGTCCCGGTCACGTACCAGCGATAAGCCGGGCCGTGGCGTTCCGCCAGCCCCTCGGCGGTGGCCGGTCTCATGGGCCGGGTCCGTCGGGGTGACGCGGGACCCCCGTGTCGATATCCACCTCCACCATCATGCCCGGGCGCAACGGATCAACCTCCTGCTGGTCGATGGCGATCCGCACCGGGACCCGCTGGGTGATCTTGGTGAAATTGCCCGACGGATTGGGGCTGGGCAGCAGCGCAAAGGCGCTGGTGGCGGCGTCGCCGACCCGTTCGACCCGCCCGGAAAAATTGCGGCCGGGATAGGCGTCGACGCTGACCGTCACCGGCTGGCCCGGTCTGACGTTGACCAGCTTGGTTTCCTTAAGATTCGCCTCGATCCACACCGCCCGAGGGTCGTGAATCAACAGCAGACGCTGGCCGGGAATGACGTATTCTCCGGGTTCGACGAATTTGCGGTCGACCACGCCGTCCACCGGGCTGCGGACCACCCGATCGGAAACCTCGATTTCCTTCCGGTGAATTTGGGCCTCAACCTGTTCGGCGTCGTGGCCGAGACGCTCCAGTTGCTGACGCAGCACCTGGATGCCCGCCAGCCGGGCGGTGGCGTCGGTCACCGCCGCCCCGGCTTCGGCCAATTGCGCCTGGGCCGCCCGTTGCCGGTCCATGGCCTGATCCCGCTGGCTGCGCTGGAGGTCCCAGGTCTGGCGGGAACTGAACTGATTGTTGACCAGCGCGTCGGTGCGCCGGTAATCGCGCTGGGTCCGGTCCACCTCCGATTGCGCCGCCCCCAGATTGGCCTCGGCAGCGGCGCGGCGGGCTTCGGCGACCGTGACCGCGCTTGGTGCGGTGGCCTCGGCCATGTGCAATTCGGTCGCGGTCCGCTCCCGGTCGAGGCGGATGGAGGCCGCCCTGGCCCGCAATTCGGCCAGTTGCAGTTCGGCTTCGCGCTGATCGATGATCACCAGTTCGGCCCCCGCCCGAATCCGGTCGCCATCGGTAACGGCGCGGCGCACCACCCAACCGTCGACCCGGCTGGTGATCGTCACCAGATCGGCCATGACCCGCGCATCGCTCTCGGTCACATGGGCAAGACGGCCGGATTGCCAGAGGCCCACGGCGACCAACAGGACCGCGCCGCCCACCAGCAACAATGCCCGCCGCCGCCGCCGCAGCCACGTCACCAGCGGGTGCCCGCCGATCGTCCGGCGGCGGGTGGTGACGCCGGACCGCTCAACCCGGTCAATGGTCATGCTCTGCCAACCTCTTCAGAATCCCGGTCATCCGGTTGCGGTTCAACCGGAACGGATAAACGGGGGCGGTTCAACGATTGCGCCCGCCGACATTCTGCGACATCCGCTCGAACACCCGTTCGCAGACCCGCAGGTCGTCGTCCGGGATGCCCCGCAAAATCTCCTCCCGAAAACCCGCCACCAGCCGCGAAATCTCCGCCAGGATCGGCGCCGCGGCCGGGGTCAGGTGAACCGTCTTGGCCCGGCGGTCACACGGACTGTCCCGGCGCTCGATCAGCGCCATCCGCTCCAGCCCGTCGAGCACCCGCACCAGAGTCGGCCCTTCGACCCCGATCTGCTCGGCAAGATCACGTTGGGGCAGACCGTCTTCGGCCCGCGACAGGTACAGCAACGTCACCCACCTCGCCTGGGTCAGGCCAAGCGGCGCCAGCCGCTCGTCCAACCGGGCACGCCACAATCGCGCCGTCCGCGCCAGTTCGACCCCAATCCGGTCCCGCAACGCCTTCCGATCCATGGCCACCCCGTCACCAACAGCGAGCCATCTGGTAGCACCCTACCAAATCGTCAATCCAGCTTTTTTCCGGCCCGCCCCTTTCCCGCCCCGCGCATGCCCCCTCGTCACCGGCCCGCCCCCATGCTACGGTTCGCCGGCATTGCCACCAACCACCGTTCCAACCAACCACCCGGCATCGGTTCCGATGAAACTCAAAGACATTGCCGAGGCCCTTGGCGGCCGTCTGGTCGGCGACGGCTCCCTTGAGATCGCCCGCGCCGTTCACCCGGCCGAAGCCGTTTCGGCGGCGGATCTGGCCCTTGCCATGGACGCGAAGATGGTGGCGCTGCTGCCGTCGTCTCCGGCGCGGGCGGCGGTGGTCGCCGACGGCGTCGAAATCGCCGACGGTGTGCTCGACGGCTATATCGCGGTGGCGCGCCCCCGCTACGCGCTGGCCGGGATCACCGATCTGTTCGAACGCCCGGTGCATCGCGACCCCGGCATTCACGCAACCGCGGTGATCGCCGCCGACGCCCAGTTGGGCCGGGACGTGACCATCGGCGCCTTCGTGGTGATCGGGCCGCGGGCAGAGATCGGCGACCGTACCGTTATCCTGTCCCACGGCTCGATCGGGGCCGACGTCCGGGTCGGGACCGATTGCCTGTTCCATCCCGGGGTGCGGCTCGGCGACCGGGTCCAGGCCGGCAACCGGGTCATCCTGCACCACAACGCCAGCCTCGGGGCCGACGGCTTCAGTTTCGTCACGCCCGAGGCCGGCAGCGTCGAGGCGGCCAAGACCACCGGCCGGGTCGGCGCCACCAATCAGGTCCTGTGCCGCGTCCATTCGCTCGGCGCCGTGGTGGTGGGTGACGATGTCGAGATCGGGGCCAATTCGGCGATTGACCGCGGCACCGTCAGCGACACCCACATCGGCCGCAACACCAAGATCGACAATCTGGTCCAGGTTGGCCACAACGTCACCATCGGCGAGAACTGCATGATCTGCGGCCAGGTTGGCATCGCCGGCAGCGTGGTGATCGGCAACCGGGTGGTGCTGGCCGGTCAGGTCGGGGTTGGCGACCATGTCACCATCGGCGACGATGCCGTGGTCGGGGCCAAGTCCGCGGTCGGGACCGATGTCGCACGGCGCTCGGTGGTGGTCGGCATTCCCGCCCAGCCCCGCGACCGGGTGTTCGACCAGTTGATCCATATCGGCCGGTTGAAGTCGCTGTTTGCCGAGGTTGCCGGGCTCAAGGCGCGGCTGAAAACTGTTGAGCAGGGCCGGGAAAAGGACTAACGAGACAGGGGAAGCGTGCTCCACCCGCCCGGACCCGGACCGGCGGGCGGGTCCGGGTGAACGCAGCGGCAGGAGAGCGGACGCATGGCGGATGTGAAGAAAGAAGTTCTCGGGATCATCGCCGCCAAGGCGTCCCTGGATGTGGCCGTCCTCGACCCGGCGGCCAAATTAACCGACCTCAACATCGCGTCTCTCGACGTGGTCGAGATCGTCTTTGCCCTCGAAGAACGGTACGATATCCAGATCCCCTTCAACGCCAACAAGGCCAGGACCGAGTTCGAGACCGTCGGCGACGTGATCCGGGCGGTGGAAAGTCTGGTGAGCGGAAAGGCGGACAACCGTTGAGACGGGTCGTCATCACCGGTCGTGGCGTCGTCAGTGCATTCGGGATCGGGGTCGAAGGGTTCTGGGCGGGGCTGGCCAAGGGTCGATGCGCAATCGGTCCGATCGCCAATTTCCCCACCGACCGGCTGACGGTCAAGATCGCCGGAGAGGTTCCGGGCTTCGACCCCGCGGCCCACTTCGATACCAGGCGCATCGGCCTGATGGATCGGGTTTCCCAATTCGCGGTGGTGGCGTCGCGGGAAGCGGTGGCCCAGTCGGGTTTGTCGTTTGCCGACGATGTGGGCACGCGAACCGCAACCATCATCGGCACCGGCGTCGGCGGCATGATCGCGGTCGACGACAGCTACAAGAAGCTTTACGGTGAAAACGGGCAGCGGGTTCATCCATTTACCATCCCCCGCTTCATGGCCAACGCCCCGACCAGCCATATCACCATGGAACACGGCCTGACCGGCCCGGCCTACACCATCGCCAGCGCCTGCGCCTCGGCAACCCACGCCATCGGCCATGCCTACCAGTTGGTGCGGGCCGGCGTGGTGGAGGCCGCGGTCACGGGCGGCGCCGAATCCTGCATCACCTTCGGAACCATGAAGGGCTGGGAGGCGATGCGGGTCATGAGCGCCGAGTGCTGCCGGCCGTTCTCCAGGAACCGCAACGGCATGGTGCTGGGGGAAGGGGCCGCGGTGTTCGTGCTGGAAAGCCTGGAGTCCGCCCACGCGCGGGGCGCCGACATTCTGGCCGAGGTGATCGGCATCGGGATGAGCGCCGATGCCCGCGACATCACCGCCCCCGACGTGAAGGGGGCTGCCCGCGCCATCTCGGCGGCGCTGGCCTGCGCCCGGCTCAATCCCGAGGATGTCCAGTACGTCAACGCCCACGGCACCGGCACGGCCGCCAACGATGCCACCGAGACCCGGGCCATCCATCAGGCGTTCGGTTTCCACGCCCGACGACTGGCCGTGTCGTCGTCCAAGTCCATGTTCGGTCACGCCCTGGGTGCGGCCGGGGCTTTGGAGTTGCTGGCAACCGTGGAAGCCCTGCGCCACGGCGTGGTCCCGCCGACCGTCAATTTCGGCGACCCCGACCCCGAATGCGATCTCGATTACGTCCCCGATACTGCCCGAGATCAGAATATCCGCGTGGCGCTGTCCAACTCTTTCGCCTTCGGCGGCCTTAACGGCGTGCTGGCGGTGGCGAAAATCTGACGGCGGCCGGGAGGCGCGTCCTGGCTGCCTTTACTCCGGCCTCGTGAAGTTCAACATGGTCGGCGCCTTTTCGATGATTTCTTCGAGGATCAGGGACGCGGTCTCCAGGTCCTTTTCCAGATGCCCGGCGATCTTTTCGGCATAGTCGGGGCGCATCAACTTTTCATGAGCGTCGTGCAGACTACGCAACTCTTGGACGAAAACCTCGCGGGCCCCCAACGGCAGGATCGGATTGGCCGAAAGCACGAAGAAAAAGCGCATGCTGGCCCGCACCAGCACCGACAACATCAGCATGTCGAGCTGCTCGAACTCCTGGCGCAAATCGTCGATACGGGTCCCCGAGACGTTCTTCAGCCGCCCTTCGATCAGGATCACCAGCGCCTGGAACTCGCCGACCTTATCCCGGAACATCCGATAGGCGCCGAAGCTGTGCTTGCCCGCCTCGACCTCGGCGGTCTTGGCCAGCACCATGGCCTCCCGGCACTGACGCTCCAGGGCGCCCAGCAGCTCTTTAACCTCGGCGCGGGTATAGGAACGGGTATAAGGTCGTTTCGCCATCAGGCCCTTCGCCTTGCATTGATCCACGGCTCCCGCACTATACCGTAACCGCAGCGTCTGGAGCAGAGCCTTAAGCGACCATGGCCCGGGCAATTGGGGGAAAGATGGTGGTGCCGGCGCGCCGAAAGACCGGCTCATAAAAGGGGACTTTGCCCCATAGGCGCCAGGATCGTTCAATTGTCTTGATTTTGCAGGGCTTTACCCTGCACCCGCGAAGGAGGCAAGCCTCCTTGACCTCATTCACGTCATGGGTTCACCAACGGGCGCCGATCATTCACCCACCACCGTCGCCTGCACCGGACGGCGCAGCAGCGGCATGCACAGAATCCCAAAGGCGAAGACGCCGGCCATGGCGGCCAGGCAGTCGCCGAAGGTCAACACCGAGGCCTGGCGCCTGACCAGTTGCGCCAGTACCGACAAGGCCGCGCCGTCGGGGTTGCCGGCGCCCAGGCCGTCGAAATGCGCCGCCAGTCCGTCGAGGAAGGGTTGGACCATCGGCCGGGCCAGATTGATCTGATCGCCCAGGCGGTCAAGATGCAGCGCCAGCCGGTCCTGAATCAACGTATTGATCCAGGCCATGCCGATGGCGCCGCCCAGGTTGCGCATCAGATTGTAGAGACCGCTGGCGTTCTTCAGCTTGTCCGGGGGCAGGCAACCCAGGGCCAGGATGTTGATGGGAATAAAGCACAGCATCAGCGACATGCCGCGCAATGCCTGGGGCCACAGCAGTTCGTTGAAGTCGCTATCGACGGTAAGCAGAGAATTCTCCCACAAGCCCAGGCCGAACAGGCTAAGGCCGGCCAACAGCATCAGCCGCAGGTCCACCACCTTGGAGAGCGCCCCGGCAATCGGCGCTGAGGCGAACTGACAGGCGCCGGTCACCGCCATGATTTCGCCGATCTGGAAGGCATTCAGACCGCGCACCTGGGCCAGGTACAAGGGCAGCACATAGACCGCGCCGTAAAGACCGACGCCAAGAATGAAGCTGTAGAAGCTGCCGATGGCAAAGTTGCGGTCGGCGAAGGCCCGTAACTCGACGATCGGGTTGGCCGCCACCAGCACCCGCCACAGGAACAGCACCGACGATACCGCGCTGATCGCGGCGAACCAGGCGATGGTCTCATCCGAGAACCAGTCGTTGCGCGGCCCCTCCTCCACCACATATTCCAGGCTGCCGAGAAATGAGGCCATCAGCAGCAGTCCCGACCAGTCGAAACCGCGGAGCAGCGAGCGGTTGCCGTGGTCCACATCCACCAGCAGCCAGACCAGCACCGTTACCATCACACCGGGGACGACATTGATCAGGAACAGCCAGTGCCACGAGAAGTTTTCGGTGATCCAGCCGCCCAGCGTCGGGCCGAGGGTCGGCGCCATGGTGGCCACGAGGCCGATCATCACCGAGACCAGCGGTCGCCGCTCGGCGGGAAAGATCAGAAAGCTGGTGGCGAACACGGTGGGGATCATCGCGCCCCCGAGGAAGCCCTGGAGCGCCCGGAACACCACCATCATGGGCATGGAATCGGCAAACGAACAGGCCAGACTCATCAGGGTAAAGCCGGCCGCGGACAGGGCGAACAGCACCCGGGTCGACAGCAGCCGCGACAGAAAACCCGAGAGCGGAATCATGATCACTTCGGCGATCAGATAGGAGGTCTGGACCCAACTGATCTCGTCGGCACTGGCCGACAGGCCGGCTTGAATCTCCGAGAGGGAACTGGCCACGATCTGAATGTCCAGGATGGCCATGAACATTCCCACCACCATGATCATGAACCCCGCCCATTCCCGCCGCCCCAGCCGCCTCGCCGGTCTTTGGGGAAACGGAATCAGGGCCGGCGGCTCAAGGGCAGGCGCCACCGCCGCGGGCGCCGCCCGCCGGTCACGCCAGACCCGTGCCGTCGCCGCCCGGCTCATGGCACCACCGCCCCGGTGCCGGGGGCGCCCCTGGTGTCAACCGTGACCACCACCGACATCCCCGGCCGCAACAGCCCGGTCAGGGGATTGCCGGCGGGCAAATCGATCCGCACCGGAACCCGCTGGACGATCTTGGTGAAGTTACCGGTGGCATTTTCCGGTGGCAGCAGGCTGAAACGCGAGCCGCTGGCCGGGGAAAGACTGGTGACGCGGACGCTCAACGGCCGATCGGGAAAGGCGTCCACCGAAACCACGGCCGATTGCCCCGGGCGCATCCGCTGCAACTGGGTTTCCTTGAAATTGGCATCCACATGGAGGTCGTCCAGAGGAACCAGCGACATCAGTTGAACCCCGGAACGGGCGAGCAACCCGAGCTGGACGCTGCGGTTGCCGACCACCCCGGCCACCGGTGCCCGGATCACGGTGTTGTCCAGATCAACCCGGGCCAGCGCCAGTTGCGCCTGAGCCTGATGCAGTTGCGCGTCGATCTCGTGCCGCGCCGCCTGCAGGATCGTCACCTGATCGCGCTCGGCCACCAGCGCCGCCCGGGCGCGGGCCAAGGCCGCCACAGCCTTGGCCTGATCGGCCTGGGTGGTCTCCAGCCGCTCGCGGGTGGCCCAGGCGCCGGTGGTCAGGGAACGCACCCGCTCCAGTTCCAGCCCGGCCCGGTGCTGCTCGGCCTCGGCCGCGGCAACATTGGCCTCGGCCTCTGCGATCATCGCGCTTTGCAGCTCCAGCCGGGCGTCGTTGCTGACCTCGGCCGCCCGCTGCGCCTCCACCGCCGCCGCCCCCTGATCCACATGCGCCCGATAGTCCTGGTCGTCCAGGACCACCAGGACCTCGCCGGCCCGAACCGGCTGGTTGTCAACCACCCGCAGTTCCCGGACATAGCCGACCACCTTGGCACTGATCACCGCGATGTCGGCCTGAACATAGGCGTCGTCGGTGGACTCGAGGAACCGCCACTCGGTCCACCACAACCACCCCCCGATCCCGGCGCCCACCAGCGCCGCCACCGCGGCCAATCCCCATGCCAGCCTGCGCCGCCACCCGCCCATGGCTCCTCCCCCCGGCCCGAAGCCCCGCCGATAAGAACTGAACCGTTCAGTTTCGTGCCTGAGAATGAGTGTTCACCGCCCTCGGGTCAAGCTGAACTGAACCGTTCAGTTTTGTCTCTGGCGCAAGGCTGACCGCCGGTCTATGGCTGGTGCGACATCGCGGACGCGGCGCCATCATAAAGCCGTTGGCAGGCCGGCGCCGCCGTCCTGCCTCCCCCGACGTCTCTCTGCTTTGCCGCGAGGTGGTTATGGCACTGTCCCAGCCGGCCGGCACCGCCGCTCCGGCGATGGTCCCGGCGGCGATCTCCTCCAAGACCTGCCAGATTCTGGAGGCCGGAGGCCGGTTGTTTCTTGAACACGGCTACGGCGCCACCAGCATGGACGCGGTGGCACGCGCCGCCGGCGTCTCCAAGGCCACGCTGTACGCCCACTTCACCAACAAGGCCGACCTGTTTTCGGCCATCGTGGCCGCCGAATGCGCCCGTGCGGTGCCGATGGTGGCGTGCCGCGAGGCCGACACCGTGCCGGTGGCCGATGCATTGTTCCGAATCGGACGGGAATTGCTCGACCTTTTGCTGTCGCCGGAAGCCCTGGGGGTCTACCGGGTGGTGGTCGCCGAATCGCCGCGCTTNNGGCGGCGTCGGGCGGCGGGGCGAACTGGCCGTGCCCGATGCCACCGCCGCGGCCGAGTTGTTCTGGGGCATGATCCGCAGCCACGCCCATCTGCGCTGCCTGCTGCTGGTCGACCCCGCCCCCGATGCCGCCCAACGCGACCACCATGTGCGAACCGTGGTTACGGTGTTCGTGCGCGGCTTCGCGGTCCCCGGAACCTGACGAGCGAACCGACCCCGTCCATTTTACGCGATCATCCCTACCCATCATCCAGTTATGATTTAATGTTCCGGCCAATACATCGATGGCATCGGGCATGGTGCGAAACATTTACAATTATATTATCGGAGCCGTCAGCTTATTTTCGGGTCAGGACAACGGTCACGGCCGGTTGGCGACCCGGCATCTGTCATCATCAATGGTTGAGACAAAACATCGCATGATCCGGCAGGCGATGGACAGCGTAGAACGACCGGGCTAAGGGGAGGCTCGGTGGCCAGAGTCGGTAATCAGTAGAGAAAATATTTCCAGCAGCGCAGAGCGGGGCAACAGGGTTGAAATGAAAAATTCATTTCTTGTCTTGGCAAATGTCATCATCGGATTGATCGTGATTCTTGCGAGTCTGCGCGTCTATTTAGACTATACCGACACCATGAATACCGCCTTTGAAAGGCTGGAAAATCTCGCCAGGATTGCCGACGAGCAGATTTCCGGCGGACTCAAGGTGGTTGATATCCTCGTTCAAACCGTGGCGCGGGAATCACAGTCTGAAACCCCCGAAAGCAACGAAGCAAATCTGACTTCCTATATGAAAGCGCGCCTCGCCAACCTGGAGGAATTGCGGACACTTTCGGTCGTCGATGCCCGGGGCCGGGTGGTCGCCTCGACGCTGGAGCCGCTCCGGGATTACAATGCCAGCCGACGCCCTTACTTCGCCGAGCCCTGGCAGGCCACCGACCGTGACCGCCTGTTTATCACCGGCCCTATGCGGGCCACAATCAGCGGGGACTGGCTTCTTTTCGCCTCACGCGCGAACCTGCCGATCGCCGATTTCTGGGCCGGCGTCACGGTTGCCACCCTGACTCCCAGCTACTTCGTCCGCGTCCTCGATTCCGTGGTGCCGCGGCGGGCCGGGCTCGCCGAAATCGTGACCAGAACCGGCGCCATCGTCTCCGGGTCGCCCCTGCGCGACGGCCTCGTCGGTCAGAACGTCAACAATCCCACCTTTGCCGCCTACCTGGCCTCGGGCGACCGCAGCCGGCATCTGGTGAAAGAGACCGTCAGCGAAGGGATCCGGCGCCTGATGGTCTACCATCTCACCAGCTATCCCGAACTGGTGGTGGTGATCGGCCAGTCGGAATCGGAGGTGCTGAGCATCTGGTACCGGAATACCCTGATCACCGCCGGGGTTCTGGTACTGCTGGTCGGGGTCGCCATCTTTACCATGCGCCGCTTTGTCGCCCATGAACGCAGCCTGCGCGAAAGTCAGGAACGCCTGCGCCTGTTGTTCAATGCCAACAGCGACGCCATCGTCGTCTGCGGCGCCGGTGAAGCGGCCGGCCCCGGTCGCTTCGAGCCCGGACGCTTCGAAGAGGTCAACGCCACCGCGTGCCGGCAGTTGGGCTACACACGGGAAGAGCTGCTCGGGCTGTCTCCCGCCGACATCGACCCCGAGTTCGGCAGGGATGGCGAAAGCTTTCTCGGCCGCCTGCACGCCGGGGGCCTGATGGTGGCCGAACGCACCCACCTGACCAAGGACGGCCGGCCGATTCCGGTCGAGATTCACGCCCATCGGTTCGAGATGGGCGGGCGGCAAATGGTGCTGTCGGTGATCCGGGACATCACGGCACGCCGGCAGGCAGAACAGAAATTGCGCGCAGCAGAAGAGAAGAGCCGGGAGCTGTTCGAACTCAATCAAAAAATCATCACCGAATCGCCATTCGGAATCATCGTCTATGACGATTCGGGCCAGTGTGTCATGGCCAACGAGGCCAGCTCACGGGCGATCGGCGCCACTGTCGAACAGGTTATTTCTCAAAACTATCATAACATCCCTTCGTGGAAGGATTATGGCCTGTATGATGCCGCGCTCAAAGCGGTGTCGGGAAACCTGATGGAGCATCGCACCGCACATTATATTTCGACATTTGGCCGGGAATCCTGGATGGATTACTATTTCATTCCGGCCATGATTGGAGGCCGACCGCATCTTCTTCTGCTTCTTGACGACATCACCGCCCGTTCCCAGGCCGAACGGGCGCTTCGGGCGGCCAAGGACGAAGCCGAAGCCGCCAACCGGGCCAAGAGCGAGTTTCTCGCGAATATGAGCCACGAAATCCGCACCCCGATTAACGCCATTCTGGGGTTGACTCATCTGTTGGGCCGGACCGCGCTGGAGGAGCAGCAGCGGGATTTCGTCGACAAGATCGGCGTCGCCGGCCGGTCGTTGCTGACGCTGCTCAACGACATCCTCGACTTTTCCCGCATCGAAGCCGGCCGGTTGGAAATCGAGAACACCGGCTTCCGGTTGAGCGAGGTTCTTGATGGTCTGGCCGCCATCATGTCGGTCAATGCCGGCACCAAGGACCTGGAAGTCGTGATCGGGGCAACCTCCGACATTCCCGATAACCTCAAGGGCGATCCGCTGCGGCTGAAGCAGATTCTGTACAACCTGACCGGCAATGCCCTCAAATTCACCGAACAGGGCGAGGTGGTGGTTCGGGTCGGTCTGCTCCGCGCCGATGCCGGAACCGTCACCCTGCGCTTTTCGATCCGCGACACCGGCATCGGGATTCCCGCCGAACAACAGGGCAAGCTGTTCTCGGCGTTTTCCCAGGCCGATACCTCGACCACCCGCCGCTTCGGCGGCTCGGGTCTGGGCCTCGCCATCTGCAAGCGGCTGCTGGAGCTGATGGGCGGCGAAATCGGGGTGATCAGCACGCCCGGACAGGGCAGCGAGTTCTGGTTTACCTTACCGTTCGGTCGGGGCGAGGCCGGCCCCGCGGCAACGGCCCTGGCCGAACTCGACGTGCTGATCGCCGATGACCATGACGTTGCCCGCGAAACCTTGAAGCTGAGCGCCAAGTCGCTGGGTTGGACGCCCGATGTGGTGTCGTCGGGCTCGGAGGCATTGGCCCACACCCGCGCCCGCCTTCAGGATCAGAATCCTTACGATGTCCTGATCCTGGACTGGAAGATGCCGGGCCTCGACGGTCTGGCCACCAGCAAGGCGATCCAGCACGAAGCGTCACCCGGGCACATGCCCATCGTGATCATGGTGACGGCGTTCAGTCGCGAAGACGTGGTCAATTCCCCGGACGCCGTCGCCGTCGATGCGGTGCTGGTCAAGCCGGTGACGGCCTCATCGCTGTTCAATGCGGTGATGGAGGCCCGGGCCCGGCGTGCCGGAGGCTCGAAGGCGCTGGCCGGAACCTTGGCCCGCGAAGAACCGGTCAAGGGCCTGCCGGGCACCCGCCTGCTGATCGTCGAAGACAACGCCGTCAATCAAACCATCGCCCGCCACATCCTGGAAGCCGAAGGCGCGGTGGTCACGGTGGCCGCCGACGGCAGGCAGGCGGTGGAGCGATTGGCCGCCGGTTCCACCGCCTTTGACGTGGTGTTGATGGATGTGCAGATGCCCGTGATGGACGGCTACCAGGCCACCCTCGCGATCCGCGGCGAGCTGGGACTGGCCAACCTGCCGATAATCGCGCTGACCGCCGGAGCCTTTCAATCGGAACGGGATCAGGCGTTGCGCGTCGGGATGGATGATTTCATTTCCAAGCCGTTCGAGGTCAACCGGATGGTCGAGGCGATCAGGCGGCAACTCGACCGCTCGGCGCGCCGGGGACGGAGCAGCCATCCACCGCCGCCACCGCCGCCGGCGCCGGCGGCGGTGGCCGCTTCACGATGGCCATCGGTCATTCCCGGCATCGATCACCAACAGGCGCTCCGACGGATCGGCGAGAATCAGGAATTCCTCATCACCTTGCTGGAGATGTTTTTCGACCAATTTGACCAAGTGGGCAATCGCTTGCGCGAAGACTGCGAAGCGGGCCGCTTTGACGACGCCGTCGCCAGGACCCACACCTTGCGCGGGGCCGCCGCCAATCTCGCCGCGGTCGATATCGCCGGGGCCGCCCTGGAGCTGGAAACCACGCTTCGGCGGCGGGACGGCCAGGCCGGACTGACGGCGGCTCTCGATCGCCTCGAAGCCGCACTTGCGCCATTGCTCGGAACCGTCGCCGCCTCGCGGCGCCCACCGGATCACCCCGGCAATCCGACCCCGACGGTCGCCGCCATCGCCGGGTAAGTCCAACCAGGAAACCCTGTCAGCCGTTGCCCCGTCATCCCGAAACCCCCTTGCAGAAGGTCGTCATGGCTTCTCCCAAGCGTCTGGTCGAAATGATGGGCAGTGACCCCGGCGTCACCGGGCAACCCGAGCGGGGAGTCCTGTTCCGCGTCACCTGCCAAATACAACCCCAACAGCCGGAAGACGCCGGTATCGAAGCGCACCCCCCGGCCACCGCCGGCCCGCTGACCATCCTGCTGGCCGAAGACGACCCGATCAGCCGCATGCTGGTGAAGATCGGTCTTGAGCAACGCGGCCACCGGGTGGTTGCGGTGGAAAACGGTCTCGATGCCTGCGAGGCCGCCGGAAGACAACGGTTCGACGTGATCCTGATGGACCTTCAGATGCCGGTGATGGACGGCGCCGAGGCCGCCCGACACCTCCGCAGCCGGGAGCCGCCGCTCTCCGCGGTGCCCATCGTCGTCCTGAGCGCCGATCCGCTGAGCGCCGGGGCGCTGACCGCCGGGGCTGTTGTAACCGATGTCCTGGCCAAGCCCGTCGAGTGGGACGCCGTCGAAGCGGTCCTGAGCCGCCTTTCCGCGAGGCACCCGACGGCGTCGGCATCCGGCGGCAATCCCGCGTCCGATGATCACCGGATACCGCTGCTCGACCAGCCCCGATTGCAGTCCCTCACCGCCATGATGGCCCGGTCGGACTTCGACGAGCTGATTGACGAAATTGCCAAATGTGCCGAAAGCGAACTCCTGGTGCTTAAAGGCGCCCTCGACCGGACCGATCTTGCCTCAACCAATGACACCGCGCACAACATCAGGGGCATGTTTCTCAATATCGGCGGCCTTCGGGTCGCCTCGCTGGCCCATCGGCTTCAGCTCTCCACCGATATTGCCATCGCGCAGACACTCTTTCCCAGGATCAGGAGCGCCGTCGAAGGCACCATGGCCGAACTGCGCCGGTTCTGCGACACCGGTTGAGGCCGGACACCGCGACCGCGGACAGGATCGAACCGACCCCAACAGGCCGGAACGGCGCAAAGCCGGTCACAACGAAAATGGTTTGGTGGCCCCCCGGTTCGTCGAAGTCNNCCCCCCCCCCGGTCAGCCCCCCGCCGGGAAGGTCTCGGTGGTAAAGCGCAGCGCCTGAAGCGTGGGCGAGGCGTGGTCAGGCGACAGGCCGGCCTTGAGCTTGAGCTGGCGCAGGAACTGGGCCGGCAGCGGCAGGTCGTGCCAGACCTTGGGCAGGAACAGGGCCTGCCGGTTGCCGTCGCGCAGGATCACGCCATCGACCTCGGGGCGCAGTTGCTCCAACAGGTGGGCCTCGCCGGTGAAGGCGATCGGTCGGGGATGGCTCAGGATCGAAATCGAAACCTCGATCTCCGCCGCCTCCTCGGCGGTGACCGGCCCGAACCGGGGGTCTTGCATGGCCGCCCGAAAGACGTTTCCGACCACGTCGAGCACCAGCGGGGTGGTTGCGGTCAGGGTGCCGATGCAGCCACGCAATTGCCCGCCCCGGGTCAGGGTGACGAAGGTCCGGCGCACCGCCCGCAGGGCCAACGGATAGTCGGCCACATCCACCTCCGCCACCCGCCCGGTCGCGGCGGCCACCGCCAGCGCCTGCCGGGCGGTCTCCAGCAGCCGGGCCCGGAGCGGATCGGCCAGCCGGGCCGTGGCGGCGTATTCGAAACCATAGGCGCCGTAGCCGACCACCCGATCGCGACCGCCGGCCGTGTCGCCCGAGTTGCGCAGGTCAAGGGTGGTCGCGCGCAGGTCAAGGGCCACCGCCCGACGCAGCAGTCCCGAGAGCGGCAGGAAGCCGCAGGCGAAGTGACCGTTCAGCCGGTGCCCCTGAAGCGCCTCGATGGCCTGGGAGGTTTCCAGGTCAAGGCGGCGGGCGGTCTCGTAATCCTGGTAGTGGCTGAGGTCGGAACTGACCACGATCAGCGTCTCGGGACCGTCCCACAGCCGTTGCAGCACCCGATCCACATGCTCCGGCCGGGTATCGCCGACCAGCAACGGCACCAGCCCGATCCCGGGGAAAAGGTGCTGGAGGAACGGCAGGTGGACTTCCAGCGCGTGCTCGCCGGCAAAGGCCTGATCGAGCAGATGGACACCCGGCAGTTCCAGGCACCCGGCGACCGCGTCGCGGTCCACCGGGACGGTGCCAAGCGGCGTCGCCAAGGCGTCGGCGCCGGGAACGGCAATCCCGCGAAAGCCCATCCGATGGGCCGGTCCCAACAGCACCACCCGGCGGATCCGGCCGGCCAGATGACGAACCGCGGCATAGGCGGTACCGGCCACCGGACCGGAATAGGGATAGCCGGCGTGGGGGGCCACAATCGCCTTGAACGGCGCCGGCCCGACCGGCAGCTCCGCCGTCAGTTCCGCCACCAATCGGCCAAGACCTTCGGGATCACCCGGATAGAACATCCCCGCCACCGCGGGAGCGCGCACGTTGGTCATGGCTCGGTATCCCTCTTTGCCTGTGCCGGACAGTCCGCAGGCACCATCATGACATGATATAATGCCGGATCCCGCCGGATCTCTTCAAAAGGCGCGCGGCAGCCGCCGGCCTTGAAGCCGGTCCGGAGGGAGGCCGGCACTGATTGAAACATTGAAGCGAGGACGGACAGGCCATGATCGAACCGCGACGGACCCTGTGGTGGCATGCGCTGGACGACGGTCGCCTCCAATGCGACGTCTGCCCGCGCCACTGCCGGCTGGCCGAGGGGCAGCAGGGCCTGTGCTTCGTGCGCGCCCGGGCCGACGATGCCATCGTGCTCACCACCTATGGCCGATCCAGCGGCTTTTGCGTCGACCCCATCGAAAAAAAGCCGCTCAATCACTTCCTGCCCGGAACGCCGGTGCTGTCGTTCGGCACCGCCGGTTGCAACCTGACCTGCAAATTTTGCCAGAACTGGGACATCAGCAAGTCCCGGGAAACCGACATCCTCGCCGACCGGGCCTCTCCCGAACTGATCGCCACCGCCGCCGCCGAACTGGGCTGCCGCAGCGTCGCGTTCACCTACAACGACCCGGTGGTCTTCATGGAATATGCCATGGACGTGGCCGACGCCTGCCATGCCCGCGGCATCAGGACGGTGGCGGTGACCGCCGGCTACATGTGCCCGGAACCGCGCGCCGCCTTTTACCGCCACATCGACGCGGCCAATGTCGATCTCAAGGGCTTCACCGAGCGTTTCTACCGGACGCTGTCCAGCGCCCGACTCGACACGGTGCTGGACACGCTGGTCTATCTCAGGCACGAAACCACGGTCTGGCTGGAAATCACCACCCTGCTGATTCCCGGAGAAAACGACAGCGCCGACGAGATCGAGGCCGCAAGCCGCTGGATCGCGGACCATCTCGGCCCCGACGTGCCGCTCCACTTTACCGCCTTCCATCCCGACTACAAGATGCCGGATACGCCCCGCACCCCCCACCTGACCCTGATTCGCGCCCGGGACATCGCCCGGGCCAACGGCCTGCGTCACGTCTATGTCGGGAATGTCGAGGATGTCGGACGGGGCAGCACCTACTGCCACGGCTGCGGCGAACGGGTGATCGGCCGGCGCGGCTATACCCTGACCGACTGGGGTCTGACCCCGGAAGGCCGCTGCCGCACCTGCGGCACCGTCCTCCCCGGCGTTTTCACCGATCCCCCCGGCCACTGGGGCGGCCGGCGGCTGCCGGTCCGACTGCGCGACTTCGCGGCCGGACCGGCATAGGACGCCGGGCGCACGGAACCGGGCGAACTGGTCGCGACAGCTCACCGCCGCCGCAACCACCGGCCCGGTCACGGGCCGGCGCGCGAAGCCCGGTTCCTCAGGGCTGACCCGGGCTCAGCCGTGTTCGGCCGGAGCAGGGGGATTGAGCGCATCGCGAAGCTGCTTGGCCGGCTTGAACTTGGCCGCCTTGCTGGCGGGAATCTGGACGACCTCGCCGGTCCGGGGATTGCGGCCATCCCGTTCGGCCCGCTCGGCCACCGCGAAGTTGCCGAAGCCGGAAATCCGAACCTCTTCGCCCTGACTGAGCGCGGTGATGATTTTCTGGAACAGTTCGTGTACCACCCGTGCCGCATCACCCTTGGTCAGGCCACTGGTGCTGGTGACGGCATCGACGAGGTCGGCTTGGTTCATGGTACCACACTCCGTAATCGCGCCCGATTCCACAGATGGAGCCTTCTGGCAGGGCCGATGCCGTGATGCAAGCATTCTTCTCGGGAACCCGGGCGTTTTGCCTGGGAATGTTCCCGACCGGACGCGGCGGGCCGGACACGCGCGGCTCCCCCTTCAACCGGGCTGCCCCCGGCGGCCTGTTCGCGGCATACTCTGGCGTGGCAGACCCGGGGCAGGAGTCCGGGCAACCGGAGTGAGGCGTCGATGAAAGGCTGGCGGACAGGAATGATGGCGGTGGTGGGTGCGCTGTGGCTGGCGCTTGCCACCGGAACCGCACTGGCGGCGCCACCGGCCGCGCGAGTCGCGCTGGTGATCGGCAACGGCGCCTATCAGCGGGTCCCCAAGCTGCCGAACCCGGCCAATGACGCCCGGGCCATGGCCGAGGCCTTGAAAAAACTGGGCTTTACAGTGATCGAGGGCTACGATCTGACCATCGAGGCCATGCTCGACCGCGTCCACGACTTCGGGCAGGCCGCCGACGGCGCCGAGGTGGCGCTGGTGTTTTACGCCGGTCACGGGCTTCAACTTGCCGGTCGCAACTACCTGCTGCCGGTGGACGCCCGCCTGCTTCGCGAGACCGACCTGCGCCGGGAAGCGGTCGAGGTTGAAGAGATTCTCGGCGAGGCCCGTCAGGCCCGGCGGCTGCGGGTGGTGATTCTCGACGCCTGCCGGGACAACCCGTTCCAGGCGCAGATGGCCCGCAGCCTGGGCACCCGCTCGGCACTGGTCGGACGCGGCTTTGCCCGAATCGACGACGTCGAGTCCGATACCCTGATCGCCTTCGCCACCAAGGCCGACGCGGTGGCCGAGGACGGCCACGGCGACCACAGCCCGTATACCGCCGCCCTGCTCCAGCACCTGGCCACCCCCGGCCTGTCGCTGGAACGCTTCTTCGGCAAGGTCCGGGACAGCGTGGTCGAGGCCACCGGCGGTCGCCAGCAACCCTTCGTCTACGGCTCGCTGGGCGGCGAGCCGATCTACCTGGCCCGGCCGGCCCCACCGCCAACCCCGACCCCGGCGGCGGCACAGACCCCGGCGGCGGCCCAGGCCGGCACGACCACGGCGGCCGACGCCACCGAACTGGCGTTCTGGGACGCGATCAAGACCAGCGCCAACCCCGCCGACTATCAGGCTTATCTCGAGACCTATCCCCAGGGCCGGTTCGCGGCGTTGGCAAAGGTACGGGCGCGACCGCGCACCGCCGGCGCCGACGACGGTACCGCCTCCAGCGGCCGGATGATCGCGCCGCCGCCGGCACCGGCGCACCCGGCACCCGCGGTTCCGGTCATCCCCGCCGTTCCGGTGGCCCCGGCGGCCCCGACCGCGGTCAGGCCACCCGGCGACGGCACCGGCCAGGACGCCGCGGCGGCGGCGCGGCTCGACCGGC
>PLTC01000208.1 GCA_003165295.1 Rhodospirillales bacterium | reverse complement strand
GCCCGGGATTGCCGCTGCACGCGCCATCGGTGAAAATGTCGCAGAAGCCGTTCTCCGGGGCCTCGCCGGTGGCCTCTTCGGTCAGGATCGGGTCTTCGGCCAGGGTCGCGCCTTCGGTCATGAGTCGCCTGTCTGATCGGGGCCGTCGAGGCAATAGTCGCCCAACCCGCGAACCCCGCGGTGAAAGCGCAGCTTGCGCAGATACTCCAACGGATTCTTGGGGGTCACGAAGGCCCCGGGCGGCCGGTTGATCCAGTCGTAGAGCCGGGTCAGCAGGAAGCGCAGCGCAGCACCCCGGGCCAGCACCGGCAGCGCCGCCAGTTCGCCCGCGGTGAGCGGCCGGACGCGGCGGTAGCCGGCAAACAGATGCCGGGCCTTGGTGGCGTTGAACGACTGGTCGGACTCGAAGCACCAGGCGTTGAGGCAGNNTGCAGGCGAAGTAGAAATCGATCAGCCCCGACAGGATCTCGCCACGAAAGAACACGTTATCGGGAAACAGGTCGGCATGGATGATCCCCACCGGCAACGTCCCCGGCCAGATCCCGGCCAGCTCGGCCAGTTCGGCATCGAGAATCCCGGTCAGCCCGGGCTGAAACGAGTCCGCCGAATCGCGGCAGCGCCGGTACAGCTCCTGCCAACCGGCCACCGCCAGCGCGTTGGGCCGGGTCATGGCGAAGTCGGCACCGGCCAGATGCAGGCGGGCCAGCGCCTCGCCGACCGCGGCGCAGTGCCGGGGCAGCACCCGCCGCGGCCACATGCCCTCCAGAAAGGTCACGATCACCGCCGGCCGGCCGCACAGTTCGCGCAGCGCCGCCCCGTCGGAGGCATGCACCGGCAGCGGACAGGCCAGGCCCTTGGCCGAAAGGTGCTCCATCAGGCCAAGAAAGAACGGCAGGTCGTCGCGCCGCACCCGCTTTTCGTAGAGCGTCAGGATGTACGGGCCGCGTTCGGTCACCAGCAGGTAATTGGAGTTCTCCACCCCCTCGGCGATGCCCTTGCACGAGCGTACCGCGCCCAGCGGATACTGGGCGACAAAGGCTTCCAGCTCTTCGTCGGAAACTTCGGTGTAGACGGCCATTGCCCCGCCGACTAAAGCAAACTGAGGCCGCGGTCAAGACGGGTTGCCGGCTGCGGCGCGAAGTTCCGGGTTCCGGAGACCGCCGTGCTCCCGCCCGCGCCCGCTCCGGCCCGCCCGCGCCCGGGCGCACCTGCTTTGATTAAGGAGGCTCATGCCGATGACACGCCTGTTGGTTCTGGCGCTGCTGCTGATCCCGGCCGCCGGCGCACCGGCTCACGCCGAGGAGGCCCATCCTTTCCTGCACAACACCAACCCCGCGAATCCGTTGTTCGAGTGCACTCAAAAGACCATCGGGCAGGTCGCCTGCCAGGCCGGAAACCGCTGCAAATGCGGCTATAACGCCTTTGGCGACGCCATGCGCGGCCTGCCCCCCGGCTACCGTTGGGATTGCGGTCTGGAGCAGGGAAGCTGCCTCGTCGATGTCCCGGCCGAAACCACCGGCAACTGGGGCAACGCGCCGCCGCCGGCGCCGGCCCCCAACCCGCAGGTGGTCGTACCCTACTCCGGCACCGGTTCGGGTACCGGCACCGGTTCGGGCAACGGGTCCGGTTCGGGCAACGGGTCCGGGCGGTAACCGGACCGGACCTGTCCGGCCTGCGGCCGGCTCGGGGTGCGACAAACCCCCGGTTCTGCCTCTCAGGCCGGCGGCCCGGCCCGGCAGGCTTCGGCCGACAGTCGGGTCGCCACCGGCCACAGCAGCGCCGCACAACCGACGATCCAGGACAGCGCCAGCGTCGCGGTGGCTCCGGGTACCCCCCAGGTCTGGCACAACACCACATTCAGCGGCAGCAGCAGCACGCCCTGAACCATGGTGACCCAAAGATTGTACCAGTACAGTTCCAGGGCCAGCACCATCGGCCGCACCCAGAACAGCATGGTGACGATCCCACCGGCCACCAGCAGCACCTGCACGGTCAGGGTGCTGGGCTCGAAGGCGGCGCCGAACAGCAGAACGATGGCCGGCCGGGCGACGACGATTCCGACCGCCGTGCCCACGGCCACCAGCGGCAGCCAGGTCCGGCATAACAACAGGATGCGCTGGCGCAGCTCGGCCAGCTCGCCCCGAACCACCAGCTCGCTGAAGTCCTGGTAGATGACCAGGCCGAGCATCTCGCCGATCCGCATCACCGCCGCCGCCAGACTCTTGCCCAGCCGGTACCAGCCGACCTCATCGGCGCTGCGGAAGAAGCCGAGCACCAGCGTATCGGCCTCCTTGATCATCGAGGAAAAGATACTCGAAAAGAAGGTCGCGCCCATGAAACTCCAGAACGCGCCGATGTCGCGGCGGCGCCCGACGATGCCGGCCCGGATCAGGCGGCCGGGGGTCACGCCGTGACCCCCGGCCATCGCCCGGATCAGGCAATCGCCGGTGACCCAGACCTGAACCAGCCCGGTGACGAGCATCAACCACGCCGCGCTGACCAGGGTCAGGGTCCCGGTCAGCCACAGCCCGGCCAGCCCCGCCGCCCGCAGCAGCGGAAATCCGGCATTGAGGGTGGCGATGGCGCGATAGCGCCCCAGGTCCCGGGCGACGCTGAACCAGACCTGATCGAAAATCCCGCAAAGCTGGGCCGCGCCGATCAGCAGATAGAGCGGCGCCGCGCCGTCACCGCCCGGCAGCGCCCGGGCAATCCACGGCACCGAGGCCGCAATCACCAGCAGGGCCAGGGTGCGCGTCACCATATCGGTGGCGATCGCCGAGGCCAGCAGCAGTTCGAGCCGGCTCTGGTCACGTTGATGGCGCAGTTCCACCAGATAGCGGGTCACCGGCTCCGAGGTGCGAAAGGTACACAGAGAATAGGCAACCAGCACATAAGCCTGCACCCCGCTCCAGACGCCGAAATCCGCCGGTCCCAGGGTCCGCGCCAGAATCAGGGTCTGAAGCAGCGACAGCCCCATACCGGCGGCGCTGCCCCCGAACAAATAAACGCCATTGGCAAACAGACTGCGCAGGGAGGATCTCACCGCAACGACTTTCTCTGGTTGAGCTTTCCTGGGGGTCATACTTCCACAGGTTCCGCCCCGGATGTCGGTCGGGCGTATTGCCCCCACCCCCCTTGATCAGGACGCGATCCGCAGGGCAATAGTCCCTCCCCCCCGCGGTCGCAAGCGCGGTGATGGCACGGCGGGGATGTCACCGGCCCGGCCACGCCTTCGGGACCGGAGCCACGAAACCGGCCGGGTCATTTGCCCAATAATTGCGCAACAGTCTGCCGCGCCGCAGCATCACCCGCCCCGCCCGACCGGCCCGGCAGCCCCGGTCCCGACCCCGCCCACGTCGGCTCCGGGGAACCGAGCCCCAGATTTTGGGTCTTCATGGCCTTTATCCCATACCCCTGGTACTCAAGCCCGACACAGGGCAGCCTTGCGGGGCCGTGGCATGGACTCTGCATTAACATTACGGCGTGCCAAAGGTGGGAACCCGGGATTGTTTCGTGTCCCGACGCCCACAAGATTTTGTTCAGGGGAACGGGCTCGTGATGGAAACAAAGGCTTTTCGGCTTCGACCGGCTGCGGGGGCGGCGGGGTTCGGAACCGGGCCGGTGTCGCCGTTAAAAGCTGTGTCGCCGTTAAAAGCTGTGTCGTCTGTTGAAGAAAGTGGACCCATGACCGGCAGCGTTCCCACCAACAGCACCGCGATGTCCCTGGTCAGCCTGTATGAAATCAGCAAGATGCTGAGTTCGTCGCTGGACCTCGAACGAACCCTCCTCGACATCCTGAACCTGCTGGCCTCGTATCTTCAGATGCGCCGGGGGACCATCGCGGTGAAGAAGGGTGAGGACGGCACGCTGACGGTGCTGGCGGCGGCCGGCATGGCGCCCGAGACGGTGCGCAGGGGCGAGGCCCGGCTGCCGCTGGCGGTGGCCCGCAGCACGCTGTCCTCGGGCATGCCCTACGTGGTCCAGGACGTGGCCGGAGAGCCGCAACTGGCCGACCATCCCGGCCTGCTGACTCTCGGCGACGGCGAGCGGGTCTCGCTGATCGCGGTGCCGCTCAAGACCGTGGGCAAGCCGTTCGGCGTGCTGATCGTGGACCGGGTTTGGGGCGCCGGGGCCTCGGTGAATTTCGAGGCGGATGTCCGCCTGCTGGTGATGGTGTCCAACCTGATCGGCCAGACCGTGGCGCTCCACCGGCACATTGCCGAAGACCGGCGCCTGCTGATGGACGAGTCCTGCCGGCGGCAGGAGGCGGCCCGCGCCGCTTCGGGACCCGCCCCCGGCCGCCGCTGTCAGATTCAGGCCATGACCGGCAACAGCCGGCCGATGCAGGCGCTCTACGCCGAAATCAATCAGGCGGCACCGACCCGTTCCACGGTAATGATCCGGGGCGAAAGCGGCACCGGCAAGGAACTGGCCGCGCGGGCGATCGTGGCACAGAGCCCGCGGGCGCGGGGGCCGTTTGTGAGCGTGAACTGCGCCGCCCTGCCGGAAACGCTGATGGAGTCGGAGCTGTTCGGGCATGAGAAAGNNAGGAACTGATCGCCCGCGCCATCCATACCCTGAGCAAGGTCAAGGACGGCCCGTTCATCCGGGTCAACTGCGCCGCGCTGCCCGAAGGGCTGCTGGAAAGCGAACTGTTCGGACACGAAAAGGGCGCCTTCACCGGCGCCACCCAGGACCGCAAGGGACGGTTCGAACTGGCCCATGGCGGCACCCTGTTCCTGGACGAAATCGGCGAGATTTCCCTGCCGTTCCAGGCCAAGCTGTTGCGCGTGCTCCAGGAAGGCGAGTTCGAGCGGGTCGGCGGCATGAAGACGGTCAAGGTCAAGGTCCGTCTGATTTGCGCCACCAATCGCAATCTTGAAGAAGCGGTGGCCCAGACCCGCTTCCGCGGGGACCTTTACTATCGGATCAACGTGGTGCCGATCTTCGTGCCGCCGCTGCGTGACCGCCGGGACGACATCCCGCTGCTGGCCGAGGCGTTCCTGGCCCGGTTCAACGAAGAGAACGATCGTCGCCTGCGTTTTGCCACCCGCGCCATGCACATCCTCACCACCTGCAAGTTCCCGGGCAATGTCCGGGAACTGGAGAATTGCGTCAACCGCGCCGCCACCATGACCCGTGGTGAGGTGATCGAGGACATGGACCTGGCCTGTCAAACCGGTTCCTGCCTGTCCCGGGTGTTGTGGCTGCCGGCCGCGGCGGCTCCGGCCGCGTCGGCCAGTGTCGCCCCCTCCGGCAGCGGCTGCGACTCCTGCCCGCCCGCCCGCCGGCTGGCACCGCCGGCCGCCACGCCCGATTCCGACCCGGACCCGGAGTTCGATGGCGACAATGGCGACGACGATTTCGACGAGCCCGACGACCTTCGGGCCGCGCCCGAGCTGCCCCAGCGCCAGCGCCTGATCCGGGCCATGGAAAAAGCCGGCTGGGTCCAGGCCAAGGCCGCCCGCCTGCTGGACCTCACCCCCCGACAGCTTGGTTACGCGCTGCGCAAGTACAATATCGAGATCAAGCGGCTGTAGAGCACGCGACGTCACGCGGAACCCGTGACGTCGCGCTCCTGGTGGGGGTCAAAGGGGGGGGCAAAGCCCCCTATGCGCCAGGTTACGATGAATCGTTGAAATAGAAGGGTTTTGTGGGCTCTGCCCACACCCGCAAAGGGCCGGTCGGCCCTTTGAACCCGTGACGTCATGAGGTCAAGGAGGCTTGCCTCCTTGCGGGTGCTGGGCAGAGCCCTGCAAGATCAAGAGAAGTGCATTATCCTGGCGCCTATGCGCATCACTCCCCCACCGCCACCCCTTCACGGCGGGGGTCGGCGCCGCCGATCAGGTGGCCGTCGCGAATCTCGATCCCGTGCAGGCCGCTGTTGAGGTCAACCACGGCCACGGTGTGACCGCGGGCTTCGAGGGCCGGTTTCAGCGCCGCCAGGGCGGTGCCCTGTTCCAGCTCGGTGACGCCGTTGCGGTTGACCACATGGGGCAGGTTGATGGCAGTCTGGATGTCCAGGCCCCAATCCAGCACCCCGACCAGGGTTTCGGCAACATAGTCGATGATCCGGCTGCCGCCCGGTGACCCCACCACCAGCACCGGCTGGCCGCTGTCATCCTTCACCACCGTCGGCGACATGGCCGAACGCGGTCGCTTGCCCGGCTCGATCCGGTTGGCCACCGGCCGGCCATTGACCTCGGGGCGGAACGAGAAGTCGGTCAACTGGTTGTTCAACATAAAACCGTCAACCATCAGACGCGAGCCGAACTCGTCCTCTATCGAGGTGGTCAGCGATATGATATTGCCGCCGCGGTCGACGATGGAAATCTGGCTGGTCGAGGGCAGCTCGTAAGCCTGCCCCGGCGCGACATTCAGGCCCTCGCGCCATGGCGGGTTGCCGGGACGCACCGGAGTCGGCAACGCCTGGTCGGGATTGATCAGTTGCGCCCGGACCAACAGATAAAGGGCGTCGGTCAGGCCCACCCCGGGGGTCGCCTCCAGATCGGGATCGGCCACATACGCATCGCGGTCACTGTAAGCCAGCTTGCTCGCCTCCGCGAACAGATGGACCGCATCGGGCGACAGCGGCTTGAGGTGCGGCAGGTCGAAATGGCCGAGGATGCCCAGAAGCTCGCCGACCGTGGTGCCGCCCGAGGCCGGCGGCGGAAAGCCGCAGACCTCGAACGCCCGGTACGGCAGGCACAGCGGCTCCCGCTGCTTCACGGTGTAGCCCTTGAGATCCGCCTCGTCGAGACTGCCCGGATTGGCGGCAAAGTCGTGGACCTTGGCCACCACGTCCCGGGCGATGGCGCCGGTGTAGAAGGCATCGGCACCGCCCGCGGCGATCTTGCGCAGGGTGTCGGCATAGGCCGGGTTCTTCAGGATCGCACCGGCCGCCAGCGGCTGGCCGGCGGGGGTGAAGAAGTAGCCCCGGGCCGCCGCGTCCCGACTCAGGTGCTCGCGGTCGCCGGCGATCACCGCGGCCAGCCGCGGCGACACCGCGAAGCCTTGTTCGGCCAGGGCAATGGCCGGCTGAAAGAGCTTCGCCCAGGGCAGCTTGCCGTAGTGTTGATGCACCACTTCGAGCAGTCGCAGGGTGCCCGGCACCCCCACCGAACGGCCGCCGATCGCCGCGTCATAAAAGGCCAGCGGCTGCCCGGCGGCGTCGAGGAACAGGTCAGGCCGGACCCCGGCCGGTGCGGTCTCCCGGCCGTCAAAGGCAATCAGGTCACCCGAGCCGTGGTCCTGGTAGAGCATGAAGGCGCCGCCGCCCACCCCCGACGACTGCGGCTCGACCAGCCCCAGCACCATCTGGACCGCCACCGCGGCATCCGCCGCCGTTCCGCCCTGGCGGATCATCCCGGCTCCGGCGGTGGCCGCCAGCGGGTTGGCCGCCACCACCAGAAACGACCGGGCCTGAACCGCCTGTTTGATCTCCAGTCCGGTGGCGGGCTCGGGGGCCAGACCGGCATCCTCGGCCCGGGCCGCCGGACCGGCAGCCGACACCAGCAAAAGCCCGAGGGTCAGAGCGGCGATCCGGCGGGCGTGGGAGACAGTCATCATGGGCAGGGAACTCCGGCGGCGGTGGCAGGAAAACGTCCCGAAGGCCAGGGGAACCGCCGGCCCCTGGCGAGGGCGACCTTGGACGGGATCAATCCGAGCCGGCCTGGGCCGGGTTCCGCCGGAACGGATGCGCCGGATAGACCCCGAGAAGCTTGATCATGGCGTCCCGCCGGGGATTGAGCCGGGGATCGCTGCCGGCAAAGAAGGCCTCGTCTTCCGCGGTCTCGCACCGCTGGACAAAGAACCGCAGTTCCTCCAGCGCGTGCTGCATGGCCCGGTCGGACGGATGGCCTTCGACATCGGCATAAAACTGGGCGGCGGAAAAGCGGCCGGCAACCAGATAGCTCTCAAGCTTGGTCAGGTTGATGCCGTTGGTCGCGAACCCGCCCAGCGCCTTGAACAGNNCGATGCGGGTCGCCCAGCGCCTTGAACAGCGCCGCGGGCACGCTGCGGACCCGGAACACCAGCGACGTGATCACCGGCGCGCCGTCGTTGGCCGCGATGTCCGGCCGGCTGGCCAGAATCAAAAAGCGGGTGGTGTTGTGTCCGTGGTCCTCGACGCCCTCCATCAGCGTCTCAAGCCCGTAGATGCTGCCGGCCAGACCCGAGGCGATGGCGCCGACGCTGGCATCGCCGAGTTGCGCCACCTCGGCCGCCGCCGCCGCCGTGTCGGCATGCACCACCGGCCTGAGACCCAGGCGGCGCAGGGTGCCCCGACATTGGGACAGCGCGTGGATGTGGCTGCGCACCGTCCGCAACGCCTCAAGCCGGGTTCCCGGCAGCACCAGCAAATGGTGGTTGACCCGCTGGAAATGCTCTTGAGCGATCCCCAGGCCGCCGTCGGGAAGCAAATGATGGATGTCGGCCACCCGCCCCGCCACCGAATTTTCCACGGGGATCATGGCATAGTCGGCTTTGCCGTCGTGAACCGCGGCAAAGGCATCCTCGAACGCCGGACAGGGCACGGTCCGGGGCGCCGGACAGACCCCGTGACAGGCCAGATCGGAATATGCACCCGGCAAGCCCTGAAACGCGAATCTGGTGCCGGCGGGATAGACGAAAGTCATGGGACGAATCCAAACAGCAGGCAGGAACGGCTGAACCGCGAGTATCGGTGCCGCTCCCGGTCCCGTCAATCACCCGCCGGCCCCGACCGGCCGGCCTTCACAGTTTGGTCAGGGGCGCGTTGTTGTTGGGGGTCAGCCGGTAGAAGAAGATCGCGGTCTCGGCGTAAGGGGAAAAGAATTTAGAATTTTCAATGAATCGTTGCATTTTTGCGGCGGCACCGGCCTTATCGCCGAGACTGTCGAGCATCTCACTCCAATAAAGATTCGCCAGCGTCGCCCGGGCATTGACCTCGTTGGCCAGATGGAACTGCGTCGAAGCCTCGTCATAGTTCCTGAGCCCCCAGGCCGCCACCGCCCAGGTGGTGTGGAGCGGACCCAGCAGCGCCGGTTCGCTCCTGAGCACCCCTTTGGTGATGAGCGGGCGAACCAGATCAATCGCTTCCTGATAACGATCCTGGTGCACCCGAACGAACGCCAGGTTAAGCGTGGCGATCACAAATTCGCTGTCGGTGATCCGCGCCTCATCGAAAAACTGCGCCGCTTTCTTGTCGTCTCCTGCGGTCAGGGCCAACATGCCGCGCAGGTTGGTAAACATTGCCAGCTTCAGATTGGTGTGTTTGACATCCTCGATGGCCGCCAGCCCGCTGGTCTGCATCTGCATCCGCTGCTGGATCAACCGGTCCAGCCCCTCCAGCCCCGGCCGGTCGAAGCCCGCTTCGTAGGCGCCCAGCTCGCCGGCGTTGGCTTTTTTCAGCAGGTACAGGCAGACCAGATAGTCCTGATAGTTCAGCATCGTTTGCGGCGCGGCACGCCGGATCATCTGCACCACGGTTTCTCCGGGCGCCGTCTCAACCGTCTCGGCCAGCCGTTGGGTGCTCCGATCTTCGGTATTGGAGACCAACACCAGTTGATAACGATCGTTGTGTTTGATCACCGCGCCCTTGATCACCACCGAATCGAGGCCGATGATCTGCTGAATCATCAGGGTGACATTTTTCAAACCCAGCATTTCGCCAATCAAGGAAACTATGGTCTGTTCATTGATTGACCGTACCTTCGGCTTGGCGACGAAGGTCGGCACCGCATCAATATCGGCAATCTCGTTCAGAAACAAATCCGCGGCAACAGCATCGGTGATGCTCGCTTCCGAGGGACCGGAGCCCTGAGGAATACTGATTTCCAGATTCATCTGGTCGCCATTTTGCCAGGCATCGAACGAAAAGATACCAAGCGCCAATAACCCTACCCCAACATAAACAGCAATACTGCTCACAATCCGCCTCCTGTCCTTACCACCTGGCTGCACCTCAAGCTATCGTAACCCGGGTTCCCCGATACAAATCTTTTCCATGACCCTCATACGATCGTACTTTCGATCAAAAACATCATGCGTAAACTGTCCACCCTGTGAACCCGATCAGGATATCGCGGTTCCAGCCGCTGCCGGGCTTCAGAATTACCGCGCCGGAAGACGAATCGACACTCCCTTGTGGTCCCCGGCCTTTGCCGGGCGCCATCGCTCGCCTTGCCGATCATGCCGTCGGATTGCAAAAACCGTCGCCGGCGACCACAGATCCGGATACCCTCGGCGTCCCACACCCCGACCGCGCCGGCCCCGACTCCGCAATGTTCGCCTTTATTTCAAGGCGCAGGTTCCCGACATCGGCGTCACCCTCCCGTACCCGGCGGCAGGACGGCTCGGTTATGAACAGACCTTCACGCGATCATTGGTTACGATACACAGGTTATGCCGTCTCTTCAAGACGACCCGCGTGTAGCGCAATCGATGCTGACTGACGAGCGGCTCTTGCAACCTTTGTGGCTTGCTGCGCCACCGGCCGCGACCCGAACCGATGTGCCGGCCCACCGGGGCGTGACACACGAAGCCCCTTGCCGCCGCCCCCCCACTTGCTGATATAAAGCGGCGGGAGGTTGGCAGCGGACGGGGCCCTCGCCAACCCGGTCAGGTCCGAAAGGAAGCAGCCGTAACGAGTTCAGACCCGGGTCGCCGGTCAGCCTCCCACCCCCTCCGACCCGGTCGGCCGGCAGCGGGGAACGTCGAAGCCCACCGCGGCCGGTCGGGTTGCGGCCGGACCGGTCACCCTTGAATCGCCCCCGAGTGAGTCGCTCTCGAGTGAACCGCTCTCGAGTCGCCGTCGAACTGGCCGCCGGAAGCCGCGTGTGAACGATCAGCCGACCGCCGCCCCCACCGAGTCCGCGACAGCGGCCGTCACCGCCTATCGGGTGCTGGCGCGCAAGTA
>PLTC01000092.1 GCA_003165295.1 Rhodospirillales bacterium | reverse complement strand
CTGTTCGGTGAACTTGACCGCGTTGGCGGTCAGGTTGACCAGAATCTGCCGCAGCCGGGTCGGGTCGCCGATCAGCGGCCGGTCGAGCCTCGGCGCCACGAAGGCGCTGATCTCGATGCCCTTCTCGCGCGCCCGGGGCGTCAGCAGGTCGACCACGTCGGCGACCAGCCGGGTGATCTCCACCGGCACCGCCTCGATCTCCATGCGGCCGGCTTCCAGCTTCGAGATGTCGAGGATGTCGTTGATGANNGCGTGCGAATTTCGTGGCTCATGGCCGCGAGGAACTCGGACTTGGCGCGCGCCGCCGCCTCGGCCTCGGCCTTGGCCCGGCGCAGGTCGGCCTCCTGCTGCTTCTTGTCCTCGATGTTGGTGATGGTGCCGACCAGCCGGTACGGGCGTCCTTCGGCATCCTTGACCGCTTTGCCCTTGGCCTCGATCCAGATGTAGTGCCCGCCCCTGTGACGCAGCCGGTGGGGGTGGACATAGAGTTCGGTCTTGCCGTCCAGATGGTCCTGGATACACCGATAGGCGGCCATCAGATCGTCGGGGTGGATGTTGTCGGTCCAGGTGGTGGCGGTGAACGGCAGCTCGTCGGGCCGGTAGCCAAGAATGTGGAACCACACCGGCGAAAAATAGATGGTGTCGGTGCGCAGGTCCCAATCCCAGATGCCGTCATTGGTCCCCGAAACCGCAAGGTCGAAACGTTCGTGGGAGCGGTCCAGGTCCTCGGCGAGCGCCATGGTCGCGGCGGCCTGGCGCGCCAGTTGTTCCTGGGCGGCGTGGAGTTCCTGTTCGTAGTGGACCCGCTCGGTCACGTCCCGGGACGACGCCACCAGGGCGGTGCCGGAAAACAGATGCTCGGCATCGATGGCGGCGACCGTGGTCTCCAGCCAGACCGGCGAGCCGGTCTTGTGCGCGATCAGGTAAGAGACCGAACGGACCTGGCGATGGGTCAGGGCCTCGGCGTGGGCGCGACGGACCCGCACCGCGTCGGCGGCGTTGACCAGCCCGTAAAGGGTCCGCCCCAGCAGTTCCTCGGGCCGGTAGCCAAGGATGCGCTCACACGACGGCGACAGGTAAAGCAGGTCGCCCGAGGCCGATTGCAACGACACCAGATCCGCGGCGTTGTCGGCCAGCAGGCGGAATCTCTGCTCGCTTTCGGCCAGGGCGGCCATGGCGCGCTTTTGCGCCGTGATGTCGGTGCGGATGCCGACGATGCCGCCATCCCGGGTCGGGCGGTCGCTGACCAGCAGCCAGCGGCCGTCGCCCAGCCGCAACTCCACCATCCGGTCGTCGGATGGCCGGGCATCGGGCCGGGGATCCCCGGATTCCTCCAGGGTCCGGCTCTGGGTCCGGCGCACCGCCAGTTGCTGGGTCACCCAGGCCTCGACCCGGCCGATGGCGTCGGCGTACTGGCCGCGTTCGGCACCGGCCCGGATAATGTCCTCGAACCGGGCGCCCGGCACCATCAGGTCGCTGCTCAGGGCATAGAGTTGCCGGTACTTTTCATTGCACAGCACCAGGCGGTCATCGGCGTCGTACAGGGTAAAACCCTCGGAAATCGCCTCAACGGCGTCGCGCAGCAACTGGCGGCTCCGGGACTCCTCGTCTTCCACCCGCTTGCGTTGGGTAATGTCGGTGACCAGGATCAGGGCGCCGGCGTACTGCCCGTGGTCGCAGGTCAGCGGTACCGTCGACACCAGCGTCCACAGGGTGGTGCCGTCCTTGCGCATCAGCCGGAAGTCGAAGCGTTCGGCGATGCCCAGGCGACGCCGCGCGAGGACCCGACCGGCATCGACCCTGGCCTCGTCGTCCACGAAGTCAAGCAGCGAGCGGCCGGACATCTCGTCCGGGGTACAGCCCAGCATCTCGGCCATCGACCGGTTGGCAAAGGTGGTCCGGCCGTCGGCATCCAGGGTCCACACCCCTTCGAGGGCGGCCTCGACGATGGTCCGGTACCGCCGCTCGCTGGCCTGTTGTCTGGCCTCGGCCCGCTTGCGGTCGGTGATGTCGCGAAGCACGGCGGTAAACAGGCGTTCGCCGGCGATTTCCACCTCGCTGACCGACAGTTCCAGGTCGATCACCGTACCGTCCCGCCGCACCCCCTGGACCTCGCGGCCAAGGCCGATGATCTGCGGGGTGCCAGAGGCCAGATAACGGTCGACATAGTGCCGGTGTCCGGCGCGCAGCCCCTCGGGCATCAGCCCCTCGACCGGGGTGCCGATGGCCTCTGCGGCGGCAACGCCGAAGATGCGCTCGGCCGCCTTGTTAAAGGCCCGGATCACCCCGCCGTGGTCGATGGTCACGACCGCGTCGACGATGGTGTCGAGGATCATCCTGAGCCGGCTTTCGTTTTCCGCCAGGACCGCCGCCACCGGCCGGCCACCCGCCGGGGCCGGCGCCCCCAGGCTGCCGGAGTCGGCCGGAGTCGCCACCAGCACCCGGGTCACCACGCCCGAAAGGTCGAACAGCGGCGTGGCCACCAGCACCAGCGGCGTCGCCGGCACCCGGCCGGCGGGTATCCCGCCGGTCGCCTCGCCGGTCGCCGGCGCCGCCAGCGTCACCGCCACCGGCGCCCGGGTGGCGAGG
>PLTC01000264.1 GCA_003165295.1 Rhodospirillales bacterium | reverse complement strand
GCGGTGTTCATGCACTGCCTGCCGGCCCATCGCGGCGAGGAAGTCACCGATGCCGTCATCGACGGCCCGAATTCGCTGGTCTGGGACGAGGCGGAGAACCGGCTGCACGTTCAAAAGGCGATCCTGACCTGGTGCCTGATCGACCAGGACGCGCCATGACCGGCCCTGAACCGCCGGTTGCCCCCGACCGGGAACGGTTGTTTTCCGACCACCGGGAACGGTCGCTCGCTCGGGACCGGGTTCAGGCGTTTCAGATCGAGAGCGCACCGCTGCGCGGGCGGCTGGTGCGGATGGGGCCGGTGCTGGAACTGTGCCTCGGCCGCCATGCCTATCCGGAGCCGGTGGCCCGGTTGCTGGCCGAAACCGTGGTGCTGGCCACGGCGCTGGCGGCGACGCTCAAATGCGGCGGCATCTTCACGCTGCAACTGAAGGGCGACGGCCCGGTCGGTCTGATGGTCGCGGACGTGCTGTCGGGAACCGGGGGGGCGGGCGGTGGCCGGGAGGTTCGCGGTTACGCCCGCTTTGACGCCGACGCGGTGGCGGCGGCGGGTGGGAACGACGGGGAGGCTGGCGTCCCGCTGCCGACGTTGTTGGGCGCCGGCTGGCTGGCCTTTACCATGGACCAGGGACCCGACACCGAGCGTTATCAGGGCATCGTCGCGCTGACCGGCGAGACCCTGGCCGAGTGCGTCGGCCATTACTTCCGCCAATCGGAACAGTTGCCCACCGGTTTGCGGGTGGCGGTGAGCCGGGGTTCCGACGGGTGGCAGGGGGCGGCCCTGCTGCTTCAGCACCTGCCCGACGGCGGCGGGGACTGGCGGGAACCGTGGCAGCGGGCGATGGTGCTGATGGCGACTTTGACCCCGGCCGAATTGTTGGATCCGGCGCTCGGGGATCATGACCTGCTCTATCGCCTGTTTCACCAGGGCGGAGTGCGGGTGTTTGAGCCCGATACCGTCCGTGCCGGCTGCCGCTGCTCCCGTGACCGGGTCGCCGGCGTGTTGCGCTCGCTCGGCCGGGCCGAGGCCGAGGCGTCGCTGCGCGACGGCGTGGTCGAGGTGACCTGCGAGTTTTGCGGCACCGGCTATCGATTTGACGGGGAGCAGGTGGCGGTGCTGTTTGCCTTCGGCGATCAGGGGCCTGGCCCCTGAACCCCCACCGGGGTCTCGGACCCCGGACCCCATGACGGGAGGAGAGCCCATGTCCGACGACTTTGATCTGATCACCATCGGGGCCGGCTCCGGCGGGGTGGCGGCCAGCCGGCGGGCCGCGGGTTATGGCGCCCGGGTGGCCATCTTCGAGGCGGGTCGGGTCGGTGGGACCTGCGTGCTGCGCGGTTGCGTGCCCAAGAAGCTGCTGATGTATGGCGGCCAGTTCCGGGACGCCTTCGAGGACGCCGGGGGTTACGGCTGGACCCTGGAGGAGATGCCGCGTTTCGACTGGCCAACCCTGCTGGCGCGCAAGAACCGCGAGCTTGACCGGCTCAATCGTCTCTATCTCGGGATGCTCGAGACCGCCGGCGTGACGCTGGTTCAGGGCCATGCCCGGCTGGTGGACGGCAATACCGTCGAGGCGGAGGGCCGGCGCTATCGGGCCGGGGCGATCCTGATTGCCACCGGCGGTCATCCGGTCCGGCTGGCGGTGCCGGGGATGGAACAGGCGCTGACCTCCGACGGGTTGTTGGAGATGCCGGACCTGCCGCGGCGGCTGCTGGTCATCGGCGGCGGCTACATCGGCGTGGAATTCGCCAGCATCTGCCGGGGCTTCGGTGCCGAGGTGACGGTGGTCATCCGGTCGCGGCATATCCTGAACGGCTTCGACGACGACATCCGGCAGGCGCTGGAGGTGGAGATGGCCCGGCGCGGCATCGCGATTCACGCCGGGGTCCAGCCGGCGGCGCTGGAGCCGGTGGCCGGCGGCTTTGCCCTGATCGCCCGGGACGGCCGCCGCTTCGAGGCCGATCGGGTACTGTGCGCCACCGGCCGCCGCCCCAACAGCGCCGGCCTGGGCCTGGAGGCGGCCGGGGTCGCGGTGACCGACACCGGAGCAGTCACGGTGGACGACGGGTCGCGGACCTCGGTGCCCACGGTCTTTGCCGTGGGCGACGTGACCGATCGGGTCAATCTGACCCCGGTGGCCATCGCCGAGGGCCGGGCCTTTGTCGAGACCCGGTTCAACGCCAACCCGACCCGGGTCCGCTACGCCAACATTCCCACCGCGGTCTTCTCCAACCCGGCCATCGGCACCGTTGGTCTGGCCGAGCACGAGGCGCGCGCCCGCGGCCACGAGATCGACATCTACCGCACCGGTTTCCGGCCGATGAAGCACACCCTTTCCGGCCGCGAGGAACGGGTGATGATCAAGCTGGTGGTCGACCGCGCCACCGACCGGGTGCTGGGCGCCCATATGCTGGGCGCCGACGGCCCGGAAATCGTCCAGGGTCTGGCGGTGGCGCTGAACTGCGGCGCCACCAAGAAGGATTTCGACCGCACCATCGGCCTCCATCCCTCGGCCGCCGAGGAATTCGTGACGCTGCGGGAAAAGGTGGGCTGAGCGCCGCGGGGGGCGGGGTTTGGCGCCCCCCCGGAGGGTCTAGGGGTCCGGGGGCGAAGGCCCATAGGCGGCAGGTTACGATGAGTCGTTGAAAATGAAAGGGTTTCGTGGGCTCTGCTCACACCCGCAAAGGGCCGGTCGGCCNNCAGAGCCCTGCAAAATCAAGACAAGAGTGATATCCTGGCGCCTATGGGGCAGAGCCTTGCAAAAGTCCCGGCAGGTGCAATGTCCAACCGCCTATGGACCGCTACCCCAGGGCCAGCACCGTTCCCCCGGTGGCCCCGGGTGTCCCGGTAAGAATCCTCGCGACCGTCCGGTCCTGCTGGTATTGTCGCCGGGTCCGTGCCCGAGGGTTCCCTGTCGATGCCCGAACTGCCCGAAGTCGAAACCGTATGCCGGGGTCTTTCCGCCCGTCTGGTCGGGCGCCGGCTGGTCCGGGTGGAACAACGCCGTCCGGGGTTGCGGCTGCCGTTTCCCGAGGACATGCCGGCCCGGCTGACCGGCCGGCGGGTGGTGGCGATCGGGCGGCGGGCCAAGTACATTCTGATCCACCTGGACGACGGCGGGGTGGCCATCCTCCACCTGGGCATGTCGGGGCGCCTGATCATCGCCGAGGCGCCGGGGGCGCCGCCGGGCCGGCATGACCATGTCGTGCTCACCACCGACGACGGCGCGGTGGTGGTGTTCAACGATGCCCGCCGCTTCGGGCTGATGACCCTGGCTCTGGAGGCCGAGCTGGCCGCGCATCCGTTGCTGGTCGGGCTGGGGCCGGAGCCGCTGTCCCCGGGCTTCACGCCAAAGGCGCTGTCGGCGCGGCTGGCCGGGCGCGGCAGCCCGATCAAGGCGGCCCTGCTTGACCAGACGGTGGTGGCCGGACTGGGGAACATCTACGTCTCGGAGTCGCTGTTCCACGCCGGAATCAGCCCGTTGCGTCCGGCGGCCTCGGTGGCCGGAGCCGGGGCGGGGCGGCTGGTGCCGGCCATCCGAAGGGTGCTGAAGGCGGCCATCGCCGCCGGCGGCTCGTCCTTGCGGGACTACGTTCAGACCTCCGGCGAACTCGGGTACTTTCAGCATCGTTTCGCGGTCTATGACCGGGCCGGGCAGCCCTGTCCGGGTTGCTGCTGCGACGTCGCCGAAACCGGCGGCATCCGGCGACTGACCCAGGCCAACCGCTCCAGCTATTATTGCCCGCGCCGCCAGGATTGAGTTGCCGTCCGCCCTGTTGTAAAAGGATTGCCCATGATGGTCCGGTCCCTCCTTTTCGCCGCGGTCCTGGCCGTGCTGCTGGCGTCCGTCCCGCCCCCGGGCCGTGCCCACGCCGCCGATGGCTTCGTCGACGGCTTCGCGGAATTGCCGCTGATGCCCGGACTGACCGCGATCCGGGACGAAAGTCTGACCTTTGACAAGCCCACCGGCCGCATCGTTCAGGCGGTGGCGCGCGGTCCGGTCACGGTCGAGGCGGTGCGCAAATTCTACCGGGAAACCGTGCCCCAACTGGGCTGGCGTCGGGGTCCGGGCGAAGACCGCTATCTGCGCGATGGCGAGGTGCTGTCCCTCGAGATCCACCCCACCCGACCTGACGCCGCCGGGCGCCCGCAGGTGACGGTGCGCTTTTCGCTCAGCCCGCAATGAGGGCGGCGGGCTTCGCGCTGGTCATGCTGTTGTCGGTCCTCGTCCCGGTTCAGGCAAGCGCCCAGATTTTCGATCCCTACATCATCGGCATGATGGCCGGGCCGGTCAGCGACGGCCCGTCGGTGCTGGTGCTCAAGAAGCGCCAGGACCGGTTCATGAGCCTGGATACCCTGGTCATCGCCTGTGTGGCCGGCGCCGTGTCCAGTGTGGTTGCCCACGGGTTGCCGGCGCTGGCGCTGGCCGCGACCGGGGTCGGCGGCGCGCTTGGCGCGGTTGCGCTGGTGGAGCCGTCGGTTTTCGGCTGTCTGGTCGGTGCCGGCGGCGGTGCCACCGCCATCGGCACCCAGGCGCTCCTCACCACGGCCCGGGAGCTGGAGGATCGGCAGGTAGAGCCTCAGGCGGCGGTGCCCGGGGGCTTGCCGTAGCCGGGTTGGATCGGACCTGTTGCCGCTGTTTCCGCATCGTATCGAGGCGCCGCGCCGTAGTAGACCCTGAGGTAGACCCTGAGGCTGTCGGCTGAGGGCTCGACCGCCCGGGTCAGCCAGACGATCACCTCCTGGGGAACGGCAACGATCAGATGCGGCTTGCCGAAACGAGGAATGGCGGCAACGGCGGGACCGGTCCGGCCTGATTCTTTCCGGCGGTGGGCGATGACGTCCGTCGGTAGACACGACTTTGCACCGCCCAGGAAGTCGTCGATATTCCCCGTCACCAGGATGTCGGCATCCCCCCACGAGAGCGGCCTCGAGCACGGAACCGTCCTCGACGTCCTTCATGGGCAGGGTCCCGGTGCCTCCCAGGAGCACATGGGGGGGAGTGGATGCAGGACCGAGCGCCGCAATATCGGCGATGTTTCCGACCAGCAGCTCGGCAAAGGCGTCCTTATGTCCCATCTTGCCGGTCAGCACAATGCGGAGCGTTTCGAGCATCGTCCACGAAACCACCAATTGCACGGGTCCAAGGCTGCACCAGCCGTGCCTGACCATTTCCAGTATCTGGGTCGAACTGCTGTTCCGCCCCAGCGCCGTGCCGATGATGTCGGTGATGTATATGTTCACGTCGAGACAGAGTTTCAGTGGTGCCGCGCGTGTCGGGAGTGGTCCGGTGGCTTCGAGGAGGACACTCATGGTCCGAAGTCCTTAACCATCCGGTCGGCCACAGCCAGCAGTGCGTCCTCGTCATCGATGGCCGTTGCGATGTCAAGCCGGGACGCGAGCTTTCGCCGGGCGACTTCGTATTCACCGTTCAGCAGGGCCCGGGTCACAGCTCCAACGGTGCGAATCTGGTCCTCGCGGTTGCCATACGCCTCCACCACCCGGAAGGCCCGGCGCGCCTCCGGCGGCAGCCGCACATAAAGCGCAAGCGCCGCTGCCAGAGTCTGACTGGAAGACCAGCCCTCGATCCGGCTGTTCTCCTCGACGAAGAGCGCCGTGTTCTCGTCAACCGATGTCGTAAGGGTTTTGCCGGGCATGACCACATTTTCCTTCGGCCAAAGACTATGGAGACGCGAGAAGAAGATATGCCCCAAGCTCCCAGGGGCGACGCCCCTTGACGCCACCGGGGCCGATCCCCCGGACCCCGTCAGGGTGTGGTTGCCGGCCGGGGATCCAGGCGGCGCAGGAATTCGCGCAGGATGATGCGGTAAAGCTCGTCCTTGAGCCGCAGGTCTTCGCTGCCCATGTCGATGTTGGGATTGTCGTTGATCTCGATCACGAAGATGCCGCGGTCGTTCTGTTTGAGGTCGACGCCGTACAGGCCGTTGCCGATCAGGCCCGCGGCCTTGACCGCGATGTCCACCACCTCGGGCGGGGCCTCCTCCACCAGCATGGTCTTGCCGGCGCCCTGCTGGAAACGGCCGTCGCTGCCGTGCTTGACGATCTGCCAGTGTTTCCGGGCCATCAGATACTGGCAGACGAAGATCGGCTGGCGGTTGAGCACGCCCACCCGCCAGTCAAAGGCGGTGTACATGAATTCCTGAGCCAGAATCACGTCGGACTCTTCGAACAGGGTGGCGGCGGTGGCCTCCAGTTCGCTGCGGTTCTGGACCTTGAAGATGCCCCGGGAAAACGAGCCGTCGGGAACCTTGAGGACGATGGGGAAGGGAATCTCCTGGTCGACGGCGCCGAGCCTGCTCCGGTCAAAGATCACGGTCTTCGGAACCGGCACCTTGTTGGCCTTGAGCAGTTCGGCGAGATAGACCTTGTTGGTGCATTTCAGGATCGAGTTGGGATCGTCGATCACCGGCATGCCCTCGTTCTCCGCCTTTTTCGCGAAACGATAGGTATGGTGATCCAGGTTGGTGGTTTCCCGGATGAACAGCGCGTCAAATTCCGCCAGTCTCAGGTAATCCTTCTTCTCGATGGTCTCGACATCCAAGCCCATGGTCTCGCCGATCTTGATGAACTTCTGAATCGTCTTGGGCGACGAGGGCGGCAGCGCCTCTTTGGGATTTTGCAGGATGGCCAGCGAGTAGCGCGGCGTGCTCTTGACCGTGGGTTCGCGCCAGCCGCTGCGGGTATAAGCGTCCAGCGCCGCCTCGAACCGGGCCTCGTCGTCGGGTTTGAGGTCGTCGAGGGCCATCGCCTCGATGCCGCTGATGCTCCAGTCCTCCTTGAGCCGGAGATGAACATTGAGCATCGGGCAGCGGAACTGATCGAACAGCCGGCGGGCGAAGTCCTGGAAGCGGCGGTCATCGGTGTGGCCGAAAAACACCTTGAGGCTGAACGACGCCTCGGGCGGCTGGGTCAGCCGGCGCATCCGCCGGCGCAGAGCTTCTTCCAGCTCGGGCAGGGCGAAGCGGTAAAGACTTTTTTGGCTGAGGTCGAGAATGGTCCTGACCGTCGGTATGACCTTCTGGCCGCGCGCCTCGGCCAGCAGCGAGCAATAATAACCAAAACCGAGATAGCTGTAGTCGCGACTGAGATTGATCACCCGGACCACACGACCTTTTACGGCTTCCGGTCGGGTGATGTATTCCTTGGTCGTGATGAGATGAAGGCTGCCGAGCGGACCTTTGAAGTCGGTCCGCCGGTCGACGACGATCACATGCGTGGACATTCAGCCCCCCGGTCGCGCGCGGAGGATCAGGGACGCCCGTAATTGGGCCTTGCCGTAGCGGGCCATGTGCTCGAAGTCCTTCTTTGGGATCGGCATGTGGATACGGTCGAAATCGGACTGATGGTGTGGCCCGCTGACCAGCGGATCATGGGCGTAAATGAACGTGTCGTCGGTGCCGGTAACCACGATCCAGTGCGGGAATTTTTCCCGATAGATGCGATAGGAGCTGATCAGAACGATGGGAATTCCGCCGTCCTCCACCGCCGCGGCCAGATCCGACGGGGCCAGGGGGCGACAGTGGACGGCAATGTCGGTGCCGGCGATGATCGCGGTGAAATCCTCATGCACCAGCCGCATCACCTCTTTCTTCTCCTCGCTGCGGACGCTGTCAAGGAACGGGGTGCCCTCGTCGTTGAGGAACAGTTCGACGGCAAAGCCCCGCCGCCATGCCGCGAGCGCCAGCCCGTGGGGGCCGCAGCCGCCATGACCGGAGGTCATGAAGATGGTGGTCGACTCGCGCCACAGCCGCAACTCCAGTTGCCGGCTCAGTTCCACCGCGGCATCCAGCGCCTTCATTGCCATCATCAGCGCCGCCGGCCCACAGGTAAAGTCCAGGGTTTGGCGATAGTAGGGCACCGTGCGGGCGCCCGCCGGCTGCCCGGCCCCGGTGCCGGGGGCCAGCGGCTTTTCCAGGCGCAACGCCGCCATATGGTCTTCGTAATAGTCGGCATAGACGCCGAATTCCCGGTAGCCATGGCGCTGGTAGAGGACCAGCGCGGCCTCGTTGTCCCGGCGGACCTCCATGCGCAGATAGCCGCAGCCACCCTCCCGCGCCGCGGCCTCGATGGCGGACAGCAATCGCCGGCCCACGCCCAGACCGCGGCAGGCGGGATCGATGGCAAAGGAATACAGCCGGGCCAGCGAGGTTCCGCTGTGGAACAGCACCAGCCCGTAGCCCACCAACCGGTCTTCGGCCAGAGCCACCAGGCATCGGGCACGACCGCGGGTCAACAGGTGCTGAAAACTCCGTCGCGTCAGCCGGTCGGTGGCAAAGCTGTCGGATTCGATGCGCAACAGGTGCGGAATGTCGCGGGTGGTGGCGGGGCGGATGACCAGGGCGGTGGCATCCGGCCGGGCGGCGGCGGTCAGGTCGGGCATGGGCCGTGCGTCTTTTGGGACTCTGCGCCAGTCTACCGCCTTTGCCGGCCGGGGGACAGAGTTCGGGCCGGCGCAGGCGGTCCCCCTGGACCCGCCGCCGGTCAGCGGCGGCGGACGTGCCGGGGCGTGCTCGGGCATTGACGCCCGGGGGTTCGCGGCCTTAACTGACGGCCGCGTTTCCGTCCTTTGGCTGATATGGATCGTCCCGATGAAATGGCTTGCGTCCTTAACCACCTTGCCGCCATTGCGGATCCGCCAGTTGGTCTGGATGGGTCTGGGTGCCGCGCTGATCATTTCCGGCCTGCTGATCGCCCTGACACCGGTGGTCATGGGCACCACCCTGTTCCTGGTGGGAGCGGTGGTGCTGCTGCGCAATTCCCGGGATGCCCGCCGCCTCTTCGTGCGCATCAAGCGCCGCTTTCCCGAGACCTTCCAGCCCTTCGACAACTGGCGTCACCGGCGCCAGCGGTGAGGCGCCGGGCCGCGGGGAGGGGGATGGCGTGAAACCGGGAAACGAGATTCTGTCGGGTTACGGCACCACCGTCTTCGAGGTGTTTTCCCGGCTGGCGGCGGAGGCCGGGGCGATCAATCTCGGTCAGGGTTTCCCTGACGACCGCGGCCCGCCCGACGTGCTGGCCGAAGCGGTCCGGGCGCTGGAGCAGGACTCCAACCAGTACCCGTCAATGATGGGTCTGCCGGCGCTGCGTCAGGCGGTGGCCGGACACGGACGGCGCTTTTACGGCCTGGAGGTGGACTGGCAGCGCGAGGTGCTGGTGACCTCGGGCGCCACCGAGGCGCTGGCGGCCTGTCTGCTCGGGCTGATCCGCCCCGGCGACGAGGTGGTGCTGTTCGAGCCGCTTTACGACAGCTACCTGCCCATCGTCCGGCTGGCCGGGGGCATTCCGCGGCTGGTCAGTCTGCGACCGCCCGACTGGAGCTTCGGCCGCGCCGAACTGGCGGCGGCGTTCTCGCCGCGAACCCGGCTGGTGCTGGTCAACGATCCGCTCAACCCCGTGGCCAAGGTCTTCACGGCTCGGGAATTGGCGCTGATCGCCGAATTCGTGCTGGCCCACGACGCCTTTATCGTGTGCGACGAGGTTTACGAGCATCTGGTCTTCGACGGCCGCCGCCATATCCCGCTGATCACCCTGCCCGGCCTGCGCGATCGCTGCCTCAAGATCGGGTCGGCGGGCAAGACCTTCTCGCTGACCGGCTGGAAGGTCGGCTACATCACCGCCGCCCCGGCGTTGCTCCAGCCGGTGGCCCGGGCCCACCAGTTCCTGACCTTCACCACGCCGCCCAATCTCCAGACCGCGGTGGCCTTCGGTCTGGCAAAGGACGACGCCTATTACCTGGGTCTGGCCGCCGGCATGCAGGCCAGACGCGACCGGCTGGCCGCCGGCCTTGCCGCCGCCGGGCTGACGGTGCTGCCCAGCGCCGGCAGTTACTTCATCATCGCCGACTACCGGGCGACCGGCTTTGCCGGAGACGATGTCGCCTTCTGCCGCCATCTGACCCTTGAGGCCGGGGTCGCGGCCATCCCGGTCAGCGCCTTTTACGCCGGCACGCCGCGCTCGGGCTGCGTCCGGTTCTGCTTTTGCAAGACCGGGGCGGTGCTGGACGAAGCCTCGGCCCGCCTGACCCGCCACTTCACCGGCCGGTGACCGGAGCCGGGTGCGCCCCGCCCCCGGGGTCCGGCTTTTCCTGCGGTCGCCACCAAGACCGTGGCGATTACCGTTTCGGCGCGGCATAATTGCCCTTGCGCCGGTATTCATGGGGACCGGCCGCGCCATCGTCGCGACGGCGCGGCCGGCACCGGGTTCAGGGAGCGTTCCAGTCACATGCCGCGTTTGCTTGGTCTTGCCGCCGCCGTTACGGTCGCCGTCGCCGCCTTCGGTTTCCTGTCGCTGCCCGTGCGCGCCGAAACGCCGCCGGCAACGTCGGCCTTGCCCGCCACCGGCCCGCTTCCGGACCCGCCCGGGACTCTTCCGACCACCGCCGCGCCGGCGGAGGCGCAGCCGCCGGCCCCGGCCGATGCCGGCGCCCCGGCCGATACCGGCGCTCCGGCGATCACCGCTCCCGCGAGTGTGGCCCCGGCGACGGAAGCGCCGCCCGGGTTCCGGGTGACCGCGGTCGAGGTGGCCGCCGAACGCGACCAGCCCCAGGCCTGTTTCACCTTCAGCGGCCGGCTCGACAAGGCCGAGGGCGCGGGCTACGCCCGCTTTGTCGAGGTGACGCCGGCGCCGGCCAGCTTTACCGTGGTGGCCCGGGATGCCACCCTGTGCGTCGAGGGCCTGACCCACGGCGCCGCCTACGCCATCACCTTGCAACAGGGCCTGCCCGGAGCCGACGGCAACCGGCTGGAGACGGCCGAGCATCGCGACGTGGCGGTGCCGAACCGCGCTCCCAGCCTCGCGTTCCGCGGGGCCGGTTATATCCTGCCGCGCATCGGTCCCGAGGGATTGCCGCTGCGCAGCATCAATGTCGACAGCGCCAATTTACGGGTGCTTCGCATCACAGACCGCAACCTGGTGGAGAAGATTTACGCCGGCAAGGTCAGCCAGACCCTGAGCGACTGGGACATCGGCGAGATGGTGGAAAAGGCCGGGTCGTCGGTGTGGCAAGGTCAGTTGCCGATAGCCGGCGCCCGCAACGTGCCGGTGGTGACGCCGTTTCCCATTGAGGCGGTGCTGGGCGGACTCGAGCCCGGCGTCTATCTGGCCATCGCCGAGCCCGATGCTCCCGCCGGCACGCCGTCCGGCACCGACGTCAAGGGCGCCGAGGCCAAGGGCACCGACGTCAAGGGCGCCGACGTCAAGGGCACCGACGTCAAGGGCGCCGAGGTCAAGGGCGACACCGCCAGGACCGAGACCGCCAGGGCCGGCAAGGCCAGTCAGTGGTTCGTGGTGTCGGACCTGGGACTGACCAGCTTTGTCGGTGACGACGGGCTGATGGTGTTCGCCCGGTCTCTGACCAGCGCCCAGCCGGTGGCCGGGGTCGAGTTGCACCTGCTGGCCCGTAATGGCAAGGAGCAGGCCAGCCGGGTCACCGGCAACGACGGCATCGCCCGTTTCGAGGCCGAGGTGGCGCGCAAGAGCGGCGACGACACCGCTCAGGCGTTGTTCGCTTACGGCGCCGGCGGCGACTTCAGTTTTCTGGACCTGGCGGCGCCCGGTTTCGACCTGATTGACCGCGGCGCCGCCGGCCGGGCGACGCCGGGACCGTTCGATGCCTTTCTTTATACCGAGCGCGCCATCTACCGGCCCGGCGAGGCGGTTGCGGTGACGGCGCTGTTACGTAACGCCGATGTGGTGGCGGTACCGGGACGGTCGCTGATCCTCAAGCTGTGGCGGCCCGACGGGTTCGAGGCCGGGCTTCGGACGGTGGAGGATGCCGGTGCCGGCGGCGCCACCGCCAGCTTTGCGCTGCCCGACACCGCGGTCCATGGGGTCTGGAGCGTCACGGCCCATCTCGAGGACGGGGCGCCGGCGGTTGGTCGGGTCGAATTCACCGTCCACAACTTCCTGCGGCCGCGTCTCGACTTCACCCTCTCGGCAAGCCATCCGGCGCTGGTCGCGGCCCCCGCCGCCGCCAACCCGACCCCCGCCGCGGCCCAGGGCGGCCCCGCGACCCCCAATGGTGCCGTCACCGGCGCCGTTGCGGCGGCCAATGCGGTCACGATCGACGGGCGTTATCTGTTCGGCGCCGCCGCGGCGGGCCTGCCCGGCGAGTTGTCGTTGATCCTGCGTCCGGCCGAGGCCCCGTTCCCCGGTCACGACGGTTTCCGGTTTGGCCTGGCCCAGGAGAAGTTCGTCCCGGTCCGCACCGAGTTGCCCGGCTTCACCACCAACGGCGCCGGCAAGGCGACGGTGGAGCTGCCGGCAACCCGGCTGCCGGAGTCGAGCCATCCCCTGGAAGCGGTGATTCGCGGAACCATTTTCGACATCGGCGGCCAGCCGGTGACCCGGGATCTGGTGCTGCCGGTCCAGCACCAGCCCTTCGCCATCGGCCTGCACCCGCGCTTTGAGAACGGCGCGGTGCCGGAAGGCGCCACCGCCGGCTTCGAGGTGATTGCGGTCGCGGCCGACGGCACCAGCCTGGACATGCCCGGCCTGTCCTACGAGCTTTACGAGGAAGACTACGATTACCGCTGGTTCGAGGCCAACGGCCGCTGGGACTACGAAACCGTGGTCCGCGACCACCGGGTGACCGGCGGCACGCTGGCGGTGGTGGCCGCGACGCCTGCGGTCATCGAGGAACCGGTGGCCGCCGGCCGCTACCGGCTGGAGGTGTTCGACCCCAGGAGCGGCGTCGCCTCCAGTGTCCGTTTCGCCGCCGGCTGGTGGGTGACGCCGGCGGCCGGGAACCAACCCGACAAGGTCGAAGTCACGGTGATGCTGCCGCGCTATCACGGCGGCGAGGTGGCCCGGGTCTATGTGCGTCCGCCCTATGACAGCCAGGTGCTGATCGCCGTCGCCGACCGCTCCGTCCGCAGGACCTTCACCCAGCAGATCGGCGAAAAAGGCGCATTCCTCGACATCCCGGTGGACGCGGCGTGGACCGCGGGCGTCACCATCATTGCCACGGCCTACGGCGCGGTCGACGCTGCGCAAAAGACCGCGCCGCCCCGGGCCATCGGGGTCGGCTGGCTGGCGGTGGACCCGGCCCCCCATACCCTGGACGTGAAGCTTGATGCCCCGGCCACCGGCGAGCCGGGTCGGCCGCTTACGGTCGGGGTCACGGTCCGGGATGCCGCCGGGGCGCCCTTGCCGGCCGATGACACGGCCTGGCTGACGCTGGCGGCGGTGGACGAGTCGGTGTTGCAACTGACCGATCAGTCCATGCCGGATCCGGTCGGCTATTATCTCGGCCAACGGCGGGTCGGCGTCGAATTGCGCGATGTCTATGGCCGGCTGCTGGAACCGGGTGACACCGATAAAGCCGCGGCCCGCGCCGGCCCGCCGGAAAAGCGGCGGTTGCGCCAGATTCCCAGCCTGCCCGACCGCGACGCGCCGGTGGCCTCGTTATTCTCGGGCATCGTCCGCGTCGACGCCGACGGGACCGCCAAGGTGCCGCTGGCTTTGCCCGAGTTCGACGGCCGGCTGCGGCTGATGGCGGTGGCCTGGACCGGAACCCGGCTGGGTCATGCCGAGGCCACGGTGACGGTGCGGGACCGGGTCGTGACCGGACT
>PLTC01000174.1 GCA_003165295.1 Rhodospirillales bacterium | reverse complement strand
TGGCCGACGCCGCCGAAGATCACCGCGTGGCGCAGGTTCAGGTGCCGGCCATAGGTGGCGATGGACTCGGCGATCTGGATGGCCAGCTCCCGGGTCGGGGCCAGAATCAGGGCGCGGGCGCCGCCGGCGCCGCCNNGTCTTGCCGGTTCCGGTCTGGGCGATCCCGACCACGTCCCGACCGGCCAGCAGCGGTGGAATCGCCTGGGTCTGAATGGGGGTCGGGGTGTGATAGTTTTCGGCCTCAAGGGCACGCAACAGGGGCTCGGAAACTCCGAGGGCGGCAAAATCTGGATTGGTCACGGAATTCATGGTCCTTCGGCGCGGGAGACCGGCCCGTCGGGCCGATGGCGCCTTGATCGTCGGGTGCGGTGGCCCACGCGCTTCGGCGACCGCGGATGAATAGGGAATTGTCCCAGGATTAAGCCCTGGCGTACACTGAGTCTCAGGGCGTCGCGCGATCACGAGAAAATCCGATGACATTCCATGAAGGAAATCCCGGTCCCTGTCAAGGGTGATTTGTGCAGGAGCCCGGATAAGCCGGGCCGGTGCCATCGGGCATTGCCGACGCCAGGCAATGAAGGGAATTGCTTGTGAGCGCGAAAACCCTGGCCAGAAAGGTCCTGACCCTGCCGCTGATGGTGCTGGCCGCGTGTCTGATCCTGTTCGAGGACTTTGTCTGGAACAGGATTACCGTGCTGGTCGGGATTATCTCGGGCTGGCAGGTGATGGCACGGATCGAACGCTGGGTGCTGGCCCGCGGCCGTTACGCCACGCTGGCCCTGTTCGCGGTGCCGATTACGGCGCTGGTGCCGATCAAGCTGATCGCCGTCTATCTGATTGTGTCGGGGCAGGTGACGATGGGAATTGCGGTCATCGTGGTGGCCAAGCTGATCGGTACCGCGATTTCGGCGCGGTTGTTCGTGATCGCCAAACCGCAACTCATGACCTTCGAGACCTTCGTGCTGGTCCATGATCGGGTACTGCGGTTCAAGGCCTGGGCCCATCAGGTCGTGGCGGAGCTGGGGGTGCGGGAGGCGTTGGCGCGGCTCCGGGCGTCGTTGCGTGCCGCCCGCCAAGGACGGCCGGCGCAGAAATCGTGGGGGGCGGCGCTGATCGACCGTTTGTTGGCGGCACGGCGTCTGCTCCGGCGGTCCGATTAAGGCCGGTTGGGTCCAGAGCCGTCAATTTCGTGGGCTCTGCCCACACCCGCAAAGGGCCGGGCGGCCCTTTGAACCCATGACATGAATGAGGTCAAGGAGGCGGGCCTCCTTCACGGGTGCGGGGCAGAGCCCCGCAAAATCCCCGGCGCCTGCCGTCCTTACCTGGTCATCCACACCTCGACGTGGCGGTTCTTGGCCTTACCGTTATCGGTGGTGTTACAGGCGACCGGCAGCGCCGGACCGAAGCCGTAAATATCGCTGTCGGCGACGGTAATTCCGTGCTTCTTCAGGCGATCCGCAACGTAATGCGCCCGGCTGCGGCTGAGGTCGGTGTTGTAGCGATAATTTCCCTCGGAATCGGAAAAGCCGATCAGCAACAGCCGATGCCCGTGGCCCTCCGGGCTGTTCATGTACGCGGCCAGCCGGTCAACGTCGTGGATCGCCCGGCTGTCCAGGTCGGCACGGTCAAGATCATGGGTATTGGTGCGAAAGCGCAGCGTCAGGGACAGGCGTTCGGCGTGCCGGGTGATTGTGGCGAAATTGTCGGCGGGATGCGGCTGATCGGCGGTGGCCAGTGCCGCGGCGCGCCGGCTGTTCTGGGAACCGGAAGAATCCGACTCGACTTCGAGATCGACGAAATCATTGTCGGAGGCGACCTTCTGCGCGCTGTCGCTGTTGGTGTAGCGGATGAAATCGGCAATCGCCGGCGAAGAATCGGCCGGCGTATAGAGGAACAGGCGACGCGAAAGCGGATATTCCTCGGTCTTTATATTGAACTTGCTTGGCGCATAGGTCAGGTTGCATTCCCTGATCGAGACCGCCTTGGCCTCACCCACATAGGCGACCCCGACGAAGCCGATGGCCCCGGCATCCCTCGCCACCGCCGCGGACAGTTCCCGGCTGTCTTCGATCCGCGTCGCGTTGGGCGACAGCGCGGCGCCCTGAAGGACGATGTCCTTGAAGGTATCCAAGGTGCCCGAGCCATCCTTTCGGGCGTACAGCGAAATCGGTCCGGGGACCCCGCCGACCTGACTCCAGTCACCGATTGTCCCGGTAAAAATTCCTTTGATTTGATCGATCGACAGGGCACCCGCGGAATTGGCCGGATTGACGATGATGGCCAGACCGTCGAGGGCGATGACGTGTTCCGAGTTGGGGTCGTCCAACGCGCCAAGACTGGCCAGCACGGCCGTTTCTTCCGGTTTTATCTTGCGCGAGGCCATGGCGATGTCCGCCTCCGGCTGGCCCGCGGCAAAGGCTTCGAGCTTCTGTCTCGCGTCTCCGGCGCCCTGACGGCCGGCCGCCAAAGCCGCCAGCGACTTAAATCCGAAGCCGCTGCCCGGTGCCCGGACGTCCATGCGCGGCCACAGGCCGGCGATGGCGGGGTTGGGCGTAAGCGTTACCTCTTCGGCCGCAACCGGAACCGTGGCGGTATCGGCCGCCCCCTTGCTCCGGGCATAATCGATCAGCAATGCCGGCATCAACTGGGCGCCGATGGTGTTGGACCCGGCCACCCGCAACCCGTTGTCCGACCCCGAGGCCGCCGGCACCGGCGCGGGCGGGGATTCGGGTGCGGGAGGGGGCTGGGGCGCGGGCGGGGCGACGGTGAGCGGAGACGAGGACGGGGCCGGGGAGGTGCCCGGTGCCGCGGGCGTTCCGAATCCGCCGATGCTCCTGATCGCCGAGGGCGGCACGTCGAAACTCTGGCCACTGTTCAGATGGACGGTACAATTCCCGGCCGGCGGGCAGTCGGCAGTGCCGTTAAGGGTGCTGCCATCGACCAGTTCGATTCGGGCCGCCACCGCGCCTGCGGTCGCCACCGTGTTCAGCAGCGCCCCGAACACCAGGCACCGCAAAAAAGTCGTCTTGGAGAGTCCCATCGACAGTCCTCGTTTCAATGCCGGGCCATTGGTGGCACCGTATCGACCGGCGGTGATCCCGACGCGACGGGTGTGGCGTCGGCAACACGTCACAGCCGAACGCCCTGACCGGGTGCCAGAGTGCAGCGAGACGCCGAGGCAAGGGCCCCCTGCGGACGATGGTACCGCGGCGCAGGCTATCGTTGTCGCGGGTGGAAAGGCAAGGCGGAGATGATCGCCGGTCCAACTTTTGCCCGCTGTGTCGCATTCCGAAAGGTTGCCGGCCGAAGGTTGCCGGCCGAAGGTTGCCGGAAAGCGCCCGGCCGGGGGGTGAAAAACGAGGGCGGGCCGCCGGTCGGGTTTGACTCCGCCGGGCGCATGCGTATAGTGCGCGCCTCATCCCGAGAACGAGGGCGTGTCGTTGGTTCGACGCCCCGTCGCCGCAGACTGGCGGACCGACCTATCGGGACAAAACGAACCCGGACATCAAGGGCAGTTACGGATCATGAGCAAACGTCAGGAATCCAAGTACAAGATCGATCGCCGGCTTAATGTCAACCTTTGGGGCCGGCCCAAGAGCCCGATCAACCGCCGCGCCTACGGCCCCGGCCAGCACGGTCAGCGGCGCAAGAAGCCGTCGGACTTCGGCCTGCAATTGATGGCCAAGCAAAAGCTTAAGGGGTATTACGGCAATATCGGCGAGCGCCAGTTCCGCCGGTTGTACGCCGAAGCGGTCCGCCGGCGTGGCGACACCGGCGAGAACCTGATCCAGTTGCTGGAGCGCCGGCTCGACGCGGTGGTCTACCGGATGAAATTCGCGCCGACCCCGTTCGCGGCGCGGCAGTTCGTCAATCACGGCCACATCCTGGTCAATGGCCGCCGGGTCAATATCCCGTCCTTTCAGGTCCGCGACGGCGACGCCATCGAGGTTCGCCCGAAGGCCAAGAAGATCGGGGTGATCCTGGAAGCGATCTCCTCCAACGAGCGCGATGTGCCGGACTACCTCTCGGTGGACCGGAATGCGCTCAAGGGCACCTTCGTCAGGGCGCCGGCGCTGGCCGACGTGCCCTATCCGGTGCAGATGGAGCCGAATCTGGTGGTCGAATACTACTCGCGTTAAGGGCGGGTCCGGTCCGGGGGGCCTGGCAGGGCTCTACCCTGCACCCGCGAAGGAGGCTCGCCTCCCTGACCTCNNTGACCTCATTCACGCCATGGGTTCAAAGGGCCGCCGGCCCTTTGCGGGTGTGGGCAGAGCCCGCGGAGCCCCCCCCGGGGACTACCGTCGTTCGGCGGGCAGGACCTGGCGGCCCAGGCGGCCGCCCAGCCGGAACGGTTCGATCCGGCAGGCCAGTCCGCTGGCCTCGTCGGTTTCCACCAGCACCCCGCACACCGTGGCCTCGCCCTCGGCCGGGGTCAGCCGCTCGGTCGGCAGTTGCCGGACAAAGCGCGCCACCGACAGTTCCTTGCGCATGCCGATGACGCTGTCATAGTCGCCGCACATGCCGGCGTCGCTCTGATAGCCGGTGCCGCCGACCAGGATCATGGCGTCGGCGGTGGGGATGTGGCTGTGGCTGCCGATCACCGCCGAGACCCGGCCGTCCAGGTGATGGCCCATGGCCATCTTCTCGCTGGTCGCCTCGCCGTGGAAATCCACCAGGATGGCGTCCAGCCCGCCGGGTCCCAACCGGTGGGAACGCAGCAGGCGGTCCATGGCCACGAACGGATTGTCGGTGCTCTCCATGAACAGCCGGGCCATCAGGCAGACCACCAACACCTTGCGCCCGCCCCGGGTGGTCAGCACGGTGGCGCCGCGGCCGGGGGTGCCCTCGGGGAAATTGAGCGGGCGTAACAGCCGCGGTTCGCGCTCGATGGTGCCCACCAGCTCCCGTTGATCCCAGACGTGGTTGCCGGTGGTCAGGCAGTCGACCCCGGCCTCGTAGAACTCGGCCGCGATCTTGATGGTGATGCCGTAGCCGCCGGCGGCGTTCTCGCCATTCACCACGATCACCTCGGGGGCGAACTGCTCGCGCAGCCAGCCCAGATGCCGCAGCACCGCCTCCCGGCCGCTCCGGCCGACGACGTCCCCCAGAAACAACAGCCGCATTCCGGCCCTCAAGGTTCGGAGGGGACAGCTCAGCCGTCCCCGGGAGCAAGACAAAACAGGCGTGGCGTACAAAGGACAGGGAGCAAACCCCCGAGTCCGCGGGCGCCGGTAGTCTTTACGCCGGACCAACCCGCAACGCGCCGACCTCGGTAACGACCCAGTCCAGCGGCTGGTCGTGGGGCGCCGCCGGCAGGGCGGGTTCCTCCTGGAGCGCAAAGGCCAGACCGACCGCCAGCACTGATGCCCGCGCCCGTAACAGCGCCAGCGTCCGGTCATAATGACCGCCGCCCTGGCCCAGCCGGTGGCCGGCGCGGTCAAAGGCCAGCAGCGGCACCAGCACCACCGTCGGACGCACCTCCGGTGCCGACACCACCGGTTCGGGAATGCCCCAGGCCCCGGCTGCCAGCGGCGCCCCCGGCTGCCAGCGCCGGAACCGCAAGGAACCCGCAGCGCCCGCCACCACCGGCAAGGCGCATCCCCAACCCGCGGCGTCAAACCAGTTCAGCAGCGGCCGGCAATCCAGTTCGCCGCCCACCGGCCAATAACCCGCCACGATGCCGGTGGCAGCCGGCAACAGCGGAGACTCCGCAAGCGCCGCAACCACCGTCTCCGCCGCCGCGGCCCGAACCGCCGGCGCCAGAACGCCGCGTCGTTGCCGCGCCGACCGGCGCAAAACCGCTTTCATGTCTTCAAGAGCGGCCTGTCGGGCCGCAGGCTCTTCGGAAAGGTGGGAAGAAGCCGCCTCGACCGTTGGCATTGATATCCTCCGCGGCCTGCACTTGCAGGTGGGCGCCATGTACCGGAACCAGGGCTCCGGCAGGGACAGCTCCCTGGAGGGTGTCATTATCGGCCCCGGGGATGAACAGCCTGACGCGCCGTGCAGCCCCTTCCCTAATGACAGAGTCTAGGCCCGTTCCAGCCGGGCTGCAAGGTCTTCGATGCGGCGGGCGGCGGCTTCGACGGCTGCCGCCGCGGCGGCGCGATCGGCGTCCTTTGCCGCCGGCGGCGGGGTCAGCACCCGGGGTCGGTCGCCGGCCTCGGTGGTTTCAAAAAGCTGATCGGTAATCAGCAGGCAGGCCAGCACCAGCATATGGGCATCGCTGCCGGTAATGTCGCCTTCGCTGAGTTCCCGCAAGCGACCGCCCACATGCTCGGCCAACTCGCGCAGCCGCGGCTCGTGTCCGGCCTCGCACGAGATGGTATATTTGCGGCCACTAAGGTAGATGTCGACGAGGGGCATGACGATTACCGCTCCAGGACCGCGTTGAGCCTTTCGATTGCCCCGTCGAGCCGGGACGCCACCCCATCGGCGACGGCCTGGGTGTGGGCCTGATCGGCCCGGGCGGCCTGAAGCGCCTGGGCCAGCCCGGCATCCTCCTGGGCGGAGCGTTGTTCGCGCTGGTCAAGCGCCGTCTCCAACCGGTGGACGGCCCGATCGAGGCGTTTCAAGGCGGCGTCGAACTGATCCATGGCAAAACAACCGGGGCAGAGACAAACCAAAGGGCGTCGGGGAACCATTGCCGGGACGCCAGGATTAGTTAAGCCAGGGGGGGGTCGGCGTCAACCGTTCACTGATGCGACCGCATCCCAATCTGCGGAACCGGAGCCGGAGCGGACCGGGCCAACGGCGGCAAAGCGCCACCTCCCCGCCGTCACGCCCCCGGTGGCGCGGCACTGTTGACCTGAAGCGGTCGGAGGGGCATGGTGCCCCGGGTTTGCCCCAGCGTCGGCCACACTGTCCTGTGAAGTCCGGTCGTCCCTGGGAAATCCGGCCGTCGGCGGGGGCGGACGATGCCGGTACCCGCATGCCGTCGTTGTCAGCGTGGCATCGCACTTCATCGGAGGAAAGACATGGCAATTCGGGTTGCGATCAACGGATTCGGCCGTATCGGTCGCCTGGTCCTGCGGGCGATTTACGAATCGGGGCGGACCGACTTGGAAGTGGTGGCGATCAACGATCTTGCCGATGGCAAGACCAATGCTCACCTGCTGAAGTATGACAGCGTCCATGGCCGCTTCCCGTTCACGGCCGAAGCCGGGGATGGCGCGCTGGTGATCAGCGGCCGGCCGATCCGGACCGGGCAGGAGCGCGACCCGGCCAGGCTGCCCTGGAAGGAACTGGGTGTCGATGTGGCGCTGGAGTGCTCGGGCCTCTTCACCAGGCGTGCCGATGCCGCCAAACACCTGGACGCCGGCGCGGCCAAGGTGCTGATTTCGGCCCCTGCCACCGATGAAGATCTGACGGTGGTCTACGGCGTCAACCACGACAAGCTGGTCGCCGGCCATCGGGTGGTCTCCAATGCCTCCTGCACCACCAATTGCCTCGCGCCGGTGGCGTTCGTGCTCAACAACGCGGTGGGGATCGAGCACGGCTTCATGACCACCATCCACAGCTACACCGGCGATCAGCGCATTGTCGACACCATGCACAAGGATCTGCACCGCGCCCGCGCCGCCGCGCTCAACATCATCCCGACCTCCACCGGGGCGGCCAAGGCGGTCGGCAGGGTGCTGCCCGAACTCAAGGGCAAGCTCGACGGCACCTCCATGCGGGTGCCCACTCCCAACGTCTCGGCGATCGATTTCAAGTTCGTGGCCAAGCGTCCGACCTCGGTCGAGGAAATCAATGCCGCGATTCAGGATGCGGCGGCGGGGACCCGGCTCAAGGGTATTCTCGCGACCTACGACGAAGATCTGGTTTCGAGCGACTTCAACCACGATTCCCGGTCCTCGGTTTTCGCGCTGAACGAAACCAAGGTGATCGACGGGACCTTCGTCCGGGTGCTGAGCTGGTACGATAACGAGTGGGGCTTCTCGTGCCGAATGGGCGATACCGCGGTGGCGATGGGCCGGATCGGTCTTTAAGGGTGGCCCTGCCTCCACCAGGGCCGTGCCGCCCCCGGACCCGCTCCCTCCAGGTCCAGGGTTCCAAGGGCCGCCGCCCTTGGTGGGTCCAGGGCAACGCCCTGGTCGGGGGCCAGGGGGCGAAGCCCCCAGCGATCAACGACCAGACTGGCCGGCATCGGCCGTTGCCCGATGCCGGCTATGACTCAGGACCGGTGAAGACAAGATGACGTCCTATCATGTGCCGCCATCGGAACTGCTGCCGGTGCTCAACCGGATTGCCGATGCCCTGGATCGGCTGGCGCCGAGGCCGGCGCCGTCGGTGCCGGTGACCGCCGCCGACGCCTTCGTCTGGCACAGCGACGGCAGCCGTCTGGAGCCGGTGGCCTGTGTCAACCGGGTCGATCTGGACCTGCTGCACGGCATCGAGCGCCAGCGCGAGATTCTGCTTGCCAATACCCGCCGCTTTGCGGCCGGGTTGCCGGCCAACAACGCCCTGCTGTGGGGCGCCCGGGGCATGGGCAAGAGTTCGCTGGTCAAGGCGGTTCACGCCGTGGTCCTTGACGATGCCGCGAACGCCGGCCGCCGCGACGCCCCGGCGCTGGTGGAAATCCACCGGGAGGATATCCCGTCGCTGCCGCGCCTGCTCCAACTGACCCGGGGTACCCCGCGGCGGTTCATCCTGTTCTGCGACGACCTGTCCTTTGACGGCAACGACAACCACTACAAGTCGTTGAAGGCGGTGCTGGAGGGCGGCATCGAGGGCCGTCCGGCCAATGTGGTGTTCTACGCCACCTCCAACCGCCGCCACCTGATGCCGCGCGACATGATCGATAACGAACGCTCCACCGCGATCAACCCGTCGGAGTCCGTGGAGGAAAAGGTCTCGCTCTCGGACCGTTTCGGGCTGTGGCTGGGATTCCACAACTGCGACCAGGCAACCTATTTCGCCATGGTGGACGGCTACGCCGACCGTTTCGGCCTGGAATTGCCGCCGGCCGCCCTGCATGCCGAGGCCACCGAATGGTCGGTCACCCGCGGCGCCCGGTCCGGCCGCGTGGCCTGGCAGTTCATCCAGGACNNGGGCCCTGCCCACACCCGCAAAGGGTCGGTCGGCCCCTTGAACCCGTGACGCGAATGAGGTCAGGGGCGTCACCGTCTCCCCAACCGCTCCATCCACTCCCGCCGCTCGGCCCGCCGGCCCAGCAGGTAGCAGACGATGCCGATGACCAGGGCCACCAGCACGACGAACCAAAGGCTGATGTGAAGCGAAACGTACATGGCGATCCTGCCCTCTAGCCGGCGGCGCCCCGGGGCGGCGGGTCCAGGAACTCCGCGGGGTCAACCGCCTGACTGCCGCGCCGGACTTCGAAATGCAGTTGCGGCTCCGTCACCCCGCCGGTGCTGCCCACGGTGCCGATCTTCTCGCCGCGCCGGACCGTGGCGCCGCGTTCGACCAGCGACCGGTCCAGGTGGGCATAGGCGGTCATGACGCCGTCGGCATGGCGGATCAGCAGCAGATTGCCGTAGCCCCGGAGTTCGTTGCCGGAATAGGCGACCACGCCGTTGTCGGCCGCCACCACCGCGGCGCCGCGTTCAGCCTGAATGTTGACGCCGTCGTTGTGGCGGCCGTCGGGCTTGTCGCCAAAGCCCGACAGGACCTTGCCCTGAACCGGCCATAGATAGCGTCCCCCGCCATGGGTCGGCGCTGCCGGCGGTGGCGGGGCCTCGGCAGTCCGGGCCTCGGTGTCACGGGGGGCGGTGTCACGGGGGGCGGTGTCGGCGCCGGCCGCGGCCGGCGACCCGGCGGCGATGGCGGGCGGACGACGGGCGGGCAGAGCCGGCGGT
>PLTC01000149.1 GCA_003165295.1 Rhodospirillales bacterium | reverse complement strand
GCAGCACGATGGCGAACTCCTCGCCGCCATAACGGGCCGGCGTACCGCGTTCTTCGGTGGTCTGGGCCAGCAGGCGCGCCACCACCTTCAGAACCTGATCGCCGAGCGAATGACCGTAGCTGTCGTTGAATTTCTTGAAGTGATCGATGTCGATCAGCAGCAGGGCGAGGGGAACGCGATCACGAACCGCCCCGGCCACGGCCTGTTTCAGCGCCTGATCAAAGGCCCGGCGGTTGGCGATGCCGGTCAGGGCATCGGTCTCGGCCTGGCGCCGCACGGTATCAAGGTTGGCCCGCAACGTGACCAGTTCGTTGGACGCCTGATCGAGTTGCTGGCGCAACTGTTCCTGTTCGGTGACCATGGTCCTGACCTCGACGACGACGCCGGCGACGATGGTCCGCAAGCGGTCCATGGTAACCGGCTGATCGAGGGTGCTTTGCAGGTTCTCGACCACGCCCTGGGTCCGTCCGGTATCGCTGAGCGTGGTCTTGATGGTTTTCAAAACCTTCGAGATCGCCTCCTGGGTCCGGTCACCCGCGGAACGCACGGCATAGGCTTCGGCGTCGAAACGGAAGAACCTTTTTACCAGATCTTCGCAACGCAACGGCGTGAACGGTTGCCCGTTCTTGACCATCTGATCGATAACCCGATTAAGATCGGGCTGATAACCGGCAAAATAAGTATACCACAGCGCGTAATTCTCCGGCGTTGGCGCCATCCGCTCCTTCGCCAGCTTTTCCAGGGCACGATCCGCCAGTTTGGCGCTGCGCGGCTCGGTATTTTCCAATATTTGTAGCCAGTCACTATAATTTGTCATCAGAAGACTCCAATTCACCTCTTCCGCCGGTCCGACCACTCTGGCGCGTGGGCACGACATGGCAGGAGACAGGGATGCCGGGACCTGGACGGCGCCCAATCTCGAGGGAGGACCGGAGCTTGTCCGGCCCCGACGACGAAATCAAGGGGATCGTCGGGCCGGGACGGGATTTCCGACCGGTACCCGGGGTGACGGGCGCGCCCGGCCGCGCCGGGATCACGTCCCGGTGCCTTCGTCGGGGTTCGATGGCGGCGCGACCGCGCCCGGGCGCATCCGTTCGGCCAGAAAGGAAATCAAGGCGCGGGTCTTGGCCGGTAGCAGACGGGTGGCGGTAAAGGCGTGGATCGGCAGCGGCGCCGGAATCCAGTCGGGCAGCACCGGCCGCAGCCTGCCCGCCAGCAGATCGTTCCGGGCCATGCCGCGATCCAGCAGGCCGATGCCGAGACCAAGAGCCGCCAGCCGTTGGGCCATGGCGATGTTGTTCACCGCGACCCGGCCATCGACGATAACCTCGGTCCGCTCCTGACCGCGCCACAGAGTCCACCGCGCCGCGGCGGCACTCAGGGGCACCCGGATGCAGGTGTGGCCGGGCAGGTCCGCCGGTTCGCCCGGGACGCCCGCGCCCTCCAGATAGGTCGGCGCGGCGTAGAGCGCAGCCTCCACCTGGCCCAGCCGGCGCACGGTCAGGGTCGAATCCGGCTGTTCACCGATGCGAATCGCCAGGTCAAAGTGCTCGGACAGCAGATCCACCCGGCGCGGACTGAGATCCACCTCCATCGTGACATCCGGACAGCGATGCAGGAAGGCCGCGATCAGGGGGGCCAGAACCATCGTGCCGAAATCCGGCGGCATCGACACCCGCAGGTGGCCGCGCGGAACTTCCACCATATCCCGCAACTGTTCGTGGGCGAGGCGCGCCGCCTCCACAATCTCCTTGCAGCGGGCAAAATAAATCGCTCCCGCCTCGGTCAGTTCGATCCTGCGGGTGCTGCGGTTCAGCAGCCTGACCCCGATGTCCTGTTCCAGGCCGGCGATCCGCCGCGATAATGACGATTTGGGAATTCCCAGCGCCTCCGCGGCCCGGGTGAAGCTCATGGTTTTGACCACATCGACGAACAGCGCCATGTCGCGCAGATGGTCCATTCCGCCCCTTCCCCCCGGCGCTCCGGTTGATTGTGCGCCTTATTGGAACAATGTATTCCAGGATCGGCATTTGTCCCACCAGATGCCGCGGGCTATGTCTGCCTCAGAGATTTCCACACGCCCTTGAACAGAGAGAGGTCCGACCATGAGAGTCGCCACCGTAGCCGCACTGTCCACCCTGTCCGTCCTGTCCGTGCTGGTCGTCGCGACCCCGGCGCCGGCTCAGACCGCGCCCACCACCGATCTGGCCAAAGTCGAAGGCGGAAACTTCGCGATCGACAAGAATCACGCCAAGATCATCTTTTCCACCAGCCATTTTGGCTTTTCCACCTATTACGGCCTGTTTACCAGCTTTGACGCCCGGCTGCATTTCGATCCCAAGGCGCCGACCGCCAGCACCCTCGAGGTGACGATCGATCTCAACGGCATCGACACCACCAACCCCAAACTCGACAGCCATCTGAAGTCGCCGGACTTCTTCGACGTGGCGAAATACCCGCAGGCCACCTTCAAGGCCACCACCATCAGAACGACCGGCCCGACCACCGGTACCATCGTCGGCGATCTGACCCTTCATGGTGTTACCAAGCCCGTGACGCTCCTCGCCAGCTTCGCCGGCGGCGGGGTCAATCCCATGACCAAGGCGTATGTCCTGGGTTTCAGTGCCACCGGGACCTTGAACCGCTCGGACTTCGGCGTCAGCGCCTACGTGCCGGCGGTGGGCGACACCGTAACGCTGACCATCAGCGGCGAGTTCGACCGCATTCCCTGATGCCGACCCGGCCGTCGGCCGGGAGTGCGGGCAGACCGGCGAGCGTTATGAGTGGCAGATGGGCGCCAGGATGGTGTTTTTTTGCAGGGCTCTGTCCTGCACCCGCCGGGGCCTTCAGGCCCCGGATCCCATGACGTTATGGAATCAAGACGTCATGGTTTCCAAAGGCCCCCGGCCTTTGGCGGGTGTGGGCAGAGCCCACGGACCGACCTGATCTCAAGGACAGCCATCGTAACCTGGCGCGCATGGGGCAAAGCCCCCTTCGTGTCATTCTTCCCGCCCGCCGGTATCAGAACCGCCCGAACAGGCCGAGACTTCTCAGATGTTCCCCGAAATCCCGGTCGTCCCGCTCCAGATGGTCAATCACCGCCGACTGGATGAACGGCAGGTTGATCCTGATGGCGTCTAGATTCGGTTCGTCGAGCAACAGCGTCCGCAACGCCCCGATGAATAACGTGTGATGCCGGGCATGGCAGTCGACGCCGCCGTAGAGGAACTGTTGCATCAGCGCCTCTTCTTCCTTGGAGTGCGTCTGAAAACAGTAAAAAAAATCCGTGGCATGGCCGGCAACATCGACCATACCCAGCGACGGATTCTCCTGTGCCTGGTCCATGGCCGTCATCAGGCGGTTGAGCACCCTGATCAGGGTCTTGTGCTGGTCATCAATGACGCTGTGCCCTACCGATAGCGTGTCGGCCCATTCAATCGTCATGCCGCTCCCCTGAAAGGTGCGGATGTTCCCGGTGCTTTTCCAGAACGGGTGGTGCCTTGGCTTCAGCCTGTGTCAACCAGCCGCCCATCCGTGCCCCCACCTTCTTCCCGGCGACCCGGCGACCCCCGTTCAGACCTTTGGCCCGCTCACATCCGGGCGGCGCGGCTCCGGTTGCCAAACAGCCGCAACAGAATGCGGACCGAGGCCTCGCCGTCGTCGGCAAACGCCACCCCGACCACGCCCTTCTGATCGACTCGCCGGACATGCCCCTTCAGAGGTTCCCAGGCGCCCACCGCGGCATCGAAGACGCGGATGTCGACGTCTTCGGAAACCGGCAGGTCGGCCGGTTCGTCCATTCGCAAGGCCAGACCGCCGAAGGACCAGTCGACAAGTCTGGCCGGCTTTCCCGCCACGACGAAGTAACCGCCGTCGCCGAGGTGGCGATCGTGGCGTCGACGATTGACTGGCAAGGACATGGACATCGGCGGAGCCTCCGGTGGTTCCTGTACCCTGGCGGCACGGATCAGGCCCGGTCAGAGTGCGATTGCCGGCCGACAAGATCAACGAAAAAATGCAACACAGGATCCGGCACCCCGACTTATCCCGGCGGCGGACCGGCGTCCCGGGCCATCCGGTAAAAGGCCAGCAGGTCGCGGACCAGCACCTCGCGGGTAAAGCGGCTTTCGTAGGTTTCACGCCCGCCCGCCACCAGGAGCCGGCACAGCGCCGGGTCGCCGAGGCAGCGGTTGATCGCGGCGGCCAGACCCTCCACGTCGTCGACCTCGACCAGCAGGCCGTTGCGCCCGGGCTCGACATAAGCCTTGGGGCCGGCCGCCGCCGCCGTGACCAGCGGCACCCCGGCGGCCCAGGCCTCGACCATCACCGTGCCGAACGGTTCGATCCGAGAGGGAAACACGCACAGATCGCACGCGGCGAGCAAGGCCGCACGGTCGGTTCTCCAGCCGAGAAAGCGCACCCGCCCAGCTACCCCCAGGTCCCGGGCCAGCGTCACCAGCTCCTCGCGCAGCGGTCCTTCCCCGGCCAGCCACAGATACGCCGCCGGCACCCGGGCCAGCGCCTTCAGCAGCACATCCAGGGCCTTGTTGTGGTGAAGCCGGGCCAGCGACAGCAGCAGCGGCACCCCGTCGGGAGTCTCAAAGGCCGCCCGATCCACCGCCGGCTCCCGGGGCAGGTCGGCAAAGGTATGGATGCAGGCGGTGGCCTCGGGCGCCGCCCCGCCGGCCACGATGTGTCGCGCCAGTTCGTGGGTGACGCCGATGAAGAACCGGCAATGGCGGTAGTATTTGAGATCGTAGGGACCGCCGAACCAGCCGATGTTCGGCACCGCCCCGGACCGGGCGTAGCTGGCGGCCCGCCCCATCCAGAAGTGGCAGACGTCAGGCTTGAACTCGCGTATCGCCCGGGCCAGTACCCGCCGGGTCCGCCAGCCCAGCAGCGGCGGCGGAAACCGGGCATGGCGGACCGCAATTCCGTGCCCGGCCCACAGGGCATCGCGGATCGGGTTCCGCCGCGTCACCAGCAACTGCGCGACTCCGGCCTGGTGCAGGGCCACGACGCTGTCCGAATACATGGTTTCGGCACCGCCATGGGCGCCACCGGCCATGACCTGAAGAACCCTCATGCTCTCTCCTCTCCACCGGCCACTCCGACGCCGGCACGCCGCCACAGCGTTCCGGCCGCCTCGAGCACCGCCTCGACGGCCAGGCTGTCCATCAGGCTTCCCGTGGTGCGGTGGTCGTAACCCGGTGCCGTGACCAGTTGCCGGTACGGAACCGCGGTGGTCACGGCCGCGCCGCCGGCGCCCCACGGGGCATAATGCTCGGGACGGCTGGGGCCGAACAGCCCCAGGGTCGGCAGCCCCACCGCCGCGGCAATGTGCATCAAGCCGGAGTCGTTGCCGATAAACAGGGCACAGCGGGCCAGGCAGGCGCCGGCCACCTGCGGATCGGCGGCGCCGACCAGATCCAGGCATCGGCCGGATTCGATGGCGTCCAGCACCGGTTGCGCCTCGGCGCGTTCCCCGGCCGCCGCCAGCACCGCCACCCGCGCCCCGGGCAGAATGCCGCCCGGCCCGGTCAGTTGCCCGGCCACCGCGGCAAAGCGGTCGGCTCGCCAGATTTTGCCCCGCCAGTTGGCCGCCGGCCCCAGGGCCAGCACCGGCGGACCGTCGGGCACCAGCGCCGCCGCTGCCCGGTGGTCGGCCCCGGTGAACCACAACCTTGGCGCCGGCGCCTCGGCCAGCCCGAGGGTCCTGCCCAGATGGACCACCCGGTGGCACCCCTCGTCGGGGCGCGACACCACCACCACCCGCCGCGCCACCAGCAACCGGGATACCGCCGAATTGCGCAAGTCCACCACCAGCCGCCAGGGCGTCCCGATACAACGGCGCCACAGCCCAAACCAGTGGGCCGAGAACCGCCGCTTGCGCAGGGGAATCACCCGATCCAGCCGGGGCAGCGCCCGGAACAGCGGCGCTGCGATCGGACCACAGGCCACGGTGAAACGCGCCTCGGGAAGGGTGCGCACCAGATGGTCGAGCAGGCCGGTGGACAGCACCGCGTCGCCAAGCCGGTTGGACGTGATAAAGAGAACGCGCATCCCCAACCCATTCGCCTGCCGCAATCGAGGGCCTTGCCGGAGAATCCGTGCTCTCCCGCCCGCTCTGGCGCGCTCCCATGGGGCGGGTTATATCCATGGCGGTAACGTCCGGCAAGCCGGAACGCCACCCAGCCAAGAGCACCGCCCGAGGTCCGGCCATGAACGACGACACCGTCTCAGTGCTTCCCGCCCCGTCTCCGCTGCCCGTCCCGCTGTGCGTCGCCCTGGCCGGACGCGGCATCCTGCGGCTGTCCGGCATCGACCGCGCAAGCTTTCTCCAGGGTTTGGTTTCCAACGACGTGATGCTGGTCTCCGCCGAGTGGTCGATCTATGCGGTGCTCCTGAGCCCCCAGGGCAAGGTTCTCTACGACTTCTTCGTCGTTGCCGACCCCGACCCGGAGACCGGCGGCGGCCTGCTGCTGGAGGTCGAAGCCGCCCGTCGGCAGAATCTGCTCGATCGCCTGCATCGCTACCGCCTGCGGGCCAAGGTGGTGTTCGAGGACCTGACGCCGTCCCTCGAAGTGCTGGCGCTGACCGGCGGCTCCGCCGCCGCCGCCGTCGGCCTGCCCGAAACCCCCGGCGCCACCATGCCCTTCGCGAACGGCCTGGCCTTCATCGACCCGCGTCTGCCCACCCTCGGGGTCCGGTTGCTGGTCCCGCGCGACAGCGCGACGGCGGCGGCCGAGGCGGCCGGCGCCCGGCCCGGCAGCGCCGAGGACTATGACCGCTGGCGGCTGGAACTGGGGATCCCCGACGGCAGCCACGATTTCGGTATCGAAACCACCCTGGCCCTGGAAAACAACCTGGATGTCCTCAACGCCATTTCCTGGACCAAAGGCTGCTATGTCGGCCAGGAAGTGACGGCGCGCACCCGCTATCGCGGGCTGGTCCGCCGCCGGTTGCAGCCGGTGCGGGTCCATGGTCCGTTGCCCGGGCCCGGAACCGCGGTGCATCAGGGCGGGCACGAGGTCGGCCTGATCCGCTCCGGCGCCGGGACGCTGGCGCTGGCCATGTTGCGCCTGGATATTGCCGACCCGATGGCGGCGCCCCTGGTTGCCGGTCCGGCCACACTGATCCCGTTGGAGCCGGGCTGGACCCGCGGCTGAGAGGTTGCCTTCGGCGACCGGGAGCATTGCCCGATCAGGCGCCAGAAGAGTGTTATTGTCTTGATTTTGCAGGGCTCCACCCTGCACCCGCAAGGAGGCGCGCCTCCTTGACCTCATTCACGCCCTGGGTTCAAAGGGCCGATCGGCCCTTTGCGGGTGTGGGCAGCGCCCACAAAATTCGACCCCAACTTATCCGAATGGCGGGCCTCGCCTGAGGGCGTCAGGTGCGCACGCCGATGCGAAACCCGCCCCAGTGCTGACCCCGAACCATCACCGGCGCCGAGACATCCTTCATGCTGACGAACTCGCCGCCGCCCATGTCCCGGCGATAGGTCTGGACCAGCACCGGCTGCCGGTTGCGCGCCGCCGACAGGCCGGTACGGTCGTCGAAGATTCGGCGGTGGCGGCAGTGGGCGGTATTCCAGACCTTATCTCCCGGGCGCTGGGGCTGGGAGTAGGCCTGGTTATGGGTTGGCAGGTAACCATTTCGGTCAATGGTCACGGCGAAAGAAATACGCTGGTTCTTTGCGAGTAAAGGTTCCTGGATCGCGGGCAGGACTCGGTCGCACAGCGCGAGAAATCTTGTGGTGTATTGCGGGGGATCCGAGTCCCTGATGATCCGGTATTCCACGTCCCAAAGCTGTTCCCAGGTAATTTCTTTGCGATCGATGGCCTGTTCGAACAGGCGGGCGACCTGCGCCGCGGTATCTTTGGTCAGCGCGACGATTTCGGCGTCGTCCCGCCGGCAGCGATCGACCACCTCTTCGAGTCGGCGTTCGACCCCTGATTCCAGTCTCTCGAAGCAGAGGTGGACGGCATCCTTTTCGACATTCACGATATGGCACTGGATACGGCCAATCTCGGGGATGTCCAGGGTTGCCGGTACCTTGTCACCGGTAACGGCCCGGGCTAGCTCCGGCGCCCGCAGTTGCGCCCCGCCCATGGACAGGTTATCGGTACGACAAGGCCAGTCCCGGCCACCCATGTTTATGGTGACGCTTCGGTCGACGGCAACCCGTGGCTCCCGCCGACGATCGGCGAAATGGGTGTTGCGCAGGGTCGCGATCACCCGTCGCTTGATGCCGATCACCTGATCGACCATGCCATGGGTGTCTTCCTGAAACTTGCTGGCTTCCCGGTTGCTGGCTTCTGCGTGACTTGCCACATTGGAAATGCGATCGTGAACGACCCGGATGCTGTCGGCGGTCCTCGCTGCGCTTTGGGCGATATCCCGGGTGACCGCCTCCTGTTCGGTGACGGCGCCGGCGATGCCCGAGATGTTTCCGGTGGCGAATTCGACCTTGACCGCAACCTCGCCGATGGCGTCGGCGGTGCTGCGGATCACCGCCTGCATTGCCTGAATTTCCGAACGGATTTCCCCGGTGGCGCGGTTGGTCTGGTCGGCCAGCGTCTTGACCTCGTTGGCCACCACGGCAAAGCCGCGCCCNNCGCGGCCGGCGTCGCCCGCGCGCGCCGCCTCGATATTGGCGTTGAGCGCCAGCAACTTGGTCTCCTTGGCGATGCGCTCGATCAACTGGACGATGGCGCCGATGCGCTGGGACACGGTGCCCAGGTTTTCGGCCAACGCCCGGGCTCCCTGCGACTGGCTGGCCGCGGTCTGCGCGGCAAGGGTGGAGTGGTCGACCTGTCGGGAGATTTCGGCGATGGAGGCCGACAATTCCTCGGCCCCAACCGCGATGGCCTGGGCATTGCTGTTGGCCTGATCCGAGGCCGCCGCGGCCTGTTCGCTGTCGCCGGCCACGAGGCGCGCCGCCGAGAGCACCGCTTCGGAGGCGGCCTCCATCTCGTTGGCGCTGCGGCGGACGAATTGCACCGCCTGATCCAGCTCGTTTTCGAAGGTCTCGGCCAGTTCCTGCATGCTGAGCAGCATCTGCTGCTTGCGGATGGTCTCGGCATACACTTCGCTGGTGACGTAGGCTTCCATCAAGACGGAACGAATGAGAGCGGCGATCCTGGCCTCGGCCTCGGCCGGCCGGCGCCGGTGGTGCTGGAACACCGTGTGGATCAGCCGTTCCAGCAAAAACGAGTAGCCGGCCAGCAGGTACCGGGTCGGCAATTGAACCCGGGCATGAGCCGCCCCGATCTTATGCACCCGCGCAAGATAACCCTGATCGAAATCCCCCTGGAAGAACACCTTCCAATGCTCTTTTTGCAGAAGCCGCAGGCAGTCGAGCTTGCCTTGATCCGAAAGATGAGGGGCGTTTTCAGGAAAACTGGCCATAAAGCGGTAGAACTCGTCAAGGATCGTGTCGAGTTCACCGCTCAGTCCGGGCCACAGTCCGCGCAACAGTGCCGCGGTGGTCTCGTCGAGCCGCCACAGGGTGGGATCGAATGCGACGGTTACGGGCTCGTCAAAGGCGCGGCTGGTGGCGTTCCCCGATCCTCTGCCTTCAGCGCCGTTATTCGTCGCCCCACGGTGTCGCGACGTCGCCGGCTCAAGCGATGCATACGTGTCCATTTCGGCTTCCTCCCCAGAGCGGCGGGCTGGTTCGCCCGGTACCGTCCCCGGAATATTTTTTTTGTTTATCTTTTCAATTATGCACAGGATCCCCGAAAAAGACCAGCGTCTCGGCATTGATGGCCTTTTAGCTAAAAGACACCAATCGCGCCGGGCCGCCGACCATCCGCAGGACCCCGATCTGCGCCGTGATCTGGCGTGTGTTGGCATGCCGGTTGCCTGGAAAATTGCCGGTCAGCGGTGGTTGCCGGCCCGGAGCGGCAATCATGGACCATGATTTTTTTTTGAACGCGGGCTTTGTCATCAAATTGACATCGATTTTATTGATATTCGTTGCGTGAATAGTCCCGGCCGAGCGGGGTTTCCGGGGCCCGGGCCGAATGGGACGGAGTCGATGGCGGAGCCAGGCGACGACATGTTGACAGATATCAGTGTCATCGATAGCCGCCCATCGGTCCGTGGGAACGGAACCGATCTGTTGTTGGACGCGGTCCGGCAGGAGGTCTATTTCGTCTACCAGCCGATTGTCAGCGCCTATTCTGGAATGTGCTATGGCTATGAGGCGTTGCCTCAGGGCCAGGAGCGGTTGGGTTTTGCGACACCGGCGGCGCTCTATGACCACGCCGATCAGAATGATATTCTGCTTCATCTGACGCTGGCCTTGCGCGAGAAGGCGGTACGGGACTTCATCCGGTTTTCGGTGCGGGGTGAACGCCTGCTGCTGGGTCTTGAACGGTGTCTGCTGCTTTCTCTCGACGATGGGCCGCGGCGGACCGCCGAGGTGTTTGGCGGTTTCGGCCTCAGTCCGACCGCGGTGTGTTACGCCGTCCCCGAAACCTTGCTGTCACCGGGAACCGGTGCCGGAGCGGAGGCGGAGGCCGCTGCGATCGGTTCAGTGCTGGATGGTTATCGCCGGCAATCCTGTCTGCTGGTTCTCGATAATTTCGGCGCCGGCACCGCCGGGCTCAAGGCCCTTTACGAGCGACAGCCGAACCTCGTGCGGATTGACCGTTATTTCACCGTCGGTATCAGCACCGACGAAAGAAAGAAGCTGTTCGTGGCGACCGTGGTCAATCTGGCCCATGTGCTGGGGATCATCGTGATTGCCGATGGCATCGCCACCGAAGCCGACTTCCTTGCATGCAAGCAGATCGGCTGCGATCTGGTGCAGGGGACCTTCGTCGGCGCGCCGGCGGGAATTACCGCGGCGTTCAATCGCACCTATGGAGTGATCGCCGACACCAACCGCCGCGAGCGCCGCGAGCGGCGCAGCGACCGGAAATTATTGGGAGAGGAATTATCGCTGGTGCCGCCGCTGACCATCGGCGACTCCATGTCCAAGGTCTTCCAGGCTTTTCGCTCCCAAAAGGAGCATGACTTCCTGCCCATCGTCGATGATCGCCATCAGCCGGTCGGGATCATCCGCGAGGTCGATCTCAAGGACGTGATCTATTCCCGCTACGGCAAGGACCTGTTGAACAACAAGGCGCTGCACCGCGGCCTGCTCGACTTCCTGCGTCCCTGTCCGGCGTGCGACATCAACACCGAGGCTGAGAAGATCCTGGAAACCTTCTCCCAGTCGGTCAATCCGCCGGGCATTCTGCTGGTCGATGATTTCAAATATGTGGGCGTGCTCAGCGCCGCCTCGTTGTTGCGGGTGATCAACGAAAAGAATCTGGCGCTTGCCCGCGATCAGAATCCGCTGACCCGTCTTCCCGGCAACAGCAGCATCAACGACCACCTGACGGTGGCGCTGGATACGGCGGTCACGTCGTGGATCTTCGCCTATTTCGATCTGGATAACTTCAAGCCGTTCAACGACCGCTATGGCTTCCGCCAGGGTGATCGCGCCATCCTGCTGTTCTCCGAACTGATGCGGACCACGCTTGGCACCAATCAGACCTTCCTCGGCCACATCGGCGGCGACGACTTCTTCGCGAGCTTCCGCGACCTTCCGGCCGAGGTGGTGACGGCCCGCATTGAGGCCCTGCTGGGCAGTTTCCGACGCGACGTGGAAAGCTTCTACGACGCCGATTCCCGGGAACGCGGCTACATCGTCGGACGGAGTCGCGAGGGCACCACCCAGCACTTCCCGCTGCTGACCTGTAGCGCCGCGCTGGTGGAGATTCCCGCCGGTCCGCGGGTGGTCACGGTGGATGACCTGGGGGACGCCATTGCCATCCTCAAGAAGACCGCGAAGCAGGCGCCCTCCCACATGGCCATGAGGCGGTTGGGCTGAGACCGGGGCGTTGCCCGACACTTAAGTCATGCAGGTCCAGGGCCGTCACGGCCCTGGTGGGGGGTCAAGGGGGGGGGAAAGCCCCCCTTCTATTGTTTTTCGTATCTGCCGGTATCAGAGGACTTCCTTCGGCACGCTCATCAGTTCTGCGCGAATGCGCTTGAGATTGGGTTTGTTGTCGGGGCTGAAGCCCACCGGCCGGCAGAGGGTCATGGCGGCGATGCCGATTCGGGCGGTGAGCAGGCCGTTGATCATGCCCTGGCCCAACCGGGTCGAGATGGCCGCGGCCAGCGAGCCGCCAAGGGCGTCCACGGCGACGTGACCGACGCTGTCGGCAAGGCCGGCCACCGCCAGATTGGCCAGCATCCGGCGCATCAGCCGCCACGAGCCGAGCGGACCGGGGCGGGCGCCGTAGAGCGCGGCCACTTCGCGCACCAGCTTGAGATTGCGCCACAGTACGATGGCCACATCAAGCGCCGCCGAGGGGCTGAGCGCCGTGGCCAGCGCGGTATCGCGCGACGCCGTGAGCACGAAGCGGTAGGCCCGCTGGTCGAGGGCCGACAGCACCTGACGGTCGATCAGGGCAATCACCTCGGCGTCGCTGTGGGCGTCATTGACGGTATGGCCAAGGGTGTGCAGGACCGGGGCCAGATCGGCGCGGCCGGCGTAAAAGTCGCCCAGCGTGTCGGCAAAGCCCAGCGCCTCGCCGTGGCCGTTGGCCCTGGTCAGGCGGTCGGCCTCGGCTCTCAGGCCGTCAATCTGGCGCAGCCGCCGGATCGAGATCACCTCGTCAAGGGACAGCTTGACCGCGGTCCCGACGGTCACGGCCAGAACCACCGTGACCAGCACCCCCAGCGCGTAACTGGCGGCGAACGAGCGGCCCATCAGGTCGGTGGCGTCGAAGGCCAGCGCCACCACCACCAGGGCGGCGACACCGCCGAAGAAGGCCGGAACCGTCCAGGACCATTGGGGCCAGGCCGCCAGCGCCGCCAGGCCCGAGGCTTCGCCGGCCCTGGCCGCGGCGGATGCCGCCGCGGTGGTGGCGGCGACCGCGGCCGGTGCGGCGGCCGGATCGGGGTGGTGCATGTCCAGTTCCACCGGTGGCTGCCAGGCCGAAGCCTGATGGGTTGCATTGCTCATGCCAGGTAATCCCCTAGAAGGAAATTAAGGGCCTGGTCCAACCGGATGTTGGGCAGGCCGCGACCGTCGCGGCCAACTCCGGCCGGAGGTTCGAAGTCGAGGAAGCGGTAAGGTTGAGAGACGTTCTCGGGAAACAGGTCGGGTCCGTCCGGGATGTTGCCGGGAAACAGCACCGTCGGCCGCTGACGGCCCAGTGGCGTCCCCTGAATGCAGGCCAGCTTGCGGCCCTGGTGTTCGGTCGTGACGGTTTCGGTGCATTTGACCGCCGCCAGAGCCACGGTGTCCACCATGGCGCCTTCGAACCGGATGGCGTTGCGCGCTTCGGAGACCAGCATGTCGAGCAGGTTCCGCAGATTGGCGTGCTGGCCGGCGGCGACGTGATCGGCCTTGGTGGCGGCGAACAGCACACGGTCGACCTCGTGGCCGGTCAGACGGCTGACCCAGCCGGCGCGGCCGTGGTGGAAGGCTTCCAGGCAGGCGGTGAGCGCCATCCGCATGTCATAGAGCGCGGTCGGGCCGGCATTCAACATGCCGAGGACGTCCACCAGCACGATCTGGCGGTCGAGCCGCGCGAAGTGCTCGACGAAGAAACGGCGGACCACCTGGGTCTTGTAGGCTTCGAAGCGTTCGTTCATCAACCCGCCCAGGGACTGGGCGCGGTGTTCGCCGCTGCCCGCCGGCAGCGGGCAGAAGGCGAGCAACGGCGTGCCGGCCAAGTCCCCGGGTTCGATGAAGTGGCCGGGCTGGACCAGGCTGAGACTGGCCTGGGACCGGCGGCAGGCGTGAAGATAGTCGGTGTAGAGGGCGGCGCCCTCCCGGGCCAGACTCTCGTCCGGCCGCAGGTCGGGGGTAACGGTCCCGAGCCAGTGCAGCCAGCGGGCCGCGAGCTGCCGGCGGGGCTGCCGCTCCATCAATTCGAGCGTCAGCGCCGACCAGTCGCGATAGCTCTGGTTGAGCATCGGCAGGTCCATCAGCCATTCGCCGGGATAGTCGATCACGTCGACATTGAGGGTGGCCATGGGCTGCACCGAACGGCGCAGGCCGGATCCTGGCGTGAACCGCACCGCCAGCCGCAACTGGCTGACCCCGGTGGTCGCCGCCGGCCAGTGGGGCGGGGTGGCGGTCAGCGCCGCCAGATACTTCTCGTAGGGGAAACGGGGCGCGGTGCGGTCGGGACTGGCCCGCAGCCGCGCGGCAAGAAAGCGATTGGAGGCGACGGCATCCAGGAACGGCAGCCGGCCACCCCGGATCAGGTTGTCGATGAGAGAGGTGACGAACACCGTCTTGCCCGACCGCCGCAGGCCGGTGACCCCGAGCCGGAGCGTGCCTTCCAGCATCCGGCCGGCGATCACGTTAACCTGCCCGAGCGCCTGCTCCCCGACCTGGGCCAACTGGTTCCAATTGGGAAATTTCAAGGACCGCCTACCGGACTCTGAGTTTGCATCCCTGCTGTTATAGCCCTCCTCGCAGGCGAAGGCGAGCCTGCGTGCAGGCCCGGCCGGCCTTTGATGTTCCCGCCTTTTGGGGTCATACGCCGGCGGGTGGTGGCGGCCTCCGGTGGCCGGACGGCCCATTTACCGATTCGCGTGTTCGTGAGCATCGCCCCCGGAGCATCGGTAACGGTCCTTGCCGGCCCGTTACCGGTTTTCGCCCGGCCGCCACAGCACGTCGTGACGGCCCTGGTCGTTGACGGCCCGGCCCAGCACGAACAGATGGTCCGAGAGGCGGTTGATGTACTTCAGAGCGGGAGCGCCCACCGGTTCGGTCAAGGCAAGCTCGGTGATCAGCCGTTCGGCCCGGCGGGCCACGGTGCGGCCCAGATGCAGCCAGGCGGCGGCCGGCGTGCCGCCGGGCAGGATAAAGGACTCGAGGGCCGGCAGTCCGGCGTTGAGGGCGTCGATTTCGCGCTCCAGTCGCTCCACCTGGGCCTCGACGATGCGCAATGGCGGATAACCGGGGGCCTCCTGCTCCGGCGTGCACAGGTCGGCACCCAGGTCGAACAGGTCGTTCTGGATGCGCGCCAGCATGGCGTCGGTTTCCGGTTGGCCGCCGGTGTGCAGGCGGGCCAGACCCAGCACCGCGTTGGTTTCATCGACGGTGCCGGTGGCGGCCACCCGCAAGGCATGCTTGGGCACCCGGCTGCCGTCACCCAACGAGGTTTCGCCACGGTCGCCGCCGCGGGTATAGATGCGGGTCAGTTTCACCATGAGCCGCTTTTATCAGCTTCGCGCCGCCGCGGCGAGCCCAAAAGAAAAACCACCCGCCGGAGGGCACCGGCGGGTGTAGTTGGGGCAAAGAAACAAACAGTCACAGGAACGGACGGTTACCCAAACCGGGCAGGCGACGGCCGGGTCGGTCCCCCTTGTCAACCTCCGTGGTGATGGCCGATGCCGTGCCGGGCCAGCAGGTCCGCAGTCTTCCGCTGTTCCGGGGTCAGCTGCTGATAAAGCTCGTCGAGGGCGGGCCGAAATGCCTGGAGCTGGGCCAGCCGGGCCGAGGCGACCTGTTCAATCCGGGCCAACCGCTCCGGCAGGGTGGCGGGCACCGGCTTGTCAGCCAGGTCGGCGCAAAGCCTGGCTTCTGGCGCGCGGGCGGCCTTGGCGGCATCGACAAACTTCGCCCAGGCGGGCTTTTGTGCGTCGGTAAGCTGCAACCGCACCTCGGCGTAGGCCAGCAGGGCCGCCTCGCGGGCCTCGCCGGTTTCGCACCGGTGCTTGAAAAGTTGTTGCGGACCCCAGCCGCCCTCATGACCCCAGCCATGATGCAGCTTGTCCGGGTGCTCGCCACCCCCCGGGCCGGGGCCGGGCGCGGGTTGGCCGTCGTCAAGGGCCAATTGGAAACCCTGCTCGCCGGATACCGGTCCCGAAAGTGCACTCACGGTGGGAATCGCGAGTGCCAGAGCGACTCCGGCCATCATCAGGGTTAAAGTGCCGCGTTTCATCGGTCTCTCCTTGATTTCGGTTGCGGTTCTTGCTTGGCTTCGAGCCGCGCCCGATCATGATTGCGTTATTGGTTGGCGTCATCTGATGGGCTCGGATCATCGAACCGGGCTGTTACGGCATCATGTCACCGGCCGGAGATTTTGGTAACCGAGTGTTTCACCTGCGGGGTCGGCAACGGCTGGTAACATCTTCGCTCTTTTGCGGGCGGGGTGAGATCGTCGATAGTCGGAGACATGGACAAGATGCCTCATATTCTGGTCGTCGATGACGACCGCGAGATTCGCACTCTGCTCACACGCTTTCTTGGCGGCCATGGCTACCGGGTTTCCGCGGCCAAGGATGGTGCCGAGATGATGCGGATGTTCGAGGCCGGGCGCATCGATCTGATTATTCTCGACGTGATGCTGCCCGGAGAGGACGGCCTCAATCTGTGCCGGCGCGTGCGTGCCGGTTCGGCGACGCCGATTATCATGCTGACGGCGGTCGGTGACGAGACTGACCGCATCGTCGGCCTGGAGATGGGGGCGGACGACTACCTGTCGAAGCCCTTCAACCCGCGGGAGCTGCTGGCCCGGATCAAGGCGGTGTTGCGGCGGGCGGGCGGACCTGGGGCTCCGGTTTCGGCGGGCGAGACGACCTCCGGGGGGGGGCGGATTCTGGCCTTCGAAGGCTGGCGGCTGGATCTTGCCCGCCGGGAACTGCATTCGCCCGAGGGGGTGCTGACCCAGCTCAGCGCCGGCGAATTCGATCTGCTGGTGGCCTTTGCCGAGCATCCCCAGCGGGTGCTGACCCGCGATCAGTTGCTGGACCTCGCCCGCGGCCGGGTGGCGGCGCCGTTCGATCGCAGCATCGACGTTCAGGTCAGCCGGCTGCGCCGCAAGATGGAGGCGGACCCGGCCGAACCGGTGCTGATCAAGACGGTGCGGGGCGGTGGTTATCTGTTTTCGGCCAGCGTCAAGGTGGAGAAGTGAGCGGGGCCATGGCCGGGCGGCTGCGGCGGCGGCTGGTGCCCGACGGCATCGCCGCGCGCCTGGCATTGACGGTGGTGCTGGTGCTGTTGCTCACCCAGGCGATCAGCGCCCTGGTCTACCTGACCGATCGTGGCCAGGGGCGGCCGATGCACAGCCGCGTGGAACTGTTCGACCGGGTGGTGGCGGTGGTGCAACTGGTCGAGGCGACCGCACCCGCCGACCGGCCGCGGGTGGTCCATGCCCTGGACGATCCGGTGCTGGGCGTCGAATGGCTGCGTACCGGACCACCCTTCAAGGCCAATCGCGCGGGCCAGCCGCTGGAACAATTCCGCTATCACCTGGGGGAGGCGCTTGGGGGGCAGCCCCGTGAGATCCTGGCCGAGATGCGCAACGATCCCCTGCTGGGACCGCCGGCCGGGCCGCTGGCCGGTGGTGACCCGATGCACCGGGTACGGACCTTGCGGCTGGCGGTCAGCCTGGGTGATGGCAGTTGGCTGGTGTTTTCGGCGACCAACGCGCCCGACGGCACCTTTCGGTTGGCACGCTTCGCGTTATGGATGGCGCTGATTGCGGTGGTGGTGACCGTGGTCTCGCTGTTGACCGCGCGTCGGCTGACCGCACCGCTGGCCGCATTCGCCACGGCCGCCGAACGGCTGGGCGTCGACGGGGCGGTGGCGCCGTTGCCCGAAACCGGGCCGCTCGAGTTGCGGGTGGCCACCCGCGCGGTCAACCGCATGCAGGAGCGGGTCCTGCGGTTCGTCGAGGACCGCACGCGGATGGTTGCGGCCATCGGCCATGACCTGCGCACGCCACTGACCCGGTTGCGCCTGCGCGCGGAATTCATTGAGGACCCGGAGTTGCAGCGTAAGATGCTGGCCGACCTTGATGAGATGGAAGCGATGGTCAATGCCACCCTGGCCTTCGCGCGGGACGATGCGCAGCACGAGGCGCGGGTGCCTGCCGATCTCGCGGACCTGCTGCAAAGTCTGTGCGATGATCGCATCGACGCCGGGGGCGCTGCGGCTTACATCGGCCCCGCCCATCTGCCGGTGGTCTGCCGGCCGGTGGCCATGCGCCGGGCGCTGGCCAACCTGATCGACAATGCCCTCAATTACGGGATGGGTGCCGAGGTGGCGCTGGCGGCGGCCGGCGGTCAGGCGGTGGTGACCATCGACGACTCGGGTCCCGGGATTCCCGAGTCGCTTCTGGAGGCGGTCTTTCAACCCTTTTATCGGGTGGAGTCGTCACGCTCCCGCGATACCGGCGGCACCGGCCTCGGGCTCGCCGTTGCCCGGACCATCATTCGCGGCCACGGCGGCGACATCACCCTGGCCAATCGTTCCGAAGGCGGCTTGCGCGTCACCGTGACCGTGCCGATGTAGCCGGGACCGGGAAAATGCCGGGAGCCGGGGCCGGGATCCCATCGTTCCCGCTGCCGTCGGGACCATGCCCCCCCATGTGTTGTAAAGCGGCCCCGGACCGGCCTGGTGTTCAGGCCGGGTTCCGCGATGGCCTCTCTTGCGACGACAAGGGGGCATGGACATGAATGCTTACCTGCTGTTGACCGGAAGTGGTTCCCTGATCATTCTGACCTCCTATCCCTCGGTGGAAAGTCCGGTGCTCTTGAACAAGCTGGCGGCCAAAGGGATTACAAAGTTCCTGAGCTACCCGGTGCCCATCGGGCTTGCCCGGCAGCGGTACGGCGCTCACTTCGACATCGTGTCGGGTGATCTGGCGGAAACCGATGATCTGCGGGTCCTGGATTACAACGGCGACCGCGCCTTCCGGCGGTTCCGGTTTGCCGAGTTGGGACCCCTGGTGACCCACGAAGGCGCCGCCGAGGCCGACCCGGCGGTGGACACCGACGCCGATTAGGCAACGGGGGAGGTGGCGGCGATCCTCGTTTCGCCGGAGCGCCGACACCGCCCGTTCCGGCCGATTTGCCCTGGCCGAAGCCCCTGGTCGCCACCGTGCCGTCTGGCTATGGTGGCGGCCAGCCCGGGTTTACCCTTTCCCACGCGCCGGGTCAGGGTCCCGGGTCAAATTCGAGGAGCAAGCATGATCCCCCGCTACAGCCGTCCCGAGATGGCCCGCATCTGGGAACCGGAGAACCGGTTCCGCATCTGGTTCGAGATCGAGGCCCATGCTTGCGACGCCCAGGCGGAGCTGGGGGTGATCCCCCGGGAGGCGGCGGTCGCGGTCCGGGCGCGCGGCCGGTTCGAGGTGGCGCGCATCGACGACATCGAGCGCGAAACCCGCCACGACGTCATCGCCTTCCT
>PLTC01000078.1 GCA_003165295.1 Rhodospirillales bacterium | reverse complement strand
CCTTCGGGGTGTAGACCCGGGCGACGCCGGCGGCCTTGAGGGTTTCGGCGTCTTCGGGGGGAATGATGCCGCCGGCCACCACCGGGATCCCGCCGATGCCGACGGCTTTCATCCGCTCCAGCACCTCGGTCACCAGGGCGAGGTGGGAGCCCGAGAGGATCGANNGCGATCTGTTCGGCGCCGTTGGAATGGCCGTCCAGGCCCGGCTTGCCCACCAGCATCTTGATCCGCCGGCCAAGCCGGCTCGAAACCTCGTCCACCCGGGCGCGAACCCTGGCCAGACCCTCGGTTCCGGCGGCCACCGCGGCCTTGGCGACGCCGGTGGGCGCCCGAAATTCGCCGAAAATCTCCCGAAGCGTGGCGGTCCACTCGCCGGTGGTGACGCCGGCATGGGCACAGGCGATGGAGGCGGGCATGATGTTGCGGTTCTCCCGGGCGGCGGTGGCCAGCCCGGCCAGCGCCGTGGCGACTCCGGCGCCGTCGCGCCCGGCCCGCCAGGCCCGGAGCCGGGCCAGCTGGTCGGCCTCGGCCTCCGGGTCCACCGCAAGGAAGCCGCCATCCTCTCCGGCGGTCAGCGGCGAGGGCGCGGACTCCGTGAAGCGGTTGACCCCGACCACGGTGATGTCGCCGGACTCGATGGCGGCGAGCCGCCGGCTGTTGGACTCCACCAGCCGTTGCTTGAGGTACGAAGACTCCACGGCGGCCACCGCGCCGCCAAGGGCGTCGATCCGGGCCAGTTCGGCCCGGGCTTCCGCCACCAGTTCGGTGACCTTGGCCTCGATCACGGTGCTGCCGTTAAACAGATCGTCGAATTCCAGCAGGTCGGTCTCGAAGGCGATGATCTGCTGGAGCCGCAGGCTCCATTGCTGGTCCCAGGGCCGGGGCAGCCCCAGCGCCTCGTTCCAGGCCGGCAACTGGACCGCGCGGGCGCGGGCGTCCTTGGACAGCACCACCGCCAGCATCTCCAGCAGAATCCGATAGACGTTGTTTTCCGGCTGGGGCTCGGTCAGACCCAGCGAGTTGACCTGGACGCCGTAACGGAAGCGGCGCAGCTTCTCGTCGGCGACGCCGTAGCGGTCGCGGGCGATCTCATCCCAAAGCTGACCGAACGCCCGCATCTTGCACAGTTCGGTGACGAAGCGGATGCCGGCATTGACGAAGAAACTGATCCGCCCGACCACCTCGGGAAACTCGGCCTCGGCAAGCTGACCGGACGCCTTGACCGCGTCCAACACCGCGACCGCGGTGGCCAGCGCATAGGCCAGTTCCTGGACCGGCGTCGCTCCCGCCTCCTGAAGGTGGTAGGAGCAGACATTGGTCGGGTTCCATTTCGGCACCTCGCGCACCGTGAACGCGATCACGTCGCCGGTCAGGCGCAGTGACGGCCCGGGTGGAAAGATATAGGTGCCGCGGCTGAGATACTCCTTAATGATGTCATTCTGGGTGGTGCCGTTGAGTTTGGCCCGCACCACCCCCTGCCGTTCGGCGGCCGCGATGTAGAGCGCGAGCAGCCACGCCGCCGGCGCGTTGATGGTCATCGAGGTGTTCATTTCGGCCAGCGGAATGCCCTCGAACAGGGTTTCCATGTCGCCCAAATGACAGACCGGGACTCCGACCTTGCCGACCTCGCCCCGCGCCAGCGGGTGGTCGGAGTCGTAACCGGTTTGAGTCGGCAGGTCGAAGGCGACCGAAAGACCGGTCTGCCCGCGGGCCAGATTGGTGCGGTACAGCCGGTTGGAGGCGGCGGCCGTCGAGTGACCGGAATAGGTACGGAACAGCCAGGGCTTTTCACGGACGCTCATGGAACCCCTCGGATTGGACAGATCATTGCCGCATTGCAAAGCGGCGAGCAATTTGTTTAATGTGCGGCCTGCCGGCGGTCCATAGGGATTTCGACGGACAGCAACCATTATGGCGGGGGCTCGAACCCCTGACGCACGCCGGGGGTCCCTTCGCGATCGCCCCCGGGCCAACCAAGGAACAGTAAGGCATGACTCAGTCCGCCCCCTCTGCCTCCACCTCAACCGGCCAGCCGAAGGATCTTTACGAGGTCGGCGAGATTCCGCCGCTCGGCCATGTGCCGAAGCAGATGTACGCCTGGGCGATCCGGCGCGAGCGCCACGGCGAGCCCGAAAAGGCGATGCAGATCGAGGTCGTCGAGACGCCGACCATCGGCCCCGACGAGGTGCTGATCCTCGTGATGGCGGCCGGCGTCAACTACAACGGCGTATGGGCGGCCCTCGGCAAGCCGATTTCCACCTTTGACTACCACAAGGCGCCCTATCACATCGCGGGCTCCGACGCCGCGGGCGTGGTCTGGGCGGTCGGCAGCAAGGTCAAGCGATTCAAGGTCGGTGACGAGGTCGTGGTCCATTGCAACCAGGACGATGGCGACGACGAGGAATGTAATGGTGGCGACCCGATGAACTCGCCGTCCCAGCGCATCTGGGGCTACGAGACGCCGGACGGCTCGTTCGCCCAGTTCACCCGGGTTCAGTCGCGCCAGGTCATGCACCGGCCGCGTCATCTGAGCTGGGAGGAGAGCGCCTGCTACACCCTGACGCTGGCCACCGCCTACCGCATGCTGTTCGGCCACCGCCCGCACATCCTGCGGCCGGGCCACAATGTGCTGGTGTGGGGCGCCTCGGGCGGTCTCGGCTCGATGGCGGTCCAGTTGATCGCCACCGCCGGCGCCAACCCGATCGGGATCATCTCGGACGAATCCAAGCACGACTTCGTGATGCAGCTTGGCGCCAAGGGCGTGATCAACCGCAACAAGTTCGATTGCTGGGGCCAGCTGCCCGACGTGGACGACACCGCCGCCTACAACGACTACCTGAAGAAGGTGCGGGCGTTCGGCAAGGCAATCTGGGACGTCACCGGCAAGGGCAATGACGTCGACTTCGTGTTCGAACATCCGGGCGAGCAGACCTTCCCGGTGTCATGCTTCGTGGTCAAGCGCGGCGGCATGGTGGTGTTCTGCGCCGGCACCACCGGCTACAACCTGACCTTTGACGCCCGCTTCGTCTGGATGCGGCAGAAGCGCATCCAGGGCAGCCACTTCGCCAACCTGCTCCAGGCCAGCCAGGCCAACCAGCTGGTGATCGAACGCCGGATCGATCCCTGCATGAGCGAGGTGTTCTCGTGGACCGACATCCCGCGCGCCCACACCAAGATGTGGAAGAACCAGCACAAGCCCGGTAACATGGCGGTGCTGATCAGCGCGAGGCGTCCGGGGCTGCACACCCTGGAAGACGCCAGGGAAGAGTAGGATAACACCGGGAATTCGGCGAATCGGTGGAAGCGGCTTCCCGCCTTGCGCGGCCGGAGCCCGCTTCCACACCGGGCATCGTTGTTTTTGGGCGTCGCCCAAGGCAGAGCGGTCGATCGGAAGGCCCGGGGAGCGGCAACGCTCCCCGGTTTTTTTCCGGAACCGGGGTAAGGTTGTGCGCGAAGCCCGATTCGACAGCAAACTCACATTGAGCTATTATCGGGGGACAGGTACGAAGCGGGTGTCTTGACCCACCAGACCGGAGAGGCAGCCGATGGACGGAGACAAGGAAAGACAGTCCGACTCGTACAAGGACGCATACGAGGCGTCCAGGGTCCTCCGGGGCATGGCGGCCGAAGAGGGAATGATGATCAAGGTGGAGCCATCCCCCTACGGAGGGTATCGCGTGCGATCCTACCCGATTGATGAAGAAAGTGATGTGACGATTGATCTCTTGATGCTCTCCAATCGGAAGCAGGGGTACCTGAAATGACCGACCCGGTGCAAAACGTGGAAAAGAAGTCAGAAGGGAAAGAGAAGTCAGAATCCGATCAAACTCAAATTTATTCGCAAGGTCGAATTGTTAATGGTGACTTATCCGAATCGCTTTTGCGGGAAATGTTGGAAGTTGAGCGATATCGCCTGGACGTTGAACGGGGGCGTATTAATAGTGGGAATCAAAGAACCGACATCATAAGAAGGGCTATTGATGCCAATGACGCTGCGGATAAGAGGTAGTATGACTATCAAATGGAAAAGCTTGCGCACCAAGAAAATGACAAGAAAAGGAAGCATTTACTGGGCGGATCAATTGCGATTTGCTGCTGCGTCGCTTCTATCGTTTTAATCAGTATATTGATTTGGGCGGCATTCTGGGGCGTCGACGCACAGCGGCGGACATCATTGGAAATTTTAAAGATTTTAGGAACTCTTATTGCCGGGTACGGTGTCATCAATGCGATTGCCGTCGGCATTAGAAAGTTACTGGCGTAACCGACAGGCTTGATCCAATCTCCCGCTTCCTGTGCCGACGCCATCCCCGGCCGCAGCAGCCCCCTTGGGCTGTGGCCGCGAATCCGTTACACTCTCACCATCCTTCCTCCGGCGCGACCCAGGAGCCTTTGAATGACTGAGACCCAATATCGTCTGGTGACCCGTTCGGACTTTGACGGGCTGGTGTGCGCCGTGCTGCTGCGCGAGTTGGGCCTGATCGGCGATATCCTGTTCGTCCACCCCAAGGACATGCAGGATGGCAAGATCGCCATTACCGCCAACGACATCACCACCAACCTGCCCTATGTCGAAGGCGCCCGGCTGGTCTTCGACCACCACGCCAGCGAGGTGGAACGGGTGGGCCGCAGGGACAACCATGTGATCGACGCCACCGCGCCCTCGGCGGCGCGGGTGGTCTATCGCCATTACGGCGGCAAGGACCGCTTTCCCGCGATTTCCGACGAGATGATGCTGGCGGTCGATCAGGCGGATTCCGCCCAGTACCGGCGGGCCGACATCCTGGCCCCGGACCGCTGGACGCTGCTCAACTTCATCATGGATGCCCGGACCGGGCTTGGCCGGTTTCGGACCTTCCGTATCTCCAACTACAACTTGATGATGGAGCTGATCGAGTACTGCCGCAGCCACAGCATCGAAGAGATTCTGGCGCTGCCCGACGTGCACGAACGGGTCGAGCTTTTTTTGAGCCATCAGCACGCCTTCATCGAACAGTTGGAGCAGCGGTCGCGAGTCGAGGGCAACGTGGTGGTGCTGGATCTGCGCGGCCAGGACCCGATCTATGCCGGCAACCGTTTCATGATCTACGCCCTCTATCCCACCACCACCGTCTCGGTCCACGTTCTGACCGGACTCAAGGGTCAGAACACCGTGCTGGCGGTGGGCAAGTCCATCGTCAACCGCGCCTCCAGGGCCAATATCGGCTCGATCATGCTGGAATACGGCGGCGGCGGCCACCATGCCGCCGGCACCTGTCAGGTCGACAATCACCGGGCCGACGCCGCCCTGGACGAAATCGTGCAGCGAATCAACGCCGCGGGGTGATGATCGATGACCACAGAGCCCGACCTCCGGTTCCTGGGCGAGCAGATCAAGCGGATGCAGACCGACCTGCGCCAGGTTCGCACCGAACAGTTGCGCCTGGAGGCCGATCAGGCGGCCATCCGGGCCGAAATGGCCGAGCAGTTCGCCATCGTCGAGGCCCGGTTCGAGCAGGTCCACCGGACCATGGCCACCCACTTCGCGGCCATCGAGGCGCAATTCGGACAGGTTCATCGGACGACGGCCGGGCACTTTGCGGCCATCGAGGCACAATTCGAACAGGTCCACCGGACCATGACCACCAACCTCGCGGTGGTGCTGGAAGCCCTCAAGGCGTCCCGATGAGCTTTGGATGGTTGCGGGGGCTTCGCCCCTTGCCCCCGACCAGGGCTTTGCCCTGGACCCACCAAAGGCCGGGGGCCTTTGGAAACCCGGGCTTTTTCCGGGCGCGGGGGGTGAGATGACGCTGGCGGACCGGCCGCGGGTCCTGGCGCTGGCCGTGCTGACGGAGGTCTTGCGCCGGCGGCGGCCGTTCGACGAGGCGCTCGAAGCCGGACTCGATCCCTCGGGACTGGAGGGACGCGATCGCGCCTTCGTCCGGCTGCTGGCGGCGACGGCGCTGCGCCGGCTCGGCCAGCTTGACGCGGTGATTGCCGCCATGCTCGACCGGCCCGGTTCGCTGCGGCCCGAGGTCCAGGACCTGCTGCGGCTGGGTGCCGCCCAGGCGCTCGGTCTTGGCACGCCCGGTCATGCCGCCGTGGATACCACGGTCACGCTGGCCGCGGCCTCGACGGTCACGGCACCCTACAAACCGCTGATCAACGCGGTGATGCGCCGGCTGTGCCGCGACGGGCCGGCGATGCTGGCCGGGCAGGATGCCCCCCGCCTGAACACCCCCGACTGGTTGTGGCAATCGTGGCAGGCCGCCTATGGCCCCGAGCGCACCCGCGCCATCGCCGAGGCCCATCTGGGCGAGGCGCCGCTCGACCTTTCGCTGAAGCTGCCCGCCGAAGCCGGCCGGTGGGCGGAGCGGCTGGACGCCCGGGTCTTGCCCACCGGCGGCTCGCTGCGCCGCGCCGCGGGCGGGACCATCCCGGAGCTGCCCGGTTTCGGCGAAGGCGCCTGGTGGGTTCAGGATGCCGCGGCGGCGTTGCCCGCAACCCTGCTGGGTCCGCTTGCCGGCCGGCGGGTCTTCGATCTGGCGGCGGCCCCGGGCGGCAAGACCGCCCAACTGGCCGCGGCCGGCGCCCGGGTGGTGGCGGTGGACCGCGCCGCCGGTCGCCTCGCCCGACTTCACGCCAATCTGGCCCGGCTTGGCCTGAGCGCCGAAACCGTCACCGCCGATATCGCGCGCTGGGTCCCGGAGGAACCGGCCGACGCGGTGCTGCTCGATGCCCCGTGCAGCGCCACCGGCACCATCCGCCGCCATCCCGACATCCCGCTGCTCAAGGGACCGGACGACGTGGCCCGGCTGGTGGTGGTTCAGACCCGCCTGCTGGCCCACGCCGTCACCCTGGTCCGACCCGGCGGCGTGCTGGTCTACACCGTGTGCTCGCTTCAGCCCGAGGAAGGCGAGGAACGGCTGGCGGCGCTGCTCGGTTCCGGGGCGCCGGTCGAGCCGCTGCCCATCGCCGCCCACGAGGTCGGCGGCCTGGAGGAACTCGTCACCTCAGCCGGAACGGTGCGGACGTTGCCCTGCCATCTGGCCGGACAGGGTGGGCTGGACGGTTTCTTTATCGGGCGGGTGCGGCGGACCTGAAGCCGGAACATCCTCCGGCCCGGGCAGAGTCATCCGCACCAGCAGGCCCGGCCGGTGGTCGGACAGCACCAGCGTCGCGCGATGCAGGTCGGCCACCGCCTGGACCAGGCTGAGACCAAGCCCGACCCCCGGGGTGTGACGGCTGCGGTCGCCGCGGAAGAACCGCTGGGTGGCCCGAGGCCGGTCGGCCTCCGACAGGCCCGGCCCGCGGTCGGCCACCACCAGCTCGGCGCCGCCGGCGACTCCGGCCGTGGCCGAGAGCGTCACGGTGCCGCCCGCGGGGGTGAACTTGAGGGCATTGTCCAGCAGGTTGCTCACCGCCTGGGCCAGCAGGTCGCGGTCGCCCCGGACCCACAGGTCCGGCGCCGCCGTGACCGTCAGCGTAATGTCCCGGGCCTCGGCCAGCGCCGAATAGAGTTCGCCCACGTCGGTGGCCACCGCCCCCAGAGCCACCGGGGCAAAGGCCGAACGGCGCATTCCCGAATCGATATCGGCCAGCCGCAGCAGGGCGGTGAAAATCGCGATCAGCCGGTCGACATCGGCGATGGCCGCCTCCAGACCGCCGGCGACCTCGGGCGCCCCGGCATGGCGGCGTTGCAACGCCTCCAGCCGGACCCGCAACTCGGCCAACGGCGTGCGCAGGTCGTGGGCGACTGCGTTGGAGACGTTGCGGACATCGGCCACCAGCGCCTCGATCCGGGCGAACAGATCGTTGAGGGTGCCCGCCAGCAGGTCGAACTCATCGGCGCTGCCCGCCACCGCCAGCCGCCGGCTGATATCGCCCCGGGCGATGGCGTCGGCGGTGGCCCGGATCGAGCGCAGGCTGACCAGGAACACCCGGCGGAACAGCAGCCCCAGCACCGCCGCCAGCGTCACCGCCACCGCCGCCGACCACGCCACCGCGTCCAGAATCAGACTGCGCAGCCGGATCAACTCGCCGATGTCGCGGCCGACCAGCAGGTTGACGCCCTCCGCCAGCCGGACGTGATCGACCCGGACCCGGACGGCGCCGCCGCCAAGCTCGAACTCATGCCAGCCGGTGGCATGGCCGACGGCCGACGGCCAGGCGTCAAGGCTGCCGGCGATCGGGGTCAGGCGGGCGTCGGCCACCAGGGTCACGGTCCCGTCATGGCGCGCCGCCACCGCCCGCCCGGCCACCGCCGTCCGCAATTCCGCAAGCCCGCCATCATGGTACAGGCGACGCAGGGTGGTGATATCGGCGCGAATCTGGCTGCTGATCCCGGCATCCAGGCTGCCCGCGGTCGCCCACCACAACACCCCGATCGGCGCCAGTGCCGCCAGCGCAAAAATCACCGCAAACCCCGCCGCCAGCCGCAGCGAGGTCGAGCGCAACCATCTGGGGCCGGTGGACAGTCGCCGGAGCCGGCCAACGGCCCCCCGGCAAACGGCCCCCCGGCAAACGGCCCCAATGACAGGAATCATGGCACCACCACCCCGGGGAAGGCCCCTGGCGAAGGCCACGTCTCTGGCGAAGCGCAAGACACCCATGACAGCGGCCAATGCCGGCCGACACGGGGCCAACCCATTGCCAGCCTTTGGTGCCCCCGGCCAGACTCGAACTGGCACGTCCTTGCGAACAACAGATTTTGAGTCTGCCGCGTCTACCGATTCCGCCACAGGGGCCGGCTGGATGGAGCGGAGATCATACTCATGCCGCGGGCGCGGTCAATGGTCTTTTGCTGGTGGGCCGCTTCGCGGGCGGGGCCGCCCACGCCCCGCCGCGACCGGACAGCAACGACGGGTAACGACGGGTTTTGACTTGCCGGGCGGTTGCCCGCATTATGGCGCGCGGCGCCGGGTGCTGGCGGCGCCGGCGGGCGAGGCTGAGGGCACGTTTCACGCATGAATGTTTTTAAGGGCTTCCGCAGGCAGTTGTTGGCCCTGCTTGACGGGATGGTTGCCGCCGGAGAGTTGCCGGCCGGTCTCGACACCGCTCGGGTCACGGTGGAGCCGCCGCGCGAGGCGAGCCACGGTGACATGTCGACCAATGCGGCGATGGTGCTGGCGGCTCAGGCTGCGACCACGCCCCGGGAACTGGCGCCCCGGCTGGCCCGCCGTCTCGAAACCGTGCCCGGGGTCACGGCGGCGGCGGTCGCCGGTCCCGGTTTCGTCAATCTGTCTTTCGCGCCGGCCTTCTGGCAGGCGCAGGTGGCGGCGGTGCTGCGGGCCGGCACCGCCTATGGCGCCGGCACGCTGGGCGCCGGCCGGCCGGTCAATGTCGAATATGTTTCGGCCAACCCGACCGGACCGCTCCATGCCGCCCATGCCCGGGGCGCGGTGGTGGGTGATGCCCTGGCCAACCTGCTGGAAAAGGCCGGGTTCACCGTCAGCCGGGAATACTACATCAACGACGCCGGAAGTCAGGTGGAGACGCTGGCCCGGTCGGCATTTCTGCGGTACCGGGAGGCGCTGGGCGAAGAGATCGGGGAGATTCCCGCCGGTCTCTACCCCGGCGACTACCTCAAGGCGGTCGGGCAGGCGCTGGCCGAACGGGACGGTGGCCGTTGGCGCGACCAGCCCGAGTCGGTCTGGCTGCCGGCGATCCGCGACTTCGCGGTGGACCGGATGATGGCCGGCATCCGCGAGGATCTGGCGTTGCTCGGGATCGGCATCACGGTGTTCAGTTCCGAACGGGCCCTGGTCGCGGCCGGTGCGGTTCAGGCCGCCTTCGAGGAACTGTCGGCGCGGGGACTGGTCTATCAGGGGGTGCTCGACCCGCCCAAGGGTAAAAAACCCGACGACTGGGAGCCGCGGCCCCAGACCCTGTTCCGGGCCACCGCCTTCGGGGACGACGTGGACCGGCCGTTGCGCAAGTCGGATGGCTCCTGGACCTATTTTGCCAATGATATCGCCTACCATCTGGACAAGTTCCGCCGCGGCTTTACCGTACTGATCGATGTCCTGGGCGCCGATCATGGCGGCTACGTCAAGCGGATGCAGGCGGCGACTTCGGCGATTACCGGCGGCGAGGCCACGCTCGACGTCAAAATCTGTCAGCTCGTGCATCTGATGGATCAGGGCAGGCCGGTCAAAATGTCCAAGCGCGCCGGAACCTTCGTCACCCTGCGGGATGTGCTGGACGAGGTCGGCCGGGACGTGGTCCGCTTTATCATGCTGACCCGGCGCAACGACCAGACCCTGGAGTTTGACTTCGCCCGGGTGACCGAGCAGTCCAAGGACAACCCGGTCTTTTATGTCCAGTACTGCCATGCCCGCTGCCGTTCGGTGCTGCGCCATGCCGCCCAGGACCTGCCGGCGGCGGCGCTGACCGCCGAGGCGCTGGCCGGGGCGCCGCTGCACCGGCTGGCCGGCGTCGAGGAAATGGCGCTGATCCGCATCCTGGCGGGCTGGCCGCGGCTGGTGGAGGCGGCGGCCGAGGCCCACGAGGCGCACCGGGTGGCGTTCTATCTCCATGACCTCGCCTCGGCGTTTCACACCTTGTGGAACAAGGGCAAGGACGATACCACGCTTCGCTTCCTCTCGGCCGATGATCCCGAGCTGACCCTGGCCCGGCTGGCGCTGGTCCAGGCCGTGGCCATGGTGGTGGCGTCGGGACTGGCGGTGATCGGAGTCGAACCGGTCGAGGAAATGCGCTCATGACCCGCTGGAACGAACTCGACTTCGATCCCCAGGACTACCGGCCGCAGCAGCGCCCCCGGCCCGGCGGCGGCCTGCTCGCGCGGTTGCTGCGGCTGGTGTTTGCCCTGGGCGCCGTGGCGGCGGTGGGCGGCGCGGTCTACCTGGGGCTGCGCCATTCCGCCACCGTCACCGACGAATCCGGGCTGCCCCTGATCAAGGCCGACCCGCGGCCGTTCAAGGTCCGGCCCGACCAGCCCGGCGGCATGGAGGTGCCGAACCAGGACAAGCTGGTGTTTGACCGCCTGGACCCCGACGCGGCACGTCCGGTGGTGGAACGCCTGCTGCCGCCGCCCGAAACGCCGCTGCCCCGGCCGGTGGCGCCGCCGCCGACCCCGGCCTCAACTCCGGCCCCTGCGGCGACCGCGACGTCGCCCCCGACTC
>PLTC01000172.1 GCA_003165295.1 Rhodospirillales bacterium | reverse complement strand
ATCGTTGAGCTGCTGCTCGGACAGGCCCTTGCCCGAAAGGCCAAGCTGGAGAATCGGCACGCTCGAGGCGCTGTAGTTGATGATCAGCGGCGGCAGGGTCCCGGCCGGCATGTTGCGCAACTGGGTCTGGGATATCGCCGTGATCTGCGCGTTGGCGGTGTCGAGACTGGCGGTCGGCTGAAGGAAAACCTTGATGACCGCGGAACCGTTGATGGTGGTGGATTCAATGTGCTCGATGTTGNNACCACCGGGATATTGATGTTCGGAAAAATGTCCGTCGGCGTCCGAAGAATGACAATCGGGCTGACGATAAAAATCAGCAACGCCAGCACAACAAAGGTGTAAGGCCGGCTCAGGGCGACACGGACAAGCCACACGGTGTGAATGCTCCTTAGGGGTTGTCTGCCGGCAAAATCAGTGGCTTGATGGCGATTATGGGCCGACCTCGCCGCGACAGTGCGTCGCAGCAACGCCGATTGGCCCGGGGCGTAAGATAGGGGGTACCGTTGGCCTGCTCCAGCTTCGCCAGGCGTCGGTATGTCTGTAATGCAGGACTCATAAGTTTCGTAAGTATTTTGGGCGTGCGCCGTAGCAGCGGTTCGCCCGTCGTGGTGAGGCGCCGCACCCGAAATCCGCTCGGGAAGATGATTTTCCGACCCGGGGCCAGACGACGCTGCTTTCCCCGACCTCTGTGACGGCCGCGTCGTGGGTCAGGGTATCGCCGGTATACGCAGGGCTGCCCGGCGCGGTTGGCCGGCGCCAGATCGCGATGTCCGGCCCGGCACCCAAGGCCGAAAATGGCTGAACCGGGCCGTTTCGGCCCGCCCCTACAGGGGCCGGTCGTCCCTGGGGCGCCGCGCGGAATCGCCGATCGCACCCTTCCGATTAATACCGAGGTTGTAAAACGGCTGCGGCGCTGGCGCTAATCCCGAAGCATAGGCATGCGAAATCCGCATTGACCGGACCGAGACGCGCTCGATATTCACGGCTGTTACGGAAAGGGAGCGGTCATAAAGCACAACCGCCCTTTTGGAGGTGATGAAGATGATGCTACGCTTTTTTGTACTCCTGCTGGCGCTCGCGGTTGTCGGTTGCCAGAGCGCGAATACCTTGGGCCCGCAATCCATGAACAGCCCGGCGGCCGGTCCCCAGGTCGGCATGGACCCCGGAGCCCTCAACGACCTGACCCATCTGGACGAGCACGGCGGCGGCTAACCACCTCCGCAGACCCGCGGGATCAGCGGGCGCCCCCCCTGATCCCGCGCACCGGCCGGTTCCACCATCTTGATTGGCTTGATTGGCTTGATTGGCTTGAACGATCTGGCCTCATGGTTGTTTCAGCCTGCGGTGGCCCGCCGCCGGACCCGAACCACGTCACGGTTCAGTTCGCCTTGACAGTCTGGGTCAGCTGGCCCGAACCCATCTGCTGGTTGGGAGCGCCGGTGCTGGCCGGGCCGGCGGCGACGCCGCTGTGGGTGTGGCTGTTGAACAGGGTGACCAGGGCGTCGGTGACCAACTGATGCACCTGCTGCCCAAGGTTGCCGATATCGAGTTCGATGCCACTGTTGATCGAAATCCTGCCGTCGTTGGTCAGCTTGAGGAAGGCCCCGGTCTGATGGACCAGCCAGAATTCGCCCGAGTGCACCGCCAGCGGCGGCGCCTGGTTGGAGTAGGCGCGCAGGCCGATGGTTCCCGTGCCCTGATTGTCCTCCTGAAACTGGACCAGGACCTGATCGCCCTGGGTCGGCGGGCAGAACAGGCCCCAGCCTTTGCCGCGCCACGGGGTCAGCACCGGCAGCCAGCCCGAGAGTTTGTTTTCGGGCTGGAACCTGACCCGGGCGGCGTACTGGCTGGCGTCATAGCTGTCGATGATGGCAAGGCGGGTGACGGCGCGATCGGCCATTTCTTCGTTGGCGTCGCGGCGAATCTTGTTGAAGGTTTTCATGAACGCATTCCTCCGTCGGGACCGGAAAAGGGAGGGGCTCGCCGGTCCTCAGTTTGAAACCGACCGGGGCGAGGTGTTGGCGGCTTCGACCTCCATGGAAAATCCCTCGGCGAAGCTCATGCGCCGCCGGATGTGATTGACGACGTAGAGCTGGTCCCAGGCGGTTCCGGTTCCTTGCAGCCGGACCTGGCTGCGTGCGGTCAACGTCAGGTTGGCGGGCTCGGTCCAGCGGATCACCCGTTCCTGTTTGGTGATCTCCAGCACCTTCTGCCCGGCCAGTTGCTGCGCCTGTTCCTGGGTCAGGCCCGGCTCGCGAAAGGTGTAGGTTCGCGGCGGGCCGCCAGCGGTGCCGGTCCCGGCCGCGCGGGCCTGGGCGGTGACGGTTCGTTCGGACTGGGCGTTCCAGGACAGGACCGTGACGGTGATGTCCGAGGCCAGATGCAGCGACCGGTCGCAGTGCAGGGACAGGACATTGCCCGACGCCATCCGCCCGGTCGCCGAGGGGCGGTAAGAGATCAGCGTCGGCTGGACGCTGAGCGCCGCCGGGGGTTGGAAGTAAACCGTGTTGCCCGAGACGAACAAATCAAAACCTTCATGTTCGGCCAGATAGGTGAGCAGCGACCACTCGGTCTCGCCATTGGCGAGCTGGGCATTGTCCCGCGGATAATAATACTGCCCGACCCGCTTGGCGGTCCGCGTGACCTGGGACGCGAGGTTGTGACTGGCGGCCAGTTCGCTGACGATCTCGCTCGCGAGGTGATCCTGGAACTTGTCGGTGGTTCGCGCCTCCAGGAACACCGCGGTCCGGTCCCGGCCCGTAAGGTGAACCTCGCCGGCGACGGCGTCGATCACCACCCGATCGGCGTCGCCCAGGATCAGGCTGGTGGCGGGCGGACCGTTCAGCCCGGCAAAAATCTGCACGGTGACCGGCACCTGGCTGGCCCAGAACCCGAGGCCAAGGCCCTTGGGCATGCCGGCCAGCGCCAGCGAGCACTCCCAGGTGTCGGCGGCGAAGTGGTTGTTGCTTTCCACCTCGAACGACAGCACCGGCACCGGCGTTCCGTTGACGGTGGCGACGCAGCTCGGGCGCCGGATCGGCGGGTACGCGACCCGGTTTCCGGTCGGTAACGGGCGCAGAGGGATCATGGGCAAGGTTCCTTACCAGCGAAGACCGCGGGGATCGTAGGTGCTGACATACTGGCGGCTCATCCGGCCGTCGAAGCCGGAACGGCCGGTGGCCGGGCGGTCCGACAGGTCGTTGAGGCGGTCCAATACCGCCCGGGTGATGACCGTCAGTTCCTGACGGCTGAACTGTCTCGGCTCCGCCGCCTGTTCCCGCAGCGCCTCCCGCACCGCCTCCCGGGCGATCGCCCGAACCTCGTCCACGGTGAAGGTGGTGGGCCGGTCGGTGGGCGGCGGCGGCTCCGGCGGCGTCGCGGCCTGAAGCGCCTCCAGCCGCTCGGCCTGGGTCAGCAGTCTGGGGTGCTGGACCGCCGGGCCGTTAAAGAACGTCGCGGTGTAGCCCTTGCCCACGATCCGGGTCTCCGTCAGGGCCGGCGGCCCGTCGGCGGCGGAACCCGGCGTCGGCGCGGCCCCGGCCGGCGGCAGGGTCGGGGCCGATGGCGAGGAGGACGCAAGGGGGGCGGCGGACTCCGTTGGGGACAGGATCGGGGTGGAGGAGGAGGGCGGCGCAAAAGGAGGGGTGGTATCCGCCGCAACCTTGGCCTTGCTGGTCACCGAAACCGTCTTCCCGGTGGCGCCGGCCGGTGCCGCCATCCGGGCCGCCGCGTGCCCGGTGGTGGCCACCGGGACCGCTTGGCTGTCCTGGTGGGTGGCCTCGGGTGGCTCCGGGCTCGCTTGCCGGTCCAGAGGCGCCGCGCCAGCATTGCCGCCGGCCGGGTTCGCGGCTGCCACCTGGCTTTGGGCCGGACCCGGGAGTTCACTCCGGTTGCCCGGCGGCCCATCGGTCCCGGCCGGATTGGCCTGGGGCACAGGGGGCGGCGCCACGGTTGGGGCCGGGGCCGGTGGACTTTCCGCCCCATTGAGCCTTTCAGCCCGGATCCCGCTCAGCCAGCACGACGTCTGTTCGTCGGCGTAGATCACCTCTCCATTGGGAAAGCCGTCCACATCCGGCAAGGGACGACACTTCAACCACTTTCCGTCAAAGACCTGATAGGACCACCCCTCGATCAGGTCCGGCGACAGGGTCTGGTCGTCGGTCGAAGCCGGGGCCGGAGCGGGGCCGGCGGCCGAAGCCCTCGCCTGACGATCTGCCGCCTTCTTCAGCCTCAACGCCCGGATTCCGTTCAGCTGGCACGCCATCTTTTCATCGGCAACCCGCACCGTCCGCGTATCGGGAGACCACGGTCCCCCGGTCGGAGAGCTTCCAGCATCCGGCGGGCTGCGCATCCACCACTGTCCGCAATAGGGCTGATAGCTCCATCCCTCAATCTCGTCGGGCGACGCGTTCGGGTCGGTACTCGGATCGACAATGTCCGGGTTCGAAGGGTCGCTACAGGCGTAGACCCATTGGGACATCTCCGCCGGTACCGGGCAACGGCCCAGCATGCGCCTAATCATGTCGCTCTCAACGGTCTGGCTGTTGCCATCCATGGTGTAACCGGCCCCCCGATACAGGTTGGCGCCGGACATTTCCTGAAGTTGCGACGTCGTCAAATAGTTGCCAATCTCCGAAGAAAGGCAGGCGGCCCGCAAAACCGCAACCACGAAGTCCACACAATTCTGGCCGAGAGCGAAGTAAATGGGATGGGACTGTCTCGCTCGGTCAATATAGTCCTTGGCATCCTGGTATTGCTTCTGAGTCAGGGGGATTGGCTTGGAGGATTCGGATTTATGGCTGTCGAGATAGGGAGGAACACGTTGACCATCGGCATATTCAATGTAACCGGGCTGCGGAAGTGGATTTCCCCCGGTTTGTTTTGGCATCAAGCCGGCAACAACCCAATCCCCGTTGGCATCACGCAATTCAACGTAATAGTGACCGACGAAATTTCTTTCATCCGTATTTGGCGATTCTGTGTGTATGATCAATACCGGTGTCTTTAGCTCAGCCATCTTAGACTCCATCGATCTTAGGTGTCATATGTCATCATGGTTTCGGCATTTTGATAAATTGCCAAATGATCTGTCCCTGTTCATTTTCGAAGTCTATGACAACCATATCGGGATACTCATCAAAGCTCGTATTACATTTCGCTTCATAGTATAAGTGAACATAGTGTCCTATTGATTCGTAATGAATATTTTCAAGTTCATAAGCATCTTCCCGGCTTGGAAGGTACTTGCAGGGGTGGCTGACAGCATCAATGGCCGCCACCAGTGCTTTGGGGTCCATAAGCAAGAACATATTTGCGATAGACACCACGCACTGCCCAATCTTTCCCTTCGGGCAATCATCGACTTCAAACTGTACATCACTAATACTCAGGCAAATAAACAGCGGTAGCTCTTGCCCCCTGTTGCCTTTGCACGACGGCTGAACCATCTCAGGAGTCCTCTCCATAAACCACCCCCAATCATTGGCCGGTCCGATGATATCCGCGGCAATGTCTACCGCCTGGGCCAGCATGGAAGACGATGCCCGCTTGCCGCCAAACTTATAGAGCACTCCCGGATGGAATATAAATTGCCATTCAATCCTTCCCTGTTCATTTTCGAAACGAAGGACCGCCATATCAGGAAATTCCGCGGGGCTGGTGTCGCACTTCGCCTCCTGGTAGAGTCTGATGTAGTTCAGCGCCGTCTCCAAATTCACCTCTTCGAGACTATCGGTGGTGCCCCGCCGGGAAAGGTACTTGCAGGGGTGGCTGACGCCCTCAATGACCGCGCCCAGGAGTTCGGGATTGCGAAGCAGGAGAGTCCGGGCGGTGAACACCCGGCACGGCCCGACCGCGCCCTTCGGACAATCCAACCGTTCGATCTCGCCGGGACCGATGCTCAGGCAATCAAACAACGAAAGGGCCTGTCCCTTGCCGTCCTGGCACGATGGCTGCCGCAGTTCCGGCGTCTTCGCCATCGCCGCCCCCCAGTCATTGGCCGGAGAAATGACGCCTTCGGCAATCTCCGTCGCCACGGTCAGGGCCAAAGACGATGCCCGCCGGCCATCGCCATAGGACTCCCCCGGATGAAGTATCGAAAGGACCAGAAGCGCCAGGTACCACCGGCTGCTCAGACTGCGTGCCTTCCTCTTCATAACCATAACTCCTGCTCACGGATTGTCTCCGGCCGAAACATCGCTGTCGCCATCGGTTTCGATCGCGCCCGGGACCGGCGTCGTCACGTCGCTATCATCACTCATGGTTTCGTCTCTTTTTTCAACGGCCAGCGCCGGGACCAGCATCACCATCAGCAAGGATAACAGCAGACGACACATGACTAAGATTCTTTTCCTGTTCGAGCCCCGTCAGGTCGGATGCTGTCCCCGGCCGACCGATCCGGGAGGGCATGCCCCGGTCCTGGTCAACCATCAGCCCTGGTACCGGCCATCAACACCGATACATACCATGATATAACGCGGTGCGTAATGCGCTATGTTGCCATTATGTTCTAGCACAAGGTCGCGGACGTGTCGACCCCTTTTTCACTCTGAGCGGCAAAAAAAGGTATTCCCCTTCCCAGTGGCGTCGGGACAGTTGCGGGACTATGATCCCGTCCCCGCCCTCCGTTCCCATCACGGCGGCCCAGGATGTGCGCAATCAGGTCGCTTTGAACGGTGGGGCTGTTACCATCGATGGTATAGCGAGGCCCGCGAACAGGTTGGCGCCGGACATCTCCTGAAGCTGCGACGTCGTCGAACAGTTGCCAGTCTCGGAGGACAGGCGGGGCGCCCGCAAAACTGCAACCACGAAGCCAACATAATTCTGGTTAAGAGCAAAATATGTGGGATGCGAGTGCCGAGCGCGGTCGATATAACCTTTGACACCCCGGTATTGATTCTGAATCAGGGGGATCGGCTTGAAAGATTCAGATCGGTGGCTGTCCAGACAGTCAGGAACGCCATCATTCTCTGACTTTGCCGCAGGTTCGTCCATGGCCACCGAGGAACCCGATCGGCACGAATGCGGCTCAGAGTAGTTCCAAGGGGCCGGCACCGAGGGGCGCAAGAGCCCGTTGAATATGGCCGGCGGCCGCATAATGCCTTCCGTCGTCGCAATAAAAAAATGGGTCATCACTAACGCTCATCAAAATGGCGCCATCGGGTAGTGATTCGATTTCGATGCCTTCCCGACCGGCCATCCGGCCCGCAAGCGATTGGTCCAGATAGATCATCCAACCGCCGCGATAGGGCGGGGAAAGCGGTTTGTGGGGTTGGAAAGGCTGTCTCCCGTAACCACGGGTATCAGCCACGATCCAAGCCGCGTCCCATGCGGCGGCGAGAGCCAGCATAATCGGCCGGGAGGCCCGGCACAGGCTCCATGGGTCATTGTCCGACAGGTCGATACGGAGGGAGACTTTATTACCGTAATTCATTGCCGCATCGGCCCGCATCAAACGCACTCTCAGCGAAGCATTGGGCTTTTCCTTGTCCGGTGTACCGGCGGATGCGCTGTAGCCTTCGAGGTGTTTGCGACCATCGTCGGTCACGAAAAATGGATTTTCCTTAATCCAATCGCACAGTTCCGGGACGATCGGCGGGAGGGTGATGTGCAACGGAACGATCGAGCGATAGCGCATCCCGTACCTTTGCCAGCGGCCGAAAACAGGATCTATCTCGGCAAGGCTCGTCAGGAATCGGGCCAGACGCCCGGCGAGATCATCGGGTTCCTCCATACGCGATCCCCAGATGCCCTCTATGCTGAGAGAACGACTCATGGCATGACTCCATCCATTGGAAAGCTGCCCCGGCCAATCGGATGGCGGCAATATACAATCCATGATCGATCGAATGCGAGGGGCGCCGTGTCAGACAATGTTATGATCGTCACCACAAGCGACCCGCTGGCCATGCCGCCGGAGGAGCGTCGGATCGCGGCTTTCAACCTGCTGTGCGAACTCCGACCCGAGGGGTGGAATGAGGAACTCCTTGTGTCGGACACGCCAGTCTTCTTCTCCGGTGTAGAAGCCGCCGGTTCGGTGTACTGCCCGTTTTGCGGCACGGAGATCGACGATTGGCTAAGCCGTGAGCTGTGCCGGTTGGAAGAAAGCGACCCTTCCATGCTGACGACCGTGACCCCGTGTTGCAACCGTCAGACTTCTCTCAACGATCTCGACTATGACGGAGAGCAGGGCTTCGGCTGCGTCGCCATTGAGCTCTGGAATCCCGGCGACGATCTCGAACCGGCCGAACTGCAACAACTCGAAGCGGCATTAGGCGTTCCCGTCCGAGTGATCTGGCAACGCATCTGACCGGCCTGCAAGCTGGTGCAACCTCCATTGCAGTCAGTAAGGGCGGTGCGATTCAGATGGCACCATGCCTTGTACTACAGTTGCACTTAGCATTTTNNGCGGAAGTGCAACTGTAGTACTAATTATTGCTGAGTGAAAAAGATTAGCGCGACTATCCATAAGAAATCGATGCCTTCCGATGCCGGCATGTATTAAAAAAAGATAAAACCTGGCGTGCTTAGGGTCCGGCCGACCGGCTCGTGGTGAACGACGAGGTAACCGCGGCTGCGACAATCAAGTCATCCCGCCCTTTTATTATTTTTTTACGTCAGCCCACGCCCTTTGCCCTCGATCCTTAACGGGCGATCGTCGAGAATGTGATGGGTTGGTCCGACCGGAATGTCCATCGTGACCTGTTCAAGCCGAAGGGAGGCAAACATACGCGCTGTATTTGGCCGCTCCGGTCCGCTTCACCGCTTCTGGCGCGGCTATCCAGGATTCCTGCGCCGACACCATCGCGCCGGGCACATGGGCGCGCCCGGCAGTCACAGCAAGCGGAGGGCCGATCCGCAGTTTGTTACGCCGCTGTCGGCGGAACGCCCCGACCGGCCCGAACCCGAGCCCATCTTTTTGCCGTTCCGACGACTCCTGCGGAACGTGCTGCCGACGTTCACGGCTCTGATCGCCCGTCTCCATCACAGCGCATCAGCCGGCAACGGCCATCGGGGCCTTACAATGTTACAGCGTCGGCGCCACGGTACGGTCGCGTCGGTCCCTACCGCCGAGCCAGTGATCGGCATCGGTCGGGTGCCGCTGGTTCGCGTCTGGGCAGAGGACGAGCAGCACTGGCGCGTCCAATGGGACCGATCCGAGTGGGAGCCGGGGGTTTTTCCAAATCTGACCCTGGCTCTCGCCTTCGCCAACAGTGCCTGCGGTGGCCGCCCGGCCACCATCGAATTCCGAATCGGGTCCTTCTACGCCGTCGTTCAACAGGAACAGGGCTGGCCCAAGCCCATACTATAAGTTGGGCTTGCCAATCAGACCGCCAAAGCGACGGACGATATCCGGCCTCCCGCCACCGACCATCATCCCACGGAATGCCGAAGACCAACAGTGGCCTAAGCCTCCAGCGCCTTCAACCGGCCCCGGGCCGCGATCAACCGGGCGTAGAGATCATGGGCGCGTTGCGCCACCTCGGGAATCCGCTCCCAGCCGATGGGCAGGTCCTCGGACAGGTCATGCAGGTCCATCTTGGCCTGGGTCGCCTGGGCGTTCAGCTTCTTGATCTCGGCCTTGACGGCGTCCACGTCACTCATCGTCGGTTCGTCTCCCTGGTCTTGATGGCGCCGGTAGCCGGTCAGTATCAGTACATGAACATCGGCTTGCCCAGCGGATCGCGGATGCGCGGCCGGTAGTCGTCGGGATCGTAGAGCGAAGCGACATCGACCCGTTTCTTGCCCTTGATGCAGGTGTCCACCGGCACCGTGGTATAGGACCCGTTCTGCAAGGCCGCCATCACCCCGGAATGGCCGAGTTCCAACTGCCGGACCGCGACATTGGCGAACGAATTGGCGGCCATCCGGTCCAGCGAATCGGGAGCGCCGGCCCGCATCAGGTAGGCCAGTTGCTGGTTGATGATGTCGACACCGGTCAGGGCCTTGAGCGCCTCGCCGGTGATCTGGCCGATGCCGCCCAGCTTCTTATGGCCATAGGCATCTTCCTGTCCGTACTCCACCACCTGGCCGCCGAGCAGGGAGGCGCCTTCGGAAATCACCACCACGGCATAATTGCTGGGATTACGTTTGCGGTCCTCCATCAGCAGGCGCGCCAGATGCTCGACGTTGCACGGAACCTCGCTGATCACAGCGCGGTCGGCGTCGGCCAGATAGGCTGAAACCAGCGCGGTCTCGCCGCTGTTGCGGCCGAACAGCTCAATCACCGCAATCCGCTCGTGGCTGCCGGTGGGGGTGCGGAGCGCGTGAATGAATTCGACGCTCCGGGTCACCGCGGTACTGAAGCCGATGCAGTAGTCGGTGCCGAAGACGTCGTTATCCATGGTCTTGGGGATCGAGACCACCCGCACCCCTTCCTGATGCAGGCGGACGCCATAGGACAAAGTGTCATCGCCACCGATCGGAATCATGGCCTCGATGCCCAGCCGCTCCAGCACCTTGAGCACATGCCGGGTACAGTCCACCGTCCTGGCCTCCGGCTCCGCGGCGGCCGGAGCGGCGTCCTTAAGGAACGCCGGCAGGTCCTGGGGCCGGACCCGCCCGGGATTGGTCCGCGAGGTGTGCAGAAAGGTGCCGCCGGCGCGGTCGATGGTCCGAACCCGATCCCGGCTGAGCGGCAGGACGCAGGCATGATTCTCTTCGACGGAAGCATCAAGATTGTAATGAAGCAGTCCGGCCCAACCGCGCCGGATGCCCACCACATCCCAGCCGCTCTCGGCCGCCCGGGAAACCACGGTCTTGATACAAGGATTGAGCCCGGGGACATCGCCGCCGCCAGTCAGGATCCCGATACGCATACGTTGTCCCCCTCGGTTGATCGGCCCTCAGGCTCAGGAAGGCTCAGAGTGTGACAAACAAACGGGTCAGCCGTCGAGCAGGTTGCGGGTGCCGACGGGCAGGCTGACCACCAGACCGTCCAACTCCTCGGTCATCCGGATCTGGCAACCGAGGCGCGAGGTCTTCGCCAGGCCGAAGGCGAGGTCAAGCATGTCCTCTTCATCTTCGGAGGCGTCGGGCAGCAACTCGTACCAGTCGGGAGCAACGATGACGTGGCAGGTGGAGCAGGCCAGCGACCCCTCACAGGCGCCTTCCAGCTCGACGCCGTGACGGTGGGCGATCTCCATCACCGACAGCCCCAGCGGGGCGTCCACCTCCCGTCGGGTGCCGTCGTTTTCGATGAAGGTCATCTTAGGCATGGAACAAACTCTCCGTGATTTCGTGCGGGGCCGGGCGGGCGGGCGTCGGATTGTAGGGCGACCCGCGGCTGAGTGCCAGCCCCGAAGTGCCCCGAGGTGCTTCGGGGCTACGGATGCCCGCCCGAAGCGGCCAGCGCCAGCCAGTCCGCTTCGCTCAGAATCGTCACCCCAAGCTCCCGGGCCTTGGTCGCCTTGCTGCCGGAATCGGCACCCGTCACCACAAAGCTGGTCTTACCCGTGACCGAACCGGTGACCTTGGCCCCCAACGCCTCGGCCCGGGCCTTGGCCTCGCTGCGGCTCATGTCGGTCAGGGTACCGGTGAACACCACGGTCTTGCCCGCCAGCGGCGAGACCACCGCCGGCGCCGGCGGCTCGTAGTCGATGATGGTGACCTCGCGGGCCAGATCGTCAAGGACCTCGAGATTATGGGGTTCGGCAAAGAAGTCCAGCAGGTCGGCGGCCACCGCCGGGCCGATCTGGTCGATGCCGGTCAGCTCCTGCCAGGCCGGCCCCTCGCGGTCGGCAGCCGCCGCCATCGCGGCACGCCAGTTGTCACAGGACAGGTAGTTGCGGGCCAGCAGGCGCGCGGTGGCCTGACCGATCTGGCGGATGCCCAGGGCATGGATCACCCGGTCCAGCGGCATCCGACGCCGCGCCTCGATGGCCTCGAACAGGTTTTGCGCCGACCTGTCACCCCAGCCCGGCCGCCGGCGCAACGGGGTCAGGCGATCCCGGTCCCGCGCCGCCAGTCGGAAGATGTCGCCGGGACGGCGGATCATCTCGTCGGCCCAGAATTCGGCGATGATCTTTTCTCCCAACCCCTCGATATCGAAGGCGTCCCGGGAGACGAAATGGCGCAGCCGCTCCATGGCCTGGGCCGGGCAGATCAGGCCGCCGGTGCAGCGGCGCACCACCTCCCCCGCCTCCCGTACCGCGAGGCTGCCGCACTCCGGGCAGTGTTCGGGAGGAAGGTAGGGCTCGCTGCCGGCCGGACGCAGCGCCGTCACCACCCGCACCACCTGGGGAATCACGTCTCCGGCCCGCTGAACCACCACGGTATCGCCCGCCCGGACATCCTTGCGGGCGATCTCGTCCTCGTTGTGCAGGGTGGCGCGCGACACCATCACCCCGCCGACATTGACCGGCTCCAACTCGGCCACCGGGGTCAAGGCGCCGGTGCGGCCGACCTGAACCAGGATCGCCTTCAGCCGGGTGCGGGCCTGTTCGGCGGGAAACTTGTGGGCGATGGCCCAACGCGGCGCCCGGCTGACGAAGCCCAGGCGCTCCCGCAGATCGTAGCGGTCGACCTTGTAGACCACGCCGTCGATGTCATAGGGCAGTTCGGGCCGCGCCGCCTCGATCTCCCGGTAATAGTCCAGCAACGCCCCGGCGTCGGCACACGGCCGCGCCGGCTCGTTCAACCGGAAGCCCCACCCCGCCAGCCGCGCCCGCACCTGCTGATGGCTGGCCGCCACCGGCGCCGAAACCTCGCCCAGGGCATAGCCGAAAAAGTGCAGCGGCCGGGACGCGGTAATCGCCGGATTGAGCTGGCGCACGGCACCGGCCGCAGCATTGCGCGGGTTGGCGAAGGTCTCGCCGCCCAAGGCCGCCCGCTGCCGGTTCATCTCCAGGAACTCGGGCCGGGTCATATAGACCTCGCCGCGCACCTCAAGAATCCCGGGCACCTCCGCCGCCGGCAACCGCCGGGGAATGTCGGCGATGGTCAGAATGTTGCGGGTCACGTCCTCGCCCTCGGCGCCGTCGCCCCGGGTGGCGGCCTGAACCAGCCGCCCGTCCTGGTAGCGGAGCGAGCACGACAGGCCGTCGATCTTGGGCTCGGCCACGAACACCAGCGGCTCGTCGTCGGCCAGACTCAGGAAACGCCGGAGCCTCGTCACGAAGTCGGTCACGTCCTCGGGGCTGAAGGCATTGGCCAGGGACAGCATCGGCAGGGCGTGGGCAACCTTGCGAAAGCCCGCCGCCGGGGCTGCGCCCACCCGCAGCGACGGGCTGTCGGGGCGACGCAGTTCCGGGAATCGTGCCTCGATAGCCTGGTTGCGCCGGAGCAGCGCATCAAAGGCGGCATCGTCGATCTCCGGCCGGTCCTGCTGGTGATACAGCCGGTCGTGATGAGCGATCAACGCCGCCAGCCGCTCCAGTTCGGCCGCGGCCTGCCCGGCGTCCAGGGCCTCGACCGCAACAGTATCGGACATGATCGGGCCTCTTTTTTCGTCCCACAGGAAGCGCCACCTGCCGGGGGAGCGCCCCCCCCGGACCCCCACGCCAAAGGCCGGAGGCCCTTGGAACCCGGGACTTCAGGCCGCCAGATTTCTCAGGACATACGGCAAAATCCCGCCATGCCGATAATACTCGATCTCGTCAAGGGTATCGATGCGGCACAGCAGTTCCACCTCGCGGAGGGAGCCATCGGCGCCGGTCACCGTCAGGGTCAGCGGCTGGCCTGGCGTCAGCCCGGCTTCGAGGCCGGTAATATCAAAATACTCGCTGCCGTCAAGGGCCAGATCATGGCGGGTCAGGCCGTCCTGGAACTGGAGCGGCAGGATGCCCATGCCCACCAGATTGGAGCGGTGGATGCGCTCGAAGCTTTCGGCGATCACCGCCCTGATCCCCAACAGCCGGGGACCCTTGGCCGCCCAGTCGCGGGACGAGCCGGTGCCGTACTCCTTGCCGGCGAACACCACCAGCGGCACCCCATCGGCCTGATAACGCATGGCCGCGGTGTAGACCGGCAACTTCTCTCCGGTCGGAATGTACCGGGTGTCGCCACCCTCGACCCCACCCAGCAATTCGTTGCGGATGCGGATGTTGGCAAAGGTGCCGCGGACCATCACCTCGTGGTTCCCGCGGCGGGCGCCATAGGAGTTGAAATCCTGGGGCTTGATCCCGTGGGCGATCAGGTATTCGCCGGCCGGGCTGGTCTTCTTGATGGAACCGGCGGGAGAGATGTGGTCGGTGGTGATGCTGTCGCCAAGCACCAGCAGCGCGCGTGCGCCCCTGACATCCCGCAGCGGCACCGGAGTCATGGTCAGGCCGTCGAACAGGGTCGGAAGCTTGACGTAGGTCGAGTCCGGCTGCCAGTCATAGGTCAGCCCCTCGGCAATGGCGATCTGCTGCCATTGGACCGGACCGGTGAATACCTCGGCGTAGCGGCTGCGGAACATCTCGGGGGTCAGTGCCTTGAGGGTTTCGGCGATCTCCCGGTTATCGGGCCAGAGCTCCCGGAGATAAACCGGCTGGCCGTCGCGGCCGATGCCGATCGGGTCCCGACTGAGGTCCAGGGCCACCGTGCCGGCCAGGGCATAGGCGACGCACAGCGGCGGCGAGGCCAGATAGTTGGCGCGGGTATGAGGGTTGATCCGGCCCTCGAAGTTGCGGTTACCCGACAGCACCGCCGCCACCACCAGATCCCCGTCCTCCACCGCCGCGGCAATGGCCTCGGGCAATGGCCCGGAATTGCCGATACAGGTGGTGC
>PLTC01000246.1 GCA_003165295.1 Rhodospirillales bacterium | reverse complement strand
GGCTCGTCGAAGGTGATGAAGATCTGCAGCTGGTCCTGAAGGATACGGGCGGCATAGGCCACCGCGTCCACCGGCGAGACGGCGCCGTTGGTCTCGATTTCCATGACCAGCTTGTCGTAGTCGAGGCTCTGGCCCTGGCGGGTGGGCTCGACCCGGTAGGCGACGCGCTTGACGGGGCTGTAGAGGGCGTCGACGGCGATCAGGCCGATCGGGGCGTCCTCGGGGCGGTTCAGCTCGGCGGCGACGTAGCCCTTGCCGTTCTGCACCGTGAACTCCATGCGCACCGTCGCGCCCTCGTCGAGGGTGCAGATGATGTGGTTGGGGTTCAGGATCTCGATGTCCGACGGGGCGTCGATCTGGCCGGCGGTGACCACGCCAGGACCGGTGGCCCGCAGCGTCATCCGCTTGGGGCCCTCGGCGTGCATGCGCAGCGCCAGTTGCTTGATGTTGAGGACGATGTCGACCACGTCCTCGCGCACGCCCTGCATCGAGGAGAACTCGTGCACGACGCCGTCGATCTGCACCGCAGTGACCGCGGCGCCCTGAAGGGACGACAGCAGCACACGGCGCAGGGAATTGCCGAGCGTCACGCCAAAGCCGCGCTCGAGGGGTTCGGCCACCATGCGAGCCTTGCGGCTGGCGTCGGCGCCCGACTCGATCATCGGCTTTTCAGGACGGATCAGCTCGTTCCAGTTTCTTTCAATCACGGATGAAGTCCCTCGAACGCGGCTCGCCGGCCACTCCAAATGGGGCCGGCGACGGAATTTGGCGGATAGGCTTTAGACCCGACGACGCTTGGGCGGCCGGCAGCCGTTGTGCGGGATGGGGGTGACATCCCGGATGGTGGTGATGGTCATGCCCGCGGCCTGAAGGGCGCGCAGGGCCGACTCGCGGCCCGAGCCGGGGCCGGAGACGTTGACTTCCAGCGTGCGCACCCCGTGCTCCATCGCCTTCTTGCCCGCGTCCTCGGCGGCCATCTGCGCCGCATAGGGCGTGGACTTCCGCGACCCCTTGAACCCCATGGTCCCGGCGGACGACCAGGAAATCGTGTTCCCCTGCGCGTCGGTGATGGTGATCATGGTGTTGTTGAACGAGGCGTTCACGTGCGCCACGCCCGAGGTGATGTTCTTGCGTTCGCGCTTTTTGACGCGAGCCGGTTCCTTGGCCATCGAGTGTGAGCCCTACTTTTTCTTGCCGGCGATCGGCTTGGCCGGACCCTTGCGGGTCCGTGCGTTGGTGTGCGTCCGCTGGCCGTGTACCGGCAATCCCTTGCGGTGGCGCAGGCCCCGATAGCAGCCAAGATCCATCAATCGCTTGATGTTCATAGCCACCTCTCGCCTCAGATCGCCCTCCACCCGGTAATCACTGTCGATCACCTCGCGGATTCGCAAAACCTCGTCGTCGGTCAGCTGATTCACGCGGCGCTCGGGAGCCAACCCAACCTTGGCGCAAATCACCTTGGCTTTGGCTGGTCCGATGCCATGAATATAGGTCAACCCAATTTCCACACGCTTCTGTGCAGGAATATTGACGCCAGCAATACGCGCCACGCCTCGCCTCCTCGTTTCTTTTGCCCCGCCGCCGGTCCGGCGGCGCTTTGATGCGCGTCCCGGCCCATGCCGAACCCGGACTCGCCCTGTCTTCCTCGCCCCCGTCCAGATGGGACAACATCCGTGCCGCCGGTACCGGGCGACACGGATGTCCAGCCTGCGGGGGGTAACCAACCAGACGCACCCCAAACCTTCCCGGTTTGCCAGAAACCAGGGACGGCGGATGGTAGATGGAATCCTGCGCCTGTCAACCCTTTTTGTACCTCAACGACCTCAGCCAGCGAGCACCGCCTCAATTTGCCGCGTCACGTCCTCAATCGCCGCCATGCCGTCGACCGCCTTGAGAACGCCCTTGCTCCGATAATACGGCAGAATCGGCGCCGTTTGCGCGTGATACTGAGTCAGTCGGGTTTCCACCGTCTCGACATTGTCATCGGCCCGCCGCTTGAAGGCGGCGCCGCCGCAATTGTCACAAACGCCCGCGACCTTCGGTAACTGGAACAGATCGTGATAGCCGACACCACACTTGGCGCACGAATAACGGCCGGTAATGCGCTCGACCAGCGCATCATCCTCAACCGTCATCTCGATCACATGATCAAGCTTGAGGCCCTTCTCGGCCAACATGCCATCAAGCGCCTCAGCCTGGGGCACGGTGCGCGGAAAGCCATCAAGGATAAAGCCGTTCTTGCAGTCCGGCCGGTCAATCCGGTCCGAGATCATGCGGATCACCAGCTCATCCGGCACCAGCCTGCCGGCATTCATGATCTCTTTGGCCTTCTGACCCAGCGCCGAGCCCGACGCCACCGCCGCCCTCAGCATATCGCCGGTGGACAACTGGACGATATCGAATCGGTCCTCGAGAAACTTCGCCTGGGTACCCTTGCCGGCGCCTGGCGGCCCGAGCAGAATAATGTTCATCCCCTTCTCCCCCTGAGCTTGGCCTTTTTAATCAGACCTTCGTACTGGTGCGCCAAGAGATGCGAATGAATCTGTGCCACGGTGTCCATCGTCACGCTGACCACAATCAGCAGACTGGTGCCACCGAAGTAGAACGGCAAAGACTGCCGGGAGATCAGGAATTCGGGGAGCAGACAAACCGCCGCGAGGTACGCCGCCCCGACCACCGTCAGTCGGGTCAGGACGAAGTCGAGATAATCCGCGGTATTCTTCCCCGGCCGGATCCCTGGGATGAACCCACCGTACTTCTTGAGGTTATCGGCAGTTTCCACCGGATTGAACACGATCGCCGTATAAAAGAAGGCAAAAAAGACGATCAGCCCCGCGTAGCAGATCATATAAAGGAGGGAGCCATGACTGATGAATGCCGACAGCGTCTGCAACCATTCCGGCCCCTGCCCCCCCGCAAAGCCCACCGCGGTTAACGGCAGCAGCAGCAGCGAGCTGGCAAAAATCGGCGGAATCACCCCGGATGTGTTCAGCTTCAACGGCAGGTGCGACGATTCGCCGCCGTACATCCGGTTTCCCATTTGCCGCTTGGGATACTGGACGATCAACCGGCGCTGGGCCCGCTCGAAGAACACGATGAAGGTGACGACACCCACCGACATCACCATCAGGAACACGATAAACAGCGTGGAGAGCGCCCCGGTCCGCCCCATTTCCAAAGTCCCGGCGAGGGCGTGGGGCAAATTCGCGACGATGCCGGCAAAGATGATCAACGAAATCCCGTTTCCCACGCCGCGCGCGGTGATCTGCTCGCCAAGCCACATCAGGAACATGGTGCCGCCGACCAGTGAAATGACCGTGCTCAGGCGGAAAAACAGCCCGGGATCGATCACCGCCGCCGCGCCGTCGCGGTTCATGCCCTCCAGCCCGATCGAGAGGCCGTAGGCCTGCACCGCAGCCAGCAGCACGGTCAGGTAGCGGGTATACTGGTTGAGCTTCTTGCGCCCGCTCTCGCCTTCCTTTTTGAGGGCCTCCAGGCTTGGCGAGGTGGCGGTCAGCAACTGGATGATGATCGACGCCGAAATGTACGGCATGATGTTCAGCGCGAAAATCGTCATGCGCCCGAGCGCGCCGCCCGAGAACATGTCAAACATGCCCAGAATGCCGCCGCCCTGCCGGCTGAACACCTCATGGAATATCTGAGGATCGATTCCAGGTAATGGAATGTAGGTCCCCAGCCGGTAAACCACCAGCGCTCCCAGAGTAAACCACAGCCGTTTCTTCAGCTCGGTGGCCTTGGCCAGCGCGCCGAAATTAACGTTGGCGGCTAGCTGTTCGGCGGCTGATGCCATATTCCCGTCCCTCGTCCTCGACAGTGCGTTTCAGCCCGGTCGCAACACCGGCTCCTGCCTTGGAGGCAGAAGCCGGTCCCGCCGGGCACGCGACTAGGAAACCGTAACGCTGCCCCCGGCCTGTTCGACCTGAGCGACGGCACCCTTGGATGCCCCCGCGACGGTGATCGAAATCCTGGCGGTCAGTGTCCCCTTGCCCAACAGCCGAACCCGGGGCTGATCGGGACGGATCAGGCCCGCGGCCTGAAGCACCCCGGTCGTAACCGGCAGGCTCACGTCGATCCGGCCGGCATCGATTGCCTGTTGCAGGCGTCCGGTATTGATCTCGGCGAAATCCCGGTCAGCCAACGAGGTGAACCCCCGCTTGGGCAGGCGGCGATGCAGGGGCATCTGGCCGCCTTCGAAGCCCTTGATCGACACGCCGGTCCGCGAGGTCTGGCCCTTGACGCCCCGGCCGCAGGTCTTGCCCTTGGTGCACCCGATACCGCGGCCGACCCGGGTTCGCGCCTGACGCGCGCCTTCGTTATCGCGAATCTGATTGAGTTTCATCGTACTGGCCCCCACCGGCGCTTAATCGGTCTGTTCGACCCGGACCAGATGCCGGACCTTGGCCACCATACCACGGACCGACGGCGTATCCGGCAGTTCCCGCGTCCGGTGCATCTTGTTAAGGCCGAGGCCGACCAGCGTTTCGCGCTGGTCATGCTTGCGGCCGATCGGGCTGCCGACCTGGGTGACGATCACCGTCGGCCCCTGTTTGTCCTTGCTCTCAGGCATTGACCGCCACCTCCTTCGGCTCGGCGCTGGTCTCCCGACGCCCCAGGATATCGGACACGCGGCGACCACGCCGTGCCGCCACCACCCGCGGACTGACAACCTGCACCAGGGCGTCGAACGTCGCCTTAATCATATTGTGCGGGTTGGAGGTCCCGATCGACTTGGTCACGACGTCCTGCACCCCAAGCGCCTCGAAGATGGCACGCATGGGACCACCCGCGATGATGCCGGTACCGCCCGGAGCCGCCCGCAACACCACCCGCCCGGCCCCGTAATGGCCCTGAACGTCGTGGTGCAGCGTCCGCGCCTCACGCAACGGAACCCGAATCATCGTCCGTTTGGCCTGGTCGGTGGCCTTGCGAATCGCCTCGGGGACTTCCCGGGCCTTGCCCGAGCCGACGCCGACCCGACCCTTGCCGTCGCCCACGACCACCAACGCTGCGAAGCCAAAGCGCCGGCCGCCCTTGACCACCTTGGCCACCCGGTTGATGCTGACCAGCTTTTCGATCAGTTCGCTTTCTTCACGATCCCGATCCCGCGGCTGCCGGTCCCGGTCGCTCCGCTCGCCCTTTTCACGCGCCATAATCAGGCTCCCCTTGCGACGCCGTCATCTCAGAACACCAGGCCGGCTTCACGCGCGGCTTCCGCCAACGCCTTGACCCGACCGTGAAACAGGTAGCCGCCGCGATCGAATACCACCTTGGTTACGCCGGCAGCAACCGCCCGTTCGGCGATCAACTGTCCGACCCGCTTGGCCGCCTCGATGTCGGCCCCGGTTTTCAACTCGACCCGCAACCCCTTGTCCAAAGACGACGCCGCGACCAGCGTCCGCCCGGCAACGTCGTCGATGACCTGGGCGTAGATGTGCTTGCTCGACCGATGCACCGACAGCCGCAGACGACCGCCCGAAACCCGGGCGATCCGGGACCGCACCCGAAGCTTGCGGCGCAAGTTCAACGTTTTGGCTTTATCCATGACCTGCGCCTCGCTTACTTCTTCTTGCCTTCCTTACGCAACAACACTTCCGTATCGTACTTGATGCCCTTGCCCTTATAGGGTTCCGGCTTGCGGAAGCCTCGAATCTCGGCCGCCACCTGACCGACCTGCCGGCGATCCCGCCCGCTGATCGAGACCAGAGTCGGCTTCTCGGTCTTGATGGTGATCCCCTCGGGAATCGGATACTTGACGTCGTGGCTGTAGCCAAGTTGCAGCACCAGATCCGAACCCTGGACCGCCGCCCGGTAGCCGACGCCGTTGATCTCCAGATTGACCGTGTAGCCCTTGCTGACTCCGACCACCAGATTGTTGACCAGGGTGCGGGATGTCCCCCACATGACCCGGGCCCGTCGAGTGTCCGAACGCGGCGCCACCACCACCTTGCCGTCTTCCAGCTTCGCCAGGATGTCGTCGATCAGAACGACACTCAGCTCACCGAGTTTCCCCTTGGCCGAAACCTGCTGACCGTTAACCGTCACGTTAACGCCGGCCGGGATCGGCACGGGATGCTTGCCAATGCGCGACATGAAACCGGCTCCTTCAGAACAGGCGGCACAGCACCTCGCCACCAACATTGGCGGCGCGGGCTTCGTTGTCCGACATGACCCCCCGCGGCGTCGACAGGATGGAAATTCCCAACCCGTTAAACACCCGCTGGAGATCGGCGATCTTGGAGTAAACCCGCCGTCCGGGCTTCGAGACCCGGGAGACGTGTTTGATAACCGGTTCACCCTCATGATATTTCAGTTCAATGCGCAAGGCAGCAACGCCAGGCTTGATCTCGCGGCGACTGTAGCCGCGGATGTAACCTTCACGCTTCAGCACTTCAAGCACATTGGCCCGCAGCTTCGAGGCCGGGCTGTCCACCGCGGCCATTCGCGCGCGTTGTCCATTGCGAATGCGGGTCAGCATATCGCCCAGGGGATCACTCAACGCCATCTTCTCTGACCCCTCTTACCAGCTCGACTTAACCATGCCGGGAATTTGGCCGGTCGAGGCCATATCCCGGAGCGCGATGCGCGACAGCTTGAACTTGCGATAGAACGCACGCGGCCGTCCGGTCAGTTCACACCGATTCCGAACCCGGGTACGGCTGGAGTTCCGTGGCAGCTCGGCCAGCTTGAGCCTGGCCGCGAACTGCTCCTCGGGAGGCACCGACGGATCCTTGGCCTTCGCCTTGAGCCGGGCCCGCTTCTCGGCATACTGTTTTGCCAACCGCTCGCGACGTTTGTTCTTCTGGACGGCACTGACTTTGGCCATGGTTTCCGGTCTCCGTCGCTGCTCAATTGACGAACGGCACGTCGAAACCGCGCAGAAGCGCCTTGGCTTCCTTGTCGGTCTTCGCCGTGGTGACGATAATGATGTCCATTCCGCGGATGTGTTCGATTTTATCGTAATCGATCTCCGGGAAGATAATCTGCTCCTTGATGCCCATGGCGTAATTACCGCGGCCGTCAAAGGAGGTACCGGGCACGCCGCGAAAGTCGCGGACGCGCGGCAGCGCGATCGTGACCAGGCGATCCAGAAATTCGTACATCCGTTCCCGACGCAGCGTGACCTTGCAGCCGATGGCCATGCCCTCGCGCAGCTTGAACTGCGCGATCGACTTGCGCGATTTGGTCACCACCGGCTTCTGGCCGGTAATCGCCGTCAATTCGTTGACGGCCTGGGTGATCCGCTTGCTGTCCCCGGTGGCCTCACCGACCCCCATATTGATCACGATCTTGTCAAGCCGCGGGACCTGCATATCGTTCCGGTAGGCGAACTCCTGCTTGAGGGCCGGCCGGATCACGCTCTCGTAGCGTTGCTTCAATCTCGTCATGTTTCCGGCCTCCCTCAAAGATCGATGACTTCGCCCGAACGCTTGGCGACCCGCACCTTGCGCCCGTCGTCCAGGAACTTGTACCCGACCCGGGTCGGCTTGCCCGAACGCGGGTCGACATGGGCGACGTTGGAAACCGCGATCGGCGCCTCGATCTCCTTGATCCCGCCCTGAGAACTCTGGGTCGGGCGCTCGTGCTTGGTCACAAGGTTGACCCCGCGCACCACCACCCGGCTTTCCTTGACCAGAACCCTGAGCACTTCGCCGGTCTTGCCCTTGTCGCGGCCCGTGATCACCACGACCTTGTCCTTGGTCTTGATTCTGAGCTTGCCGGCCATCACAGCACCTCCGGCGCCAAAGAGATGATCTTCATAAATTTCTTGCCGCGCAACTCGCGGGTCACCGGCCCGAAGATGCGGGTCCCGATCGGCTCGCCCTGCTTGTTGATCAGCACGGCGGCGTTGCGGTCGAAGCGGATCGCGCTGCCGTCGCTACGACGGATCGCCATCGCGGTGCGCACGATCACCGCCCGGTGAACGTCGCCCTTCTTGACCCGCCCGCGCGGAATCGCCTCTTTGACCGAGACCACGATGACATCGCCGATCGACGCGACCTTGCGCTTCGAGCCGCCGATCACCTTGATGCACTGCACCCGGCGCGCGCCGCTGTTGTCGGCGACCTCCAGGTTGGTTTGCATCTGTATCATGATGTTCTACCCTTTCACGCCGCCGCGGCGTCGTTGCCCGCTACGGCCTGCTGGCCGATCGCCCCCTCGACCACCACGACCCACCGCTTCCGCTTGGAAATCGGCCGGCTTTCCTCAATGGTGACGGTATCCCCGGTCTTAAACCGGTTCGCCTCGTCGTGAGCGGCGTAACGCTTCGATTGCCGAATGAACTTCTTATAGACGGGGTGCATGACACGGCGCTCAACCAAGACGATGATCGTCTTGTCGCCCTTGTCGCTGACCACCGTGCCCTGCAATATCCGCCGGGGCATGCCGTTTCTCCTGCCTTTACCTTAGCTCTGAGCGCCGACGGAGTCCCGCCGCTGCCCTAGAATAGTCTTGATGCGCGCGATATCGCGCCGGATAATTCCAACCCGGGCGGTATTCTCCAACTGCCCCGACGCCTTCTGAAAGCGCAGGTTGAACTGTTCCTTCTTCAGGGCCAGGAGCTGGTCGTTCAGCTCGTCTTCGGTACGGCCCCGCAAATCTTCGGCCTTCATGCCCCCGGCTCCTCACCCAACCGCGTCACGATCTTGGTCTTGATCGGCAACTTGGCCGCCGCCAGTTCGAATGCCCGGGTCGCGAGGTCGCCGGGCACGCCGTCAAGCTCGAACATGATGCGGCCGGGATGGACCCGCGCCGCCCAGAACTCCGGCGTGCCCTTGCCTGATCCCATGCGGACTTCGGCGGGCTTGCTCGACACCGGCACGTCGGGAAAGATGCGAATCCACACCCGACCCTGGCGTTTGATGTGGCGAGTCAAGGCGCGCCGCGCGGCCTCAATCTGACGCGAGGTCACCCGGGCCGGCTCCAGTGCCTTCAGTCCGAAGGAGCCGAAGTTCAGTTGCGTCCCCCCCTTGGCGGCACCGTGAATGCGGCCCTTGTGCGCCTTGCGGAATTTCGTTCTTTTGGGACTCAGCATCTTCCCGCCCTCTGTTAACGGTCGCGGTCGTGACCGCGCTCGCGGTCGTGGCCACGCTCACGATCATGCCCGCGGTCCCGGTCGCGATCCCGCTCCCGGCCTTCGGGCCGGGGTGTCCCGGCCTGGGCCTCACCCGCCCGCTTGTCCTGCGCCATGGGATCATGGGCAAGGATTTCGCCCTTGAACACCCAGACCTTCACGCNNGACCCTCGCGGTACCATTCCATCCGCGCAATTTCCGCACCACCCAGCCGACCCGAGCAGTTGATGCGGATGCCCTGGGCGCCAAGCCGCATCGCCGACTGTACCGCCCGCTTCATGGCCCGCCGGAACGCGACGCGGCGCTCCAACTGGCTCGAGATATTCTCGGCGATCAGCCGGGCGTCGATTTCGGGCTTGCGAATCTCGACAATATTGAGGCTGACCTCGCTGCCGGTCATCTTGCCAAGCTCGGTCCGCAGCTTCTCGATGTCGGCACCCTTCTTGCCGATCACCACACCCGGACGCGCAGCGTGAATGGTGATGCGGGCGCGCTTGGCCGGACGCTCGATGATCACCTTGGCGCAGCCGGCCTGCTGCAACGTCCCCAGCAGATGATTCCTGAGTTTCAGGTCCTGGTGCAACAGCTTGGCATAGTCCCGACCGGCGTACCAACGGCTGTCCCAGGTCCGGTTGATCCCGACCCGCAACCCGATCGGATTGATTTTTTGACCCATGTTATTTGTCCTCGTCGGAGGCGGCGGCCACCGGTTCCTCGCGTTCGCGCACGATCACGGTCAGGTTGCTGAACGGCTTCTCGATCCGCGCCCCCCGGCCACGCGCCCGGGCATGAAACCGCTTCATCACCATCGCCCGACCGACGGTTGCCTCGGCCACATACAACCGGTCGACGTCGAGCTGATGGTTGTTTTCGGCATTGGCAATGGCCGCCTGCAACACCTTGCGCACGTCAAGCGCAATGCGCCGACGCGAAAAGGCCAGATCGGCAAGGGCGCGACTGGCGTCCTTGCCACGGATCAACTGAGCCACAAGGTTAAGCTTGCGGGCGCTGCTGCGAATTTGTGCGGCGCGTGCAATTGCCTCATTTTCGGCAATGCGCGGAGAATTGGCGGTCTGGCCCATGGCTACTTCCTTTTGGCCTTCTTGTCGGCCGCGTGGCCGTAGTAGGTCCGGGTCGGCGAGAATTCGCCGAACTTGTGACCGATCATGTTCTCGGTGACCAGCACGGGCAGGAACTTATGGCCGTTGTAGACACCGAAGGTCAGGCCGACGAACTGGGGCAGAACAGTGGAGCGTCGTGACCAGATCTTGATGATCTCGTTACGACCGCTGCCCCGCGCCTTGTCCGCCTTCTTCAGCAGATAGCCGTCGATGAACGGTCCCTTCCAAACTGAACGGGCCAAGGTGCCTACTCCTTACTTCTGCTGACGGCGGCGCACGATCAGCCGGTCCGTCTTCTTGTTGTTCCGCGTCTTCTTGCCCTTGGTCGGCTTGCCCCACGGCGTTACCGGATGGCGTCCGCCCGAGGTCCGGCCTTCACCACCGCCATGGGGATGGTCGATGGGGTTCATGGCGACACCGCGCACCGATGGGCGCCGGCCCAGCCAGCGGTTCCGACCGGCCTTGCCCAAATTGATGTTGGCCTGGTCGGGATTGGACACTGCACCGATGGTGGCCATGCATTCGCCGCGCACGATGCGGAGTTCGCCGGAACTCAGCTTGAGCTGGGCGTAGCCGCTGTCCCGACCGACCAACTGAACGTAGGTTCCCGCCGATCGCGCCAACTGCCCACCCTTGCCGGCCTTCAGCTCGACATTGTGAACGATGGTGCCCACCGGAATGCTGCGCAAAGGCATGGCGTTGCCCGGCTTCACGTCGACCTTTTCGCCCGACACCACACTGTCGCCCACCTTCAGCCGCTGCGGCGCCAGGATGTAGCTCAGGGTGCCGTCCTGGTAACGCACCAGCGCGATGAAGGCGGTCCGGTTCGGGTCGTATTCCAGGCGTTCGATCACCGCCGGCACATCGAATTTGCGCCGTTTGAAGTCGACCAGCCGGTAAACCCGCTTGTGCCCGCCACCCATCCGCCGGGCCGTAACCCGACCGGTGTTGTTCCGCCCGCCGGAGCCGGTCAGGCCCTCGGTCAGCGACTTCAGCGGCTTGCCGCGCCAAAGCTCCGAGCGGTCCACCTGGACGAGCTGACGCAGCGATGGCGTGACCGGATTAAACTGTTTCAGTGCCATCCCTCGGCCCTTCCGTCCTCAGACGCCGGTGGTTACGTCGATGCGGTGGCCCTTCGCCAGGGTCACCACGGCTTTCTTGCTGTCCGGCCGCCGGCCCAGGATGCCGCGGAAGCGCTTGGTCTTGCCCTTCTGCACCACCGTATTGACCGCGGTCACCTTCACTTCAAACAGCCCTTCCACCGCGGCCTTGATCTCGGGCTTGGTGGCATCAAGCGGCACCCGGAACGTCACCTGATTGTGCTCGGTGATGTTCGTCGCCTTTTCGGTGATGACCGGCGCCAGGATCACATCGTACATGCGCTCCCGCGGCAGCGGCGCGGCAGCCTTGATCGGCTTGCTCATTTCAGTCGGGCCTCCAACTGCTCGACGGCGTTGCGCGTCAGGAACAGGGTATCGCGGCGCAGGATGTCATAGACGTTGGCGCCCTGCTCCGGCAGCACGTCCACCAGCGGAATGTTGCCCGCCGCCCGCGCAAAGTTCTGGTCCAGATTGGCGCCGTCGATGATCAGCGCCGAGGTGAAGCCGAACCCCTTGAGCCGCGCCGCCAGTTCCTTGGTCTTGTGGGTTGCCGCCACCGCGGCATCCAGCACGATCAACTTGCCCTCGGCCTGCTTGGCCGCCAGCGCGGTCTTCAGCGCCAGCTTGCGCACCTTCTTGGTCAGGTCATGCTCGTGACTGCGCACCACCGGGCCGAAGATCACGGCACCGCCACGGAACTGGGGCGAACGCAGCGAACCCTGGCGGGCGCGGCCGGTCCCCTTCTGGCGGTACGGCTTCTTCGTGGTGCCGCTGATGTCGCTGATGCCCTTGGCCTTGTGGGTTCCGGCGCGCCGCTTGGCCAGCTGCCAGTTCACGGCGCGGGCCAGAATGTCCGGCCGCGGCGGCAGGGCAAAGATGGCGTCGTCGAGTTCGATCTCGCCGACTTCCTGGTTGTCCAGATTACGAACCGCCGTCTTCATGGCGCGGTCTCCTGGCTGGCGGTGGCGCCGGCCGCGGCACGAATACCGGCCGGGAACGGCAGACCGGCAGGCGCCGGGCGCTTAACCGCGTCGCGAACCAGGACATAGCCGCCCTCGGCCCCGGGCACCGCGCCCTTGACCAGAATCAGCCCCTGGTCGCCATCGACCTGGACCACCTTGAGATTGAGTGTCGTCACCCGCTCGGCGCCCAGGTGCCCGGCCATCTTCTTGTTCTTGAAGGTCTTGCCCGGATCCTGGCGATTGCCGGTGGAGCCGAGCGAGCGGTGAGACACCGACACGCCGTGAGTCGCCCGCAGACCGCCGAAATTCCACCGCTTCATGCCGCCGGCGAACCCCTTACCGATGCTGGTACCGGTGACGTCCACGAACTGGCCGGTAATGAAATGGGCCGCGCTCAGTTCGGCACCGACCTCCAGCAAGGCATCGGGACTGACCCGAAACTCGGCCAGCTTACGCTTAGGCTCAACCTTGGCCTTGGCGTAGTGCCCGCGCATCGGCTTGGTTACGTTCTTGACCTTGGCCGTGCCGAAGCCGAGTTGAACCGCCGTGTAGCCGTCGGTCTCCTCGGTGCGCAGGGCCACGACCTGGCAGTTATCGACTTTCAGCACAGTGACCGGAACATGTTCGCCTTCGTCCGTGAAGACGCGGGTCATGCCGACCTTCTGCGCGATCAGACCGGATCGCATGTTCTTCCCACCCCTTGAGGCTCGCCCTGGCCTCGATAAACCGAATGAACCGTCAGAGCTTGATCTCGACGTCGACGCCCGCCGCAAGGTCCAGCTTCATCAGCGCGTCGACGGTCTGCGGCGTCGGATCGACGATGTCGAGCAGCCGCTTGTGGGTGCGGATCTCGAACTGTTCGCGTGACTTTTTGTCGACGTGCGGACTGCGGTTGACTGTGAATTTCTCGAACTGGGTCGGCAACGGGATCGGCCCGCGCACCCGTGCCCCGGTCCGCTTGGCCGTGCTGACGATCTCGCTGGTCGACTGATCGAGCACGCGGTGATCGAACGCCTTCAAGCGAATGCGAATATTCTGACTGTCCATTGTCCAAAACCCAATTCACGACGAAACCGACCCGCTCCGGGCCGATCGGACCGCCGCGCCGGATGGCGGCGACGGTCCGGTTGATGCCTGCCCCAACCCTTACTGGATAATCTTGGCGACAACACCGGCGCCGACGGTCCGGCCGCCCTCGCGGATGGCGAAACGTAGACCCTCGTCCATGGCGATGGGGGCAATCAGCTGGATCTCCATGGTGATCTTGTCGCCCGGCATCACCATTTCGGTGCCCTCCGGCAGCACCACCTGCCCGGTGACGTCGGTGGTCCTGAAGTAGAACTGCGGCCGGTAGTTGCTGAAGAACGGAGTGTGCCGCCCGCCCTCTTCCTTGGTCAGGATGTAGGCCTCGGCGCTGAACTTGGTGTGCGGCGTGATCGAGCCCGGCTTCGCCAACACCA
>PLTC01000103.1 GCA_003165295.1 Rhodospirillales bacterium | reverse complement strand
GCCACGCCGCCGGCGAGCTGGCCCAGCGCCTGGAGCTTCTGGCGCCGCTGATCCTCCAGCTGTCGCTGCTGCTTCTCGGTGACATCGTTGTGGACGCCGATCAGGGCGACGACCTGGCCTTCGTGGGACAGCGGGGTCATCCGCAACTCGCACCAGAACGGCGTGCCGTCCTTGCGGTACTGAAGAAGCTCGGCGTCCACCGGCTCGTTGAGTTGCAGCATCATCGCCACCCGGGCAACTGTTTCCGAGTCGGTTTCGGGACCATTCAAGAAACTCAGGCTGGCTCCCATGACCTCCTGAAGAAAATATCCGGTGATTCCGGAAAACGCCGAATTAATATAGATCAAAGGCATCATCGGTTTGGTGGCATCGCAGATGGAGATCCCGACCGGGCAGGATTCGATGGCGGCCACGAACAGTTCATTGGAAACGGTTCCATCGCCCCGACCGATCAGGTCCCGGCCGCCGCTATCCGCGGGCGCGTGTGTCGGATCGTCCTGCATCGGGGTTCGCATGCCTCGGGCCGCCGCCGCACTTTTGTTTCGCCTGATCGTCAGGACACCATAAGCCCCTGATCGCCCCGGTCAAATTCTTTCCGGTGGCGCCGGCCGGTGCACCCCGGGGGGGGGGGGAAGGCTGTGGCAACCCCATGTTCCCGGCGCCGCCGTCCGGGCCTGCCAGAACTGTTGCCAAAACCCCGGCCGCGAGCTATTTAAACGTCGTCGTCAACCCCTCACGCGGGCTTGCGGTCTGTTGCCACGGCATGGCAAGGGGCCGCTCCGGTGTCCTGGAGTTCGCAGCATGGGAAATCCGCCCGGCCCGGCCGGCGCGGGCCTTTGCGGCGAGCCGGACGGGCCTGCGGCGGTATAACCGGAAAGAGACCCAATATCATGGCAATGCCAACCTACACGATGCGCCGTCTGCTGGAAGCAGGCGTCCACTTCGGCCACCATACCCGTCGTCGCAATCCGAAGATGCAGCCCTATCTGTTCGGCGTGCGCAACGGCGTTCATATCATCGACCTTGAGCAGTCGGTCCCATTGCTTCATCGGGCCATGGTTGCGGTACGCGATGTGGTGGCCGGCGGGGGCCGGGTTCTGTTCGTCGGCACCANNTACTTCGTCAACCACCGCTGGCTGGGTGGGATGCTGACCAACTGGAAGACGATTTCCCAGTCGATCCGTCGGTTGCGCGAGATGGAGGACCGATTGGCGGAAGCGAACATCGGTCTGACCAAGAAGGAAACGCTGCAACTGACCCGCGAGCGTGACAAACTCGAGCGGGCACTGGGCGGCATCAAGGAAATGGGCGGGCTACCCGATATTCTGTTCATCATCGATACCAACAAGGAAGCCATTGCGGTCAAGGAGGCCAACAAACTGGGCATCCCCGTGGTGGCGGTGATCGACAGCAACTCCGACCCTGACGGAATCGCCTTTCCGATACCGGGGAATGACGATGCTCTGCGGGCGATCGACCTTTATTGCGAGTTGATTTCCGGGGCGGTGCTCGACGGCCTCCAGGCTGAGATGGTGGCGGCCGGGATCGACGTGGGGGCTCGCGAGGAGGCACCGGTCGAGGCGGCGGTGGTCGAGGAAGGGCTGGCCGTCGAGGCCTGATCCAAGCGCCGGTCCGGGGCGGGTACCGGGGGCAGGGTCCCCGGTCCCGCGAGTGACCACGCTGCCTGATCTGCAACCAGAATTCGCCAAGGGGCCTGAATTCGCCAAGGGCCGGAATTCGACAAGGGCCGGAATTCGCCAAGGGCCAGAATTCGCCAAGGGGAAGAACCACGATGGCTGAAATCACTGCATCACTCGTCAAGGAACTGCGCGAGAAGACCGGCGCCGGCATGATGGACTGTAAGAAGGCGCTGACCCAAACCGCCGGCGACCTTGAGGCCGCCGTCGACTGGCTGCGCAAGAAGGGACTGGCCGCTGCGGCGCGCAAGGCCGGGCGGGTCGCCGCCGAGGGTCTGGTGGCGGTCGCCACCGGCGGGACCGCCGGCGCCGTGATCGAACTCAACGCCGAGACCGACTTCGTTGCGCGCAACGAGACGTTCCAGGCGGCGGCCGCGACCCTGGCCGGGCTGGCGCTGACCGGTAGCGGCGAGGTCGAGGATCTGCGCCGGGCCACCTATCCGGGCACCGGTCACGACGTCGCCGCCGAGATCACGAGCCTGATCGCAACCATCGGCGAGAATATCAATCTGCGCCGCTCGGCGCGGCTGTCGGTCCCGGCGGGCGTGGTGACCAGCTACACCCATAATGCGCTGGCGCCCAATCTCGGGACCATCGGCGTCCTGGTGGCCCTCGAGTCGACGGGCGATCGCGACAAGCTGTTGGAACTGGGCAGGCAAATCGCCATGCATGTGGCCGCGGCCCGGCCGGAGGCACTGACGGTCAAGGACGTGGACACCAGCAAGCTGGACCGCGAGCGGGCGATCCTCGCCGATCAGGCCCGGGCCAGCGGCAAGCCCGAAGAGATCATCGCCAAGATGGTCGAGGGCCGGCTGCGCAAGTATTACGAGGAAGTGGTGCTGCTGGAGCAGGTTTACGTCATCGACAACGAGTCCAAGGTCGGCAAGGTGGTCGAGCAGGCGGCCAAGGCGGTGGGCGCACCGGTGAAGGTCACAGGCTTCGTCCGTTTTGTGCTCGGCGAGGGTATCGAGAAGGAAGCCTCGGATTTTGCGTCGGAGGTTGCGGCGGTGGCCGGGACCAAACCAGCCGTGGCCGGCTGACAAGGGAGAACCGGGAATGGTGATCCGGATCACCCGGGGCGACGACTTCAGCCCGCGCTACCGGCGCGTCCTGCTCAAGATCTCGGGCGAGGCGCTGATGGGCAAGGGCGATTACGGGCTCGAGTCGGAAACCGTGTCCCGGATTGCCACCGAGGTTCGGACGGTCCGGGACATGGGGGTCGAAGTCTGCCTCGTGATCGGCGGCGGCAACATCTTCCGCGGGGTTTCGGCGGCGGCCAGCGGCATGGAACGGGCGTCGGCGGACTACATGGGCATGCTTGCCACCGTGATCAACGCCCTGGCCTTGCAGAATGCCCTGGAACGGGTGGGGGTGCAGACCCGGGTGCAGTCGGCGATTCCCATGGCCACGGTGTGCGAGCCTTATATCCGGCGCCGGGCGGTCCGGCACATGGAGAAGGGGCGGGTGGTGATTTTCGCCGCCGGCACCGGCAATCCGTACTTCACCACCGATACCGCGGCGGCGTTGCGCGCCTCGGAAATGGGATGTGAAGCCTTGTTGAAGGGAACCCAGGTGGACGGCGTCTACACCGCGGATCCCAAGCGGGTTGTCGACGCCGAACGTTACGAGCAGCTGTCGTTCCACGAGGTGCTGGCCCGGGACCTGAGGGTGATGGACGCCTCGGCGATTTCGCTGGCGCGCGATAACCGGATTCCCATACTGGTGTTCTCGATCGTCTGTGCCGGCGCCTTTGCCGAGGTGATGGCAGGGCGCGGCAGGTTCACTCTCATCACCGAAACGTGATCACGGAAGAGGGGTAGGGGTAAGGTGGCCGATCCCGACATTTCCGACGTCAAGCGTCGCATGGACGGCGCGCTTGAGTCGCTGCGCAAGGAATTCGCCGGCCTGCGCACAGGGCGGGCGTCCGCAAGCCTGCTGGAGCCGGTGACGGTGGATGCCTATGGCAGCCACATGCCGCTGACCCAGGTCGGGACCATCGGCGTGCCGGAGCCGCGGATGATCACGGTTCAGGTCTGGGACCGCTCGATGGTCAAGGCGGTGGAAAAGGCCATCCGCGAGGCCGGTCTTGGACTCAATCCGCAGACCGAGGGCCAGAGCATCCGGGTGCCGATTCCCGACCTCAGCCAGGAGCGGCGCCAGGAACTGAGCAAGGTTGCTCACAAGTATGCCGAGCAGGCCCGGGTGGCGGTGCGCAATGTCCGGCGGGACGGCATGGACCTGCTGAAGCGGCAGGAAAAGGCCGGTGATCTCAGCCAGGATGGCCTGAAGACCTGGGCCGACAAAATCCAGGCGCTGACCGACACCCATATCAGGAAGATCGACGAGGTGCTGGCGAGTAAAGAAAAGGAAATCATGCAGGTCTGACGCCATGTCGAGCCCGGGTGACAACAACGGTCAGACCCCACCGGCTCATGTTGCCATCATCATGGATGGCAACGGGCGCTGGGCCAAGGCGCGCGGCCTGCCGCGGATTGCCGGCCACCGAAAGGGGGCGGAGGCGGTTCGGCGGACCATTGAGGCGGCGCGCGCGCTGGGGGTTGGCCACGTCACGCTTTTCAGCTTTTCGTCGGAGAACTGGGCGCGACCGCTTGGCGAAGTCACCGAGCTGATGTCGTTGCTTCGCTTTTACCTGCGCAGTGAAATCGCCGAGTTGCACAAGTCGGGGGTCCGGCTGCGGGTGATCGGTGACCGCAGCCGTCTGGCCGCCGATATCGTGCAACTGGTGGAAAATGGCGAGGCCATTACCGCCGGCAACACGGCGTTGACCCTGATTCTGGCGCTCAGCTACGGGTCCCGCCAGGAAATCGTGGAGGCTGCCCGAGGGCTGGCCCGGCGGGTTGCGGCCGGCGAACTTGGTCTCGAAGAGATCGACGAGGCGCGGTTTGCGGCGACGCTGTCGACCGCGGGGATTCCCGACCCGGATCTGGTAATCCGAACCAGCGGCGAGCAGCGGCTGAGCAATTTCCTCTTGTGGCAGTCGGCGTATGCCGAGTTGGTGTTTATCGACAGGCTCTGGCCCGATTTCAGCCGGGAAGACCTTGAAGACGCCATTCAAGAGTTTCATCGGCGGGAACGCCGGTATGGCGCGTCGGTTGGCACACGATAAAAGAGCCAATCTGCGCAAGCGCGTCCTCTCCGCGGCGGTGCTTGGGCCACTGGTGCTGGGGGTGGTCTGGCTTGGCGGCTGGCTGTTCCAGACCGCGGTGGTGGTGACGGCGGTGCTGGCGGTTCGCGAATGGGTGCGGATGATCGCGCCGGGGCCGCTTGGCCGGTCGTTCTATCTGTCGTGCAGCGCCATTGCGCTGGTGATGGTGCTGGATGTGGCGGCCGGGCCGCTGGTGGCGTTTGGCGCGGCGCTGGCGCTGGCGCTGGTGCTGGCGGTGGTGCCGTGGGCGGGCAGTGCCCGGGTGACCGGCGCCGACCGTCGGATCGCGGCGTTCGGGGTTCCTTATGTTGGCGCGAGCTGCGTGGCCCTGACCTGGCTGCGCAGCGATCCCGGGGTCGGAATGCTGTTGATTTTATTTCTGTTGCTGACCGTGTGGGCCAACGACATCGGCGCCTTTGTGGTGGGTCGCGGGCTCGGTGGGCCGCGTCTGGCGCCAAGTATCAGTCCGGCCAAGACCTGGGCCGGGTTCTGGGGCGGCATCACCGCCGCCGGGCTGGTGGGCGGTCTGGTCGCGTTGGTGGCCGGCGCCCAGGCGCCGCTGGCGGCGGTGGTGCTGGGCGCGGTGCTGGCGGTGGTCGGGCAGGGTGGTGATCTGTTTGAGTCGGCGATCAAGCGGCGTTACAAGGTCAAGGACAGCGGCCAGTTGATTCCCGGTCACGGCGGGTTGCTCGACCGCATCGACGGGCTGGTCGCGGCGGCACCGGTGCTGGCGTTGTTCCAGGCGGTGGTCGGATCGCGGCTGAACTGGCTTTAGCCAGGGCGCGGCGGTTCCGGCCCGGGCAACCGGGCCATCGGTCAACAAGCTGGCCCGGTTGCCCGATGGCCCGGTTGCCCGGGCCATCGGTCAACAAGCCGGCAAAGCGAAACGCGGGGGCAAGGTGACACAAGGACAGGGACCGGCGAAGCGGCGGGTGACGGTGCTGGGATCGACCGGCTCGGTGGGCAGCAACACCGTCAGCCTGATTGCCCTCGAGCCGGAGCGGTATCAGGTCGAGGCGCTGACCGCCCGGCGTAACGTCGCCCTGCTGGCCGAACAGGCACGGCGGTTGCGGCCGCGGCTGGCGGTGATCGCCGAACCCGAAGGCTATGAGGATCTCAGGCAGGCACTGGCCGGCACCGGTATCGGGGTGGCGGCCGGGGCGGCGGCGGTGGTCGAGGCGGCGCTGCTGCCGGCCGACTGGGTGATGGCGGCGATCGTCGGGGCGGCCGGGCTGGAGCCGACGCTGGCGGCGGCGCGACGGGGCGCCACCGTCGCCTTCGCGAACAAGGAGTGTCTGGTCTGCGCCGGTCCGCTGATGATGGATCTGGTTCGTGACCATGGCGCGACGCTGCTGCCGGTGGACAGCGAACACAGCGCGATTTTTCAGGTGTTCGACTTCGAGCGGCGGGAGGCGGTGGAGCGGCTGATCCTGACCGCGTCCGGCGGGCCATTCCGGACTCTCGACCGCGCCGCCATGGCCCGGGTCACGCCCGAGCAGGCGGTGGCCCATCCGGTCTGGGACATGGGCGCCAAAATCTCGGTGGACAGTGCCACCATGATGAACAAGGGCCTGGAAATCATCGAGGCCCATTACCTGTTCGCCATGCCCGAAGCCCGGATCGACGTGCTGGTTCACCCGCAGTCGGTGGTTCACAGCCTGGTCGAGTACGTTGACGGGTCGGTCCTGGCCCAACTGGGGACTCCCGACATGCGGACCCCGATCGCCTTTGCCCTGGGCTGGCCGGCGCGCATTCGAACCCCGGCCCAGCGCCTGGACCTGCTGCGGACCGGCACCCTCTCGTTCGAGGCTCCCGACCCCGGCCGCTTCCCGGCGCTGAGACTGGCGCGCGAGGCCTTGCAAAGCGGGGGGGCGCCCACTATCCTCAACGCGGCGAACGAAGTGGCGGTCGATGCCTTTCTTAACCGGAGGATCGGCTTTCTCGACATCGAACGTGTGGTCGAGGAAACCCTGGAAGCGGTGCCCCACCATCGGCCCCGGGTCATCGGCGATGTCCTGGAGACCGATCAGGCGGCCCGGCGCCATGCCGGGACACGGGTCGCGGCCTGCACCGGCCGCCGATAGGCTCCGGGGTCCCGGGGCCACGTCGGAACGGGTGCCGGCGGGCCGGACACGGGATCAATTTCTTGGCGTAAAGGCGGCGACCGATGGTCGCGGCCAGCGCGGATGGGCGAATCGATGGCAATAATTGACGGATTGTGGCACTACGCCGTTCCCTTCATCGTCGTCCTGACGGTCCTGGTGTTCGTGCATGAACTTGGCCATTACCTGATGGCGCGGCGCTTTGGGGTCCGGGTCGAGGTGTTTTCGTTCGGGATGGGGCCGGAACTTTTTGGCCGTACCGATCGCCACGGCACCCGCTGGCGCCTCAGCCTGCTGCCGTTGGGCGGCTACGTGAAGTTTTTTGGCGATGCCAGTGCGGCCAGCACACCGCGTGACGACCTGCCCCAGATGACTCCCGAAGAGCAGGCGGTTTCATTTCACCACAAGCCGCTGTCCCAGCGGGCGGCCATCGTCGTTGCCGGACCCGCTGCCAACTTCCTGTTTGCGGTGGTGGTGTTGGCCGTGTTGTTCGCGACCTACGGTCAGCCGTTCACGCCCGCCGACATCGGCACCGTCCAGGCCGGCAGCGCCGCCGAGGCGGCCGGGCTCCGCCCCGGCGACGTCATCGTTGACATCGACGGCCGGGCCATCGAGCGATTCGAGGATGTGAAGGCCATCGTCAGCATGGCCCCGGGCCAGCCGCTGGCGGTCGGGGTGATGCGGGACAACCAGCGGGTCACGGTCACCGCAACCCCCAAGCCCTCGACCGTAACCGACCGCTTCGGTAACAGCTATCAGGTCGGCCTGCTCGGCATCGGCCGGTCGGGGCTGGACTACCGGCGCTATGATCCGGTGACCGCGGTCTGGCGGGCCGTCCGCGAGACCGCCGACCTTACCACGGCGACACTGGTCGGGGTCGGCCAGATGATCCGCGGCGAGCGTGGTACCGAAGATCTGGGAGGGCCGCTGCGCATTGCCCAGATGTCGGGGGAGGTCGCGCAAACCGGCATAGTTTCCCTGATCTGGTTTTTGGCCTTGTTGTCGATCAATCTCGGGCTGATCAACCTCTTTCCGGTACCCCTTCTTGATGGCGGGCACCTGTTGTTTTATGGCATCGAAGCCGTCCGAGGCCGGCCGCTGGGCGAGCGGGCGCAAGAATATGGTTTTCGCGTCGGGTTGGCTCTGGTATTAACGTTGATGGTGTTCGCGACTTGGAACGACCTCGTGCATCTGCGGGTGGTCGAGTTTTTCCGAGGATTGATATCCTAAGCCAGTATTGTCGGGGGGGACGCTTTGAGGCTCAGTTTCTCAGGATGGGTGCTGATGGCGTTGGCCGTTGGCATCCTCACCATCGGCGGTCAGGCGCGCGCCGAAACTGCCGGTGCCGGTGTCGCGGCGACCAGTGTGGCCCAGATTCCCGAGGGGGGAACGGTCTCGGCCATCCGGGTCGACGGAACCCAGCGGATCGAGCCGAGCACCGTTCGCTCCTATCTGCAACTTCAGCCGGGTGATCCGTTTGACGCCGGCCGCCTTGATCAGTCCCTGAAGGCGCTGTTTGCGACCGGGCTGTTTGCCGACGTGGCGTTGCGCCGCGAGGGTGATACGCTGGTGGTCAAGGTGGTCGAAAATCCGATCATCAACCGGATCGCGTTCGAGGGCAACAAGCGGCTCAAGGAAGACCAGCTCCAGAGCGAACTGCAACTGCGACCGCGGGTGGTGTACACCCGGACCCGGGTCCAGAGCGACGTTCAGCGCATCCTTGATCTGTATCGGCGCAATGGCCGGTTCGCCGCCACCGTCGAGCCGAAGGTGATCAAGCTCGACCAGAACCGGGTGGACCTGGTCTTTGAAATCGACGAAGGACCGCGGACCGAGGTCGAACGGATCAATTTCGTTGGCAATGAGAAGTTCAGTCGGGGAACACTGCTGGGCGTGTTGCGGACCAAGGAATCCCGCTGGTACCGCTTCCTGTCGAGCGACGACAACTACGATCCCGACCGGCTGAATTATGACAAAGAATTGCTGCGCCAGTATTACCTGACCCAGGGCTATGCTGATTTTCGGGTGGTGTCGGCGGTAGCCGAACTGACTCCGGAGCGGGACGCCTTCTACATCACCTTCACGATTGAGGAAGGCGAGCGTTACCAGTTCGGCAAGATTGATCTGACCACCAACCTCAAGGGCCTTGATCCCGAGACCCTGCGAGACCGGATTACCGTGGCCGAAGGCGACTGGTACGATGCCGGCGAGGTGGAAAAGAGCATCACCGCGCTGACCGACGCGCTCGGCGACCTGCAATACGCCTTCGTCGACATCCGGCCCAAGGTTGATCGCCACCGCGATGCCCATACCGTCGATCTTACCTTTGAAGTCAACGAGGGTCCGCGGGTTTATGTCGAGCGCATCAATATTAACGGCAACCTTCGCACCCTGGATGAGGTGATTCGCCGCGAAATGCTGCTCAGTGAGGGCGATCCGTTCAATACCTCGAAGCTGAAACGTTCGGAAGAGCGCATCCGCAAGCTCGACTTCTTCGACAAGGTCAACGTGACCAATGCCGAGGGCAGCCAGCCGGACCAGACCGTGATCGAGGTGGATGTCACCGAAAAGTCCACGGGTGAAATCTCGCTGGGCGCCGGCTTCTCGACCACCGATGGCGCGCTTGGCGACTTCAGCATCAGCGAACGCAACCTGCTGGGCAGGGGCCAGGACCTGCGGTTCGGGGCGACGGTGTCGCAGCGGACGCAACAATACGACATTTCGTTTACGGAGCCGTACTTTCTCAACCGCGACCTGGCGGCCGGGGTTGATCTGTTCCGTATCGTCCGTGACAACCAGACCTATAGCGAATACAACGAGACCGATACCGGCTTCGGTCTGCACCTGGGCTTTCCTCTGACCGAGCGCCTGCGGGAACGGGTGAGCTACAGCTTTCAGCAGACCACCATCAGCGACGTTCCTTCGACGGCCTCGATCTACATTATCGATCAGGTCGGCACGCGGAACGTCTCGCAGGTCAGCCACGAGTTGAGCTACGATACCCGGAACAGCAAAACCGATCCGGTCAACGGCTTTATCGTCAAGGTTGGCAACGACTTCGCCGGACTCGGCGGCGATGCCGACTATGTTCGGACCCGGCTCAGCGGCACCTATTACTTCCCGATACCGACCTGGGACCAATGGGTGCTCAGCCTCGGCGGCGAAGCCGGCTACATCGTCGGTCTGGGTCAGGACGTGTTCATTGCCGACCGCTTCTTTATCGGCGGCGACACACTCCGCGGCTTCCAGACCGCGGGTATCGGTCCGCGCGACATCTCGACGGGCGACGCGCTCGGTGGCAACCAGTTCTATCGGGGGACCGTGGAACTCCGCTTTCCGCTGGGTTTGCCCGACGAACTGGGACTGTTCGGACATGCCTTCACCGACGTAGGCTCGCTCAGCCACGTGGAGATCGCCAGCACTCCGAATGTTGTGGACAGTGCGTCGTTGCGCGCGGCGAGTGGCCTCGGTCTTCAGTGGCGGTCGCCGTTGGGTCCGATCGGGATCGACTTCGCAATTCCGGTCGCCAAGCAGAGTTATGATAAGACCCAGCAATTCCGCTTCAACTTTGGCACTAGGTTCTGACACATGATGCTTCGGGATGGACGGTGGGCACTGGCCGCCGCTGCGGTTATCCTCACTCTGGTTTCGGTGCCGGTGGTTGGCGCAAAGGCCGACGGCAAACCGCCGGTGGTGGCGGTGGTGGATCTTCAACTTATTCTTCACGAGTCGACTGCCGGCAAGGCCGTCCAAAAGGCCATTGAGAGCCAGGGGGAGATTTTCCATCGGGAAATCTCGGCCCAGGAGGAAAAGCTGCGCCAGGGCCAGCAGGACCTGGAGCGGCAACACGCCGCGTTGTCGGAGGATGCGTTCGCCAAGAAACGCCGCGACTTCGAAAAGCAGGTGGCGGACTATCAGCGTGACGCCCAGGCGCGCCAGAAGGCGCTCCAACAGGGCGATACCGAGGCGTCACGGACCATTCTCGGCGCGATCAACGATATTCTGGGCACCCTGGCCCGGGAGAAGGGCATCAATCTGGTGCTGCCGAGGCCGGCGGTGGTCTTCGCCGACACCGACCTGGACGTGACCCAGGAGGTGCTGAGCCGCCTCAACAGCAAACTGCCCTCGGTCGCGGTCAACATTCCGTCGGTCAGGAAGTAGCCTTCGGCGGACCGGAATCCCGGCCCTCCTGGCGCGCCCGGCGTGGCCGGGGGCCGGGGGTTCGGCTTTCCCGGACGGGGGCCGTTTCGGTTGGGGGCCGTTTCGGTTGGGGATTGATCGGCGGGCGGGAATCGGGCACAAGGAACCGGCACCGGCGACGGTATCGGCATTGGGATCAGCAAGAAGAACGGCGGTCGGAAGATGGGGGCGGCAACGGAAATGGATGCGATGTCCGACATCGACATCACGCGGGTCATGCAGATGATACCGCATCGCTACCCGATGCTGATGATCGACCGGGTGGTTAACGTCGTGCGGGGCGAGAGCGCGATCGGGATCAAGAATGTCACGATCAACGAGCCTTTCTTCCAGGGACATTTTCCTCAGCGGCCGGTGATGCCCGGCGTGATGATCATCGAATCGATGGCGCAGACCGCGGCGGTATTGGTGGTGGCGACGCTGGGGGCGGAGGCGGAAGGCAAGCTGGTTTATTTCATGACCGTTGACGAAGCGCGTTTTCGTAAGCCGGTGACCCCGGGCGATACCGCGTATATTCACGTCAACAAGGTTCGGCAGCGCGGCAATGTCTGGAAATTCAAGGGCGAGGCCAAGGTCAACGACATTTTGTGTGCCGAAGCGACCTATGCCGCGATGATTTTGAACGATCGATGACGGCGTCCGTTCATCCCAGCGCGGTCGTCGATCCGGCGGCGCGCCTTGGCGAGGGGGTCGAGATCGGCCCCTGTTGCTGTGTCGGTGGCGAGGTCGAGCTTGGGGCCGGCGTTCGTCTGGTTTCGCATGTGGTGGTGGACGGACGGACCCAGGTTGGCGCCGGCACCGTGGTTTATCCGTTCGCGGTGCTGGGCACACCGCCGCAGGACTTGAAGTACCGCGGCGAGGCGTCGGAACTGGTGATCGGGCGCAACAACCGTATTCGGGAGCATGTCACCATGAACCCGGGAACGGCGGGCGGCGGCATGATCACCTCGGTCGGTGACGAGGGCCTGTTCATGGTCGGGGCCCATGTGGCCCATGACTGCCGGCTCGGCGACCACGTCATCCTGGCCAACAATGCCACGCTGGCCGGACATGTGGTGGTCGGGGATTATGCCATTCTTGGCGGGCTCAGCGCGGTTCACCAGTTTGTCCGCATCGGTCCCCATGCCATGATCGGCGGGATGTCCGGCGTCGAAAACGACGTCATTCCCTATGGGCTGGTGATGGGCGAGCGCGCCCGGCTGTCGGGACTGAATCTGGTCGGGCTGGAGCGGCGCGGGTACAGCCGGGAGGACATCCAGACGCTGCGCACGGCCTATCGGGCGCTGTTCGGGCCGGGCGGGACGCTGGCCGATCGCCTGGACGAGGTGGCGCAGACCTTCGCGGATCATCGGTTGGTGGGCGATATCGTCGCCTTCCTGCGGGTCAAGACATCGCGGGCGGTGTGTCAGCCGCGGCCGGAGAATGGCGGTTAGGCTCGCCATTTTCGCCGGGGGCGGCGACCTGCCGGCGCGGCTGGCCGAGGCCGCGCGGGGCGCCGGCCGCGAGGTGTTCATGGTGGCGTTCGAAGGCCACACGGCACCGGCTGCGGTGGCTGGCGTTCCTCACCTGTGGTCGCGCTTCGGGGCGGCGTCGGCGATCCTCGAGTTCCTGCACGGCAACGGCGTGACCGAACTGGTGTTCGCCGGGCCGGTGCGCCGACCGTCGATTCCAGAGATCATGCCCGACTGGCGGGCGACCAAATTCCTGGCCAAGGTCGGGACCCGGGCGCTGGGTGACGACGGTTTCCTGCGGGCGATTACCCGGGGCCTCGAGGACGAGGGGTTCCGGGTGGTCGGCATCCAGGATATCCTGCGTGACCTGCTGGCGCCCGCGGGACCGCTTGGGGCTTTGGTGCCTGACGCGACGGCAGAGGCCGATATCGTTCGCGGCATTGAGGTGGCGCGAATCGTCGGGGCGCTTGATGTGGGCCAGGCGGTGGTGGTGCAGCAGGGGCTGGTGCTGGGGGTCGAGGCCATCGAGGGAACAGATGCGCTGATTGCCCGTTGCGGTTCCTTGCGCCGGGAGGGCGCCGGCGGCGTACTGGTCAAGGTCAAGAAGCCGCAGCAGGACCGGCGGTTGGACCTGCCGACGGTGGGTGTCCGGACTGTGGCGGCGGCGGCGGCGGCCGGCCTGCGCGGCATTGCCATTGAAGCCGGCGGAACCCTGGTCATGGATCGTCCGGCGTTGGTGGCGGAGGCCGACGCAGCCGGGCTGTTCGTGGTCGGGGTGGCGGCGGGTGCGCCGTTACCGTCATGACCGGCGGGGCTGCGCCGCTGCGGCTGTTCCTGATTGCCGGCGAGCCGTCGGGCGACCTGCTGGGCGCCCGGCTGATGGCGGCGCTCAAGCGTGGTGCCGACCGGCCGGTGCAGTTCCTTGGCATTGGTGGCGAGCGCATGGTCGCCGAGGGCCTGGAGCCGCTGTTCCCGATGGCGGAACTGTCGCTGTTTGGGGTGTTTGAGCTGTTGCCGCGCCTGCCCCGGCTGATCCGGCGCCTCAATCAGACGGTGGCGGCCATTCGCGACGGCATGCCCGACGCGGTGATCACCATCGACGCGCCGGGATTTACCTTCCGGGTCGGCCGGCGCCTGCGGCAGAGCCGGCATCCGGTGCGGGCGGTGCCGCTGATTCATTACGTGGCGCCGACGGTTTGGGCCTGGCGGCCCGAGCGCGCCCGCAAGATTGCGGCGTTCCTCGACCATTTGCTGGTGTTGCTGCCGTTCGAGCCGCCGTGGTTCGAGCGTGAGGGTCTGGCCACCACCTTTGTCGGGCATCCCATCGTCGAGGCCGGTGCCGATTGCGGCGATGGGGCGGGCTTTCGCCGGCGTCACGGCATCGCTGCCGACGCGCCGGTGATTGCCGTGCTGCCGGGCAGCCGGACCACCGAACTGCGCCGATTGCTGCCGGATTTCGGAGGGGCGCTTCAGCATCTGGCTCCGCGCTATCCCGGTCTGGTTGCGGTGGTGCCGACGCTCTCCCATCTGGCGGCGACGGTGCGGGCGGTGGCGGCGGAGTGGGCGGTGCCGATGGTGGTGACCGAGGGGGATGCCGAGAAGTACGATGCCTTTGCCGCCGCGACGGTGGCGCTGGCGGCGTCGGGCACGGTGGCGCTGGAACTGGCGCTCGCCCGGCTGCCGGCGGTGATTGCCTACCGGATGAATCCGCTGACCGTGGCTCTTTACCGCCGGCTGATCCATACCAAGTATGCGAATCTGGTCAATATCATGCTGGACCGGCCGCTGGTCCCGGAACTGATTCAAGAGGAATGCCGGCCCGAGCGTCTGGCGGCGGCGGTGGCTGGCCTGCTGGATGATCCACAGGCGCGGCAGGCGCAGGTGGACGGATTGGCGGCGGTCGGCGGCTGGCTTGGTGCCGGCGGGACGCCGCCCAGCGAACGGGCTGCCGGAACGGTGTGGCGGCTGGCTTTGGCGTCAAAGAGGTGACGGCGGGGCGGGCCAGGACTGAAGGAGAAGGGCGATGGCCGAGGCGACGACATCTGAGACCGGCACCGGGGCCACCGGTGGGGCGAGCCGGTTGCTGCATACCATGATCCGGGTTCGCGACCTGGACCGGTCGCTGGATTTCTATACCCGCCAGCTTGGGATGAGGCTGTTGCGCCGCACCGATTACCCGGGCGGCCGGTTTACCCTGGCGTTCGTCGGCTATGGCGACGAGGCGGCGACCGCGGTGGTTGAACTGACCCATAACTGGGACCAGGCCGAACCCTATGTCATCGGGACCGGTTTCGGGCATCTCGCCATCGCCGTGCCTGATATTGTCGAGACCTGTCGGCGTCTGGCCGCGGACGGCGTGCCGGTGCCCCGGCCGCCCGGACCCATGAGCCACGGCACCACCATCCTCGCCTTCGTCGAGGATCCCGATGGCTACCGGATCGAACTGATCGAGCGCCGCTGACGGTTCCGGCCGGGGGGGGGGAAGCCGCACCCCCCCGGGGGCTTGACGGCCGCGCCATATCGATATAACGTTATAACGTTACGGTGATGGGGCGTGGCCGGTACGGAAGGGGAAGATCGTGGGCACTCGCTGGCGGGCTCGGTCTTTGATGGGTACCGATGCGGTGAGGCGACTGGCCGGGGCGGCTCTGGCCTGCCTCGCGCTGTGGCTGGCCGCGGCCCGGGTGTTGGGGTGGCTGTGAATACGATTTTGCGCTTTCACGATGTGACGCTGGGCTACGAGCGGCACCCGGCGGTCCACCACCTGTCGGGGGCGTTGCGTGCCGGGTCGCTGACCGCGGTGGTCGGACCGAACGGCGCCGGCAAGAGTACCTTGCTCAAGGGCATGGTCGGGCTGCTGCGGCCGCTGGCAGGCAGCATCCGCGGCGAGGGCCTGGGGCGGGGTGACATCGCCTATCTGCCCCAGCAGGCCGAGATCGACCGTACCTTTCCGATTTCGGTCTTCGACACGGTGCAACTCGGGCACTGGCACAAGGTCGGCCCGTTCGGGGCGATCGACGGGGCGCTGGTCGAGCAGGCGCTCGCGGCCCTCGATGCGGTGGGCCTCGGCGGTTTCGAACGCCGCCAGATCGGCAGCCTGTCCGCCGGACAATTCCAGCGGGTGCTGTTCGCCCGCATGCTGCTCCAGGACGCGCGGCTGGTGCTGTTGGACGAGCCGTTCACCGCCATCGACGCCCGGACCACCGCCGACCTGCTTCAGGTGGTGAAACGCTGGCATGGCGAGCAGCGCACGGTGGTCGCAGTGCTCCACGATTTTGATCAGGTCCGGGCGCATTTTCCCGAGACCCTGCTGCTTGCGCGGGAGCCGGTCGCCTGGGGACCGACCGGCGAGGTTCTCGGTGCGGGGAATCTGTTGCGTGCCCGGCGGATGTCCGAGGCGTGGGACGAGGCGGCGCCGCTTTGTGTCCGTGGCAACGCCTGATGACCGTGCTCCAAGCTCTGTACGCGGTACTGATCGCGCCCTTCGTCGATTACGACTTCATGGCCCGTGCCCTGGTGGCCACCCTGGCCCTGGCGGCGGGCTGTGGACCGGTGGGGGTGTTGCTGGTGCTGCGCCGGATGAGTCTGGTCGGCGACGCCATGTCTCACGCCATCCTGCCCGGTGCCGCCCTGGGCTTTCTGGTTGGCGGCCTGTCGTTGCCGGCCATGAGTCTGGGCGGATTCGTCGCCGGGTTGGCGGTGGCGCTGCTGGCGGGTCTGGTGACCCGGGCCACCGAGCAGCGGGAGGACGCCAGTTTCGCCTCCTTTTACCTGATCTCGCTGGCGCTGGGGGTGCTGCTGGTCTCAACCCGCGGCAGCAATGTCGACCTGTTGCATGTGCTGTTCGGAACCGTGCTGGCGGTGGACGATGCCGCGCTGATCCTGGTCACGACCATTGCCAGCGTCACCCTGTTGGTGCTGGCGCTGATTTACCGGCCGCTGGTGGTCGAGTGCTTCGATCCGGGATTTCTGCGGGCGGCGGGCGGCGGCGGCGGTCTTACCCATCTGGTGTTGCTGGTGCTGGTGGTGCTCAATCTGGTTGGCGGTTTCCAGGCGCTGGGCACCCTGCTCGCGGTTGGCCTGATGATGCTGCCGGCAACCGCGGCGCGCTTCTGGGTGCGCGAATTGTGGTCTATGGCGTTGCTGGCCTTTGTGATGGCGTTTGCTTCGGGTTGGCTCGGACTGGTGGTGTCGTTCCACCTGGGCCTGCCCTCGGGTCCGGCGATCATCCTGGCCGCCGGCGGCTTTTATCTGATGTCGCTGGTGGCCGGGGCCCGGGGCGGCCTGATCGCCCGATACCGTACCGGCCGCCATCGGGCCGCTTAGTCCTGGGGTCTGGGGCCCGGGTACGCCCCGACATCTTGACCGTGGTGGCAGGCACGCCGACGATTTGACGGGCGGCGTCGGTTGCCGCCGATCGCCCGTTCAAAGCCATCGAAAGTGTGTCCCGACGGCACCACGTGGCCGTCGGGATGGGCGGGTCCGGTCACAGATGGCCGAGGACCGCCCTTTCGCTGCGGGCCGCCCGACAGCGTAACTGTGCGGCTTCCTTGTGGTCGCCGTCGCTGTCAAGCATCCGCGCCTGCAAGCGCAACAACCGGGCAAATTGGCGAACCACCTGATACTCTATCACGGCTGCGGTCGTCGGATCATAGGCTGGATAATACATGTCTCAAACCCCCGGCTCATCCCTTTTACCGGCCGGTGTTGCATCCCCGGCTCTGGTCAAATGCGAACCTGCAAACTCCATACCAGTTCCTGGAGCGACGATCCGTCAATGGGATCGCTGCCGAAGCCGGGAGAGCCGGGGGACGGCGGCGATGGCTCCCCGCGAACTGCGATGCAATTTGCGAGTCCCCGGAAGCGGTGATGCGGTTGGCGGGGCCAGCCGACGGTGCGGTTGCGTGACCGGGGCCTCGGACAGCCTTGTTGTCTGGTGTCCCGACCCCGACCACGGGCATGATGGGCGAATCAGTCGCCGGGACCCGCCGATGGCGCCTGGAAAGACTCTCCGCGTTGTTCAACCTGAGCGGCGTCCATGACCGCAATCACCGTCTCCCGCGTTTCGCTGCCGTCGGGGTGCTGCCATGTCGGCCTTCGGCCGTGCCTCATCACCACCACCCTGGGCTCGTGCGTCGCGGTCTGCCTTTATGATCCGGTGTCGGCCCTTGGAGGCATGAATCACTTCGTGCTGCCCCGTGCCCCGGCGGGTTCCGGCCGGGATGCCCGCTTCGGCGACGTGGCCATTGGCGAACTGGTGACGAAACTGGAGGCGTCGGGCTGCCGGATCGCCGATCTGACCGCCAAGATGTTCGGGGGGGCCAACGCCATGTGGTCCGATACGGACTCGCTGTTTGCCACCGGTCCCCGAAACGTCGCGCTGGCCCGCGAGGAACTGACCCGCCTGGGGATTCCGATCCTGGCCGAGCGGGTTGGCGGCCAGACCGGGATCTATCTCGAGATGGAAAGCTGGTCGGGGGCGATCCGCCTGCGTCCCATCGCCAAAACCATGGGGTCCGGGGCCTGACGGCCCCGGTGGGGTCCAGGGGCACAGCGCCCCTGGTTGCCGAAGGCCCCCGGTTACGCCGCCACCCCGTCGGCGATCTCGCGGAACGCCGGGATCTGGTCGAAGTTCATGTAGCGATAGATGTCGGCGGCCTTCTTGTTGACCACCGCCACCTGCTCCAGATACTCGGCCACGGTGGGGATTTTGCCCTTGAGGGCGCACACCGCCGCCAGTTCGGCGGAGCCGAGATAGACCTGGGTGTCGATCCCGAGCCGGTTCGGGAAGTTCCGGGTCGAGGTCGACATGGCCGTGGAGCCCTTGCGAATCTGCGCCTGGTTGCCCATGCACAGGGAACAACCGGGCATCTCCATGCGTGCGCCGGACTTGCCCAGGACCGCGTAATAGCCTTCCTCGTTCAGCACCAACGCATCCATCTTGGTCGGCGGCGCGATCCACAACCGGGTCGGAATGTCCGAGGTGCCGTCCAGCACCTTGGCCGCCGCCCGGAAGTGGCCAATATTGGTCATGCACGAGCCGATAAAGACCTCGTCGATGGTCGCACCGGCCACCTCGGTCAGCAGCTTGACATCGTCGGGATCGTTGGGGCAGGCGACGATCGGTTCCTTGATGTCGGCCAGATCAATGTCGATCACCGCGGCATACTCGGCGTCGGCATCGGGGGCCAGCAACACCGGGTTGGCGATCCAGGCTTCCATCGCCTTGATCCGGCGGCCGAGCGTGCGGGCGTCCTGATAGCCGCTGGCGATCATCCACTTCATCAGGGTGATGTTCGAGCGCAGATATTCGATAATCGGCGCCTGATCGAGCCGGACCGTGCAGGCCGCGGCGGAACGCTCGGCCGAGGCGTCGGACAGCTCGAAAGCCTGCTCGACCTTCAGGTCGGGCAGACCCTCGATCTCCAGGATGCGGCCCGAGAAGATGTTCTTCTTGCCCTTCTTCTCGACGGTCAGCAGGCCCTGGCGGATGGCATACAGCGGAATCGCGTTGACCAGATCCCGCAGGGTGACGCCCGGCTGCATCTGGCCCTTGAACCGCACCAGCACCGATTCCGGCATGTCCAGCGGCATGACCCCGGTGGCGGCGGCGAACGCGACCAGACCCGAGCCGGCCGGGAACGAGATGCCGATGGGGAAGCGGGTATGGGAGTCGCCGCCGGTACCGATGGTGTCAGGCAGCAGCAGGCGGTTCAACCAAGAGTGGATAACGCCGTCGCCCGGCCGCAGCGACACGCCGCCCCGGCTGGCGATGAAGCCCGGCAGTTCGTGATGCATCTTCACGTCCACCAGCTTCGGATAGGCGGCGGTATGACAGAACGACTGCATCACCAGATCCGCCGAGAAGCCCAGGCAGGCCAGATCCTTCAACTCGTCCCGGGTCATCGGCCCGGTGGTGTCCTGGGAACCGACGGTGGTCATCCTGGGTTCGCAATAGGCGCCCGGACGCACACCCTGGCCTTCGGGCAGGCCCGAGGCCCGGCCGACCATCTTCTGCGCCAGCGTAAAGCCTTTGGTACTGTCGGTGGGGACGGCGGGCAGGCGGAACAGGGTCGAGGGCGGCAGGCCCAGGGCCTCGCGCGCCTTGCCCGTCAGGCCACGGCCGACGATCAGCGGAATCCGGCCGCCGGCCCGGACCTCGTCAAAGACCACCTCGGACTTGACGGCGAATTCGGCGACCACCTCGCCGTTCTTGAGCAGCTTGCCCTCATAGGGCCGCAACTCCACCACGTCACCCATGTCCAGCCGGGACACCTCGACCTCGATGGGCAGGGCGCCGGCATCTTCCATGGTGTTGTAAAAGATCGGGGCGATCTTGGTGCCGAGGCAGACGCCGCCGAAACGCTTGTTGGGGACGTGGGGGATGTCCTCTCCGGTGAACCACAGCACCGAATTGGTGGCGGATTTGCGCGAAGAGCCGGTGCCGACCACGTCGCCGACATAGGCAACCAGATGACCCTTGGCCTTCAGCGCCTCCAACTGCCGGAGCGGACCGCGCGCCCCCGGTTCGTCGGGCTGGATGCCCGGGCGGGGGTTCTTCAGCATGGCCAGGGCATGCAGCGGGATGTCGGGGCGGCTCCAGGCGTCGGGGGCCGGCGACAGGTCGTCGGTGTTGGTCTCGCCGGTGACCTTGAACACGGTCAGGGTCAGGCTGGCCGGGACCTCGGGACGCGAGGTGAACCATTCGGCATCGGCCCAGGACTGCACCACCGCCTTTGCCCCGGCATTGCCCTGGTCGGCCAGTTCCTTGACATCATGGAAGTAGTCGAACATCAGCAGCGTCGTCTTGAGGCCGGCGGCGGCCGCGGCGGCGCATTCGGGCGAGCCCAGCAGGTCGATCAGCGGCTTGATGTTGAAGCCGCCCAGCATGGTGCCGAGCAGTTCGGTGGCCTTGACCTTGGAAATCAGCGGAGAAGTCTGTTCGCCCCGGGCAATCGCGGCCAAAAAGGCGGCCTTGACCCTGGCCGCGTCGTCGACGCCGGCCGGCACCCGCCAGGTGATGAGGTCGACCAGTCCCTGCTCTTCGCCCTCGGGAGGGTTCCGCAGGAGGCCGGTAAGCTCCTCGGTCTGCTTGGCGGTCAGCGGCACGGGCGGAATCCCGAGAGCGGCACGCTCGGCGACATGCAAGCGATAGGCTTCAAGCACGGGCTAGATCCTCTTGTCTGAAGTTTGTTGTCTGAAGTTTGTTGTCTGAAGTTTGTCTGGCGGAAGTGGGTCGGCGCGGTGCGGGTCGGGCGGTGACGGCGCGACCCGGAGCGCGGTCGCGGCCATCGGCGGGTCGGTCTGAAAAAAAAAGCACCGGGGCCGAGTTTGTCTCACACCGCCCCCCGCCGGCGCAAGGCATCCAGGGCGGCTGGCGTCGGGGCGGGGAGGGCGCTCACAAGGCCGGCGCCGGGTTAATGTCATGGTCGATGGTGCTCAGGAAAAAGGCGAGCTTGGCATCGCTGTCCCGAAGATGGGTGGTGAACCAGTTATCGATAAACTCAATGGACTCGGTTGTGATATTGGCGCTGGAGCCCTCAAGACGATTGATCAACAAATGCAATTCATCCAGCAGTTCCCGATGCAGCCACAGGTGCCGCAGGGTATCGGGGTATCGATACCGCTCCATCAGTTTCTTTTCGTGATCGAAATGGCTCCGGGCAAAGTCCAGCAGGCTTTGCGCGGCCCGACAGGTGGCCTCTTTACCGAAACTTTCTCCGATGCTCAGATAGAGCTTGTTGATCAGGGCGGCCATCTGCCGGTGATCATCGTCCATGCCGTCATGGCTCAAGAACAAGCTCTCATTCCACTCGACGGACATCAGCCTCCCCCCAATCCCCACGCACCCCTCGGCCGGCTTGTGCACCAGGGATGTCCAGCCGCGACACCGAACCATACCACACAATCGGGGTGGTTCGGGAATGGCCATGACGCCGCAGAGGCCGCAGGTCTGATACCGGCGGGCACCAGGAACGACACCAGAGGAGGCCCCTGGACCCCCATCGCTTAAGTCCCGGGTTCCAAGGGCCACCGGCCCTTCGGCCCTTGGTGGGTCCAGGGCAAAGACCTGATCGGGGAAGGGGCGAAGCCCCCCTCGGCGAAGTCAGGGAGACGGGAAGCGCCGGTTACCGGTCGGCTGACGGACCGACCGCTGGCGACGACATCCGGTCACGACGGCGAATTCCCGGTGACCACGACCAACCACATTCAAAACAGATGGAATAGCCATGATCAAGCACCGAAAGCCGGCTGTTGCAGTCAGGGCAGGCGATCGGAGAGAATGTATTCTTACGCTTCCGCCTCATTTCTCTTCCTCCCGGGGCCATTTTTCTTATTATTGTTGTCAGGCCAATTAAAAGAAAGCGATCCCCGGTGCGACAACACACCGGATTCACGACAAAGGACTGGCTTTGCGTGGCCGTTAGGCACAGGGCACGGGCGTCCTGGATTGCTTTTCTTTGTCCTGATTACGGCTCTTCGTCGCCTTGCCACCGGCCAACGGGGGCAACAGGTTATGAATCCAGACGATTACCCAGCGATTTCACGATAAATGAGGAGCCTGCGGAAGACAACAAAATTCGCGCCGGCCCCCGCCAGGGTGCCGCCGGTTTGCCGGTTCGGGTAATATCCTGTCAAAGACAGGCTCACTTCAGCAACGACCAGTCCCTCGACGCCTGACTTTGCCGAAGACTCGAGGGTGCTGGCCGATCCGGTCGGTGACCAGGGGTGTCGCCCTTGGTCACCGACCGGTCAGGCCAAGCGGTCACGATTATGACCGGGCGGGCTCAAAACACAAAGCGCCCGGCAACCACGACCGTTGTGTTGTCTTCGTTGGTGCGCAGGAAACCGTTGCTCAGTTCGACGCTGGCGTTGACCCGGTCGGTGGCGGTCCAGTTCAGGCCGATCAGGGCGTCCAGTTCGTCCCGGCCCAGGGTCGAACCGGTCAGGCCGACGCTGTTGGGGCTGAGCATCACGTCGTAAAGGTAGGTCAGGCCGACATAGGGTTCAAACTGGTCGATGGTGTAGCCGGCGTGGCCGCCGACGCTGATTTCGCCGACACGGGTGACCAGGGTCGGGTTGACCGTGCCATTGCTCTCGGTGAACTGATCGGCCCAGTTATAGCTCATCAACCAGCCGAGCCTGGCCGACAGGTTCCAGTTGTCCACCGGATGATTGAAGGTGGCGTGGGTGGCCAGCATCCAGCGGTCGCTGCCGTATGAGCCGTCAATGGCGGCGACGCTCCGCGAACGGGTACTGGTGCTGTCGCTGAAGCCGAAGCCGGTCATCAGGTCGAGGACGATCTGGTTGTCGAGGAAGCTGATGGCGCCGTATGGAACGAAGGTATAGGTCGAAGCATCGAGCGTCCCGTCATTGAAATTGGTGGTGCCGGTGCTCGACTGATAGGTAAAGGTCAGACCGGCCAGCAGATTGCCGCCGACTTTAATGTCGCCGCCGACCACTCCGGTATTGAGATCCGTCGAGGACTTCAGCGCCGACCAGTTGTTGGCAAGCCAGGTATGGCTGTAGGTGGCCCATAGGGCGTTGGTGTAGTCGCCATCGCCCGAGGATACGCCCGAAATGCCGTTGTGTCCGTCCATGGCCTGGAGCGCGCCGCCGGCGTCGCTTTGCCGGGTCGCGGTGAACGCGCCGCGGGGCGGCGACAGGGCGTCGGAGATGCGGCGGCTGATCAGGTCAACGGTTTGCTGGCTCTCGATGCGCTGGCTCTGAACCACGGCGGCCTGGCGCGCGGCGATCTCGGCTTGGGGATTGTTGGGAAGGAAGACCTGACTGAGAAGGCCGCAGGTCCCGGACAGCGAATAAGCGTTCTTACTGAGCTGGGTGGCGGTGCAGTTCACCGGCTGACCGTTGACCGTGCCGGTATACTGGTCGATGGTCGGCGAAAGCGCGGTCAGGGTGGTGCTGAACGGCACGTTGTTGACACCCGGACCGTTGATGGTACCGGCGGTGTTGAAGCTGCTCCGGGACAGCGGCGTCTCGGTGCCATTTAGGGTGTAGCCGTTGATTGTTTCGTTGAACGGCGCGGTTCCGGCGCTTTGGGCCAGCGCCGCCTGACCGGAGAAAGCGACAAGACCGGACGCCAGCCCCAGCGCCACCGCGACGCCGGACGTCCCGGGCCTGATCACAGCGATAATGTTCTGTCTGTTCATCCTTTGCCTCCATGTTTGGCCGACTGACGGTTTCCACCTTATAAAAAGCGAGAAAACACAACGTCCAACCGTTGCACCCGCCCACGGGCAGTCATCCCGGTACCCCGGATATCGACTTTTACAACGGGCCGTGACGCCTCAACGGAACCAACCCGCAGGCCAGGGTATCGGGGCAAACGCCGGCAGCAAGCATAACCAGGCGTTTGGGAGAGCTTTCCAAGCTGTTGGTGCCGGTACGCCACAGTTCGGAACATGACTATCGAAAACAGGTTCAGCGGCCGGCCGGCGCTCACGACAGCGCGCGGCTGAAGCCCTGGAGCAGAGTCTTCATGTCCCGCGGCCGGTCCTGCCAGTCGAGCGCCAGACCGCCGAGCAGGACCTCCTCCACCGCCGGCGGAATCGTGATGCCAAGCTGACTGGGGCGAACCAGCGCGCCGGCCTCCCGCCGCAGGATCGATTCAGGCGGCGGCCGGCCGGTGATGGCGCAATAAAAGGTGGCGGACAGCGCGTAGACATCGGTCCAGGGACCCTGATGGCCGTCGCGGACATACTGTTCGGGCGGGGCGTAGCCGCGCTTGAGAATAACCGTAAGTCCGCCCAGCGCCTCGCCGAGGCAATGGCGGGCGGCGCCGAAATCAAGTAGCTTGGCCTCGCCGCTGTCCAGCAAAAAGATATTGTCGGGGCTGATGTCACGGTGGATCAAACCCAGCCGGTGAACTTCGTGAACCGCCTTGGCGATCGGTAACATCAGACCAAGCGCCCGACGGTAGTCGATAACTCCGCCCTCTTCCAGCAGGTGACGCTGGAATGTGCGGCCGATCAAGAGTTCCATTACCAGATAAGCCGTTCCGTTGGCCTCGAAGTGATCGAGGACTTCGACGACTTCTTTGACGTAGCGCAGCCGGGTCAGGGTCCGCGCCTCCTCGATGAACTTGACGATGCCGTCGCGGAAGGCCCGGGCGTGGGACTCGACATAGGGTCTGAGGATGCCGCCTTCGGTCCGCCCGGCCAGGCTGACCGGGAAGTATTCCTTGATCGCCACCTTGACCTGGAGCCGCTCGTCCCAGCCGAGATAGGTCGCCCCGAAACCGCCCTGTCCGATCAGGCGGCCGACCACATAACGACCTTGAAGCACGGTTCCGGCCGGCAGATGAACCCCCGGCCGGGCGCCTTCGGTCTCGTCATAACCGCAGACCAGGCACAGAACCCCGCCCCGCTTGGCTTCAAAACAGTAGGGGCAGCGGTAACGGGCAAAACGCGAGATCAGCCGGACTTCGGCGTCGGGACCGAAGGGCGGCGGCCATCCCGGGGCCGGGACCACGCCCGCACCGGCCGCGGCGCGCTCCGCGATCTGCCGGATATGCTGCTCGATCAGCGGCCTGCCGCCATATTCGGTGACCAGCCCGACCGCGACCACCCGGGCCAGACCCTGGCTGCGCCGCGCCACCGAAGGCTCGCTGGCATCCAGCAGCTCCAGAAAGTTGCCGCGCATGACGAAGGCATCGACCAGACCGGTGATGCGGCTGCGCAGGCGCACCCGGACGTCATCGGGCAGGTCCGCCGGGTCGAAGGCGGCGGCGGCCCGGACCAGGGCGTCGTGCAGGGCGTCGGGATCGAACGACCGGAACACCGCGTTCTCGATCAGGGTCCGGTTGTGGAGCGCGGCGTCCACCAGCACCACCAACTCGTCCACCGACCGCCGACCCGGGGCGGAACCGGCCAGGGCGGCCAGGAAATAAAGCCGGCTGAACAGGTTGGGCAGGGTCTCGACCACCCCCTGAACCGCGGACTGGCGGGTGCGGTGGCCATCCTGATCCAACCGCCGGGCGTAGCGTGCCACCAGCGCCTCGGCCATGGCGCCGTCGCCGATGACACCGCCGGGGGTCGCCAGCAGCGCCAGCAACTCGTGAAACAGGCGGATTTCCTCCTCCCGTCGCCCGGACCCGAGCGGCAGCGGCGAGCCCAACTGATCGCAGACCCAGTCCAGCAAGGCGGTGCGGGCCAGCGGCAGCCGGTGCCCGACCAGCAGACGGTTGAGGTCGAACAGCAGCGTCCCGCCGGCATCGACCGGCCGCGGCAACGGGCTCAGCGCCAGTTCCAGCGCCCGGCGCAGATTGACCCCCAGGTAAGGGTGCGCCCCGAACACCTCGTTCAGCACGCCTGCGGTGCCCGGCAAATTTCCGGTGCCCAGCAAATCCGCAATCATACCATCGGTCAGCGCCGCCATGCCGCCATCGGCCTCGTCGCCGGCCAGACCGACCAGCAGCGTCAGCTTTTCCAGCCGGCTCCGGCAGCCGGCCAACTCCCGGCACAGGGCGGCGCGCAACAGATAATCCTGTTCGGCAGAGCGGCCAGGCCTCATCCCCTGGTCCCGAAGCCTGGCCAGCGGCGTCGCGTTGCCGGTCAACCCGTCCAGAACCGCCCCGGTGGCAACCGCCCGGGTCAGCAGCCGGTCGATGATCGCCGGGCCGGCGTCGCCCCCGCCCGGCCGACCCGGCTCCGGCGGCAGCCCGGTGAGCCCGGTCGCTGTCACCCGGGGTTCGGCCCGCAAGGCCGACAGCGCCCGGTGATCGTGGAGCAACTCGGTGGCGGTCAGCCCGTGGACGTCCAGCCAGCATCGCAGCAAAGGGCCGACGGCCGGACGGCTCCGCAGGCCGGAACCGTCTTCCGACGCGAAGCAAATTTCGGCTTCTTCGATGACGCCGGCCGCAGGCGGCGTGATCGTTTCATGAGTCATGTCCCGCCTATGGCCGATCGGTACGAGTGCCGGTCCGGGCAGAATACGCCAACCCCGTCTCCCGGTGCGAGACCCGAACCGCCCCCGAACCGCCCCGGACCCTGGCCGTCACCGGACGCCGGATCACGGGTCGGCGGATCACGGGTCGGCGGATCACGGGTCGGCGGATCACGGGTCGGCGGATCACGGGTCGCCGGGATGGCGGCGCGCGAACAGGCGCCAGTCCAGCAGGTTGGGGCGTCTGCCGCCCGCCAGGAGCACCTCCATCTCGGCTTCGGTGAGAAAGCCGCGCCCCTGGCAGGTGCGGCAGGCTTTATCGAGATCCATATCCCGCGCCACCAGCCGGGTCCCCTTGCCGTTGCAGGCTTCACAAACGTACCGGTTCATGATCGTCCCTTCGTTCCCGTCCCGCTGCGCATGCGAACTTAGTTTACGACCAAACCATGGACGATGCCGAGAGGGCGGTTCACGATCGGGGGCGTGGCCCGGCTTGGAACGGGACGCCATGCCTGCGGCCGGTCCGCGCGCCTTCGCCACCGCACAGGCCGGTTCCGGCGGGCTGCCACGCCGGGACCAGTTGGGCCTTGCCCGGGCCGATCAGGTCGGCCCGGCCCATGCGCCGGAGCGCCTCGCGCAGGGTCGGCCAGTTCTCGGCGTCGTGGTAGCGCAGGAACGCCTTGTGGAGCCGGCGCTGGCGCAGGCCCTTGGCGGTGACCACGGTTTCGGCGCCGGCGGAACGCAGCGGGCGCAGCGGGTTGTGTCCGGTGTGGTACATGGTGGTGGCAAGCGCCAGCGGCGAGGGCAGGAAGGTCTGGACCTGATCGGGTCGGAAGCCCTTGCGTTTCAGCCAGAGCGCCAGATTGAGCATGTCCTGGTCGGTGGTGCCGGGATGGGCGGCGATGAAATAGGGGATGAGGTACAGTTCCTTGCCGGCTTCCCGGGCGAAGCGGTCGAACAGCGCCTTGAAGCGGTCGAAGCTGGCGATTCCCGGCTTCATCATCAGGGCCAGCGGCCCGGCCTCGGTGTGTTCCGGGGCGATCTTGAGATAGCCGCCGACGTGATGGCTGACCAGTTCCCGGATATAGGCCGGGCTGCGCAGCGCCAGATCATAGCGGACCCCGGAGCCGATCAGAATCCGCTTGATCCCGGGTAGTGTCCGGGCGTTGCGGTAGAGCCGGATCAACGGCTCATGGTCGGTGATCAGGTTCTTGCAGATTTCGGGATGGACGCAGGACCAGCGCCGGCACAGCGATTCGATGGCGGCGTCCTTGCAGGCCATCCGGTACATGTTGGCGGTGGGGCCGCCCAGATCCGAGATCACCCCGGTAAAGCCGGTGCCGCCGTCACGAATCGCCTCGATCTCGCTCAGGATCGAGGTCTCGGACCGGCTCTGGATGATCCGCCCCTCGTGTTCGGTGATCGAGCAGAACGAACAGCCGCCGAAACAGCCGCGCAGAATGGTAATCGAAAACCGGATCATCTCCCAGGCGGGGATGCGGGCCTCGGCATAGTCCGGGTGGGGGGCCCGGGCGTAGGGCAGGGCGAACACACCGTCGAACTCGGCGGTGGACAGGGGAACCGGCGGCGGATTCACCCATAATTCCCGGTCACCGTGGCGCTGGACCAGGGCGCGGGCGTTGCCGGGGTTGTTTTCCAGGTGCATGGCCCGGGAGGCTTCGGCGTAGCGCAGCGGGTCGGTCGCGACCTGTTCCCAGGCCGGCAGACGGACCACGGTGCGGTCGCCGGCCTCCGTCGCTGGCCGGCTTTCGCCGGCCTCCACCACGGTCCAGCCCTCGGGGACCGCTGCGCGCAGCAGCGCGGTGCCGCGCACGTCGGTGATCTCGCGCGGCGCCTCGCCCCGGGCCACCCGATGGGCGATCTCGACGATGGCGCGTTCGGCGTTGCCGTAAACCAGCAGATCCGCCTTGCTGTCCACCAGGATCGAACGGCGCACCTTGTCCGACCAGTAATCGTAATGGGCGATCCGGCGCAGCGACGCCTCAATACCGCCGATCACCACCGGCACCTCGCGGAATGCCTCCCGGCAGCGTTGGGCGTAGACGATCACCGCCCGGTCGGGCCGCCGGCCGCCTTCGTCGTTGGGGGTGTAACTGTCGTTGTGGCGCAGGCGGCGGTCGGCGGTGTAGCGGTTGACCATCGAGTCCATGTTGCCCGAGGTCACGCCAAAGAACAGGTTGGGCCGCCCCAGTGCCGCGAAGGCCGCGGGTCCGCTCCAGTCCGGTTGGGCGATGATGCCGACCCGGAACCCCTGGGCCTCGAGCAAGCGCCCGACGATGGCCATGCCGAAACTCGGGTGGTCGACATAGGCGTCGCCGGTGACCAGCACGATGTCGCAACTGTCCCAGCCCAACGTGTCCATCCCGGCCCGCGACAGCGGCAGGAACGGCGCCGTCCCGAAACGGTGGGCCCAATAGGGGCGGTAGGAAAAGATCGGCGTCGCGTCGGCCATGGGTTCCCCTAGCCCCGGCGGCGGACGGGCCGACGCGGTCGGGCCGGGGGCGGGCCGACCACGCACGAACCCGGCAGACCCGACAGGACCTGGCCGGCTACCCGGGCCAGATCGTCGAGGGTCACGCCGTCGATCTCGGCCTCGATGGCGTCGACGCTGCGGAGACGGTCGCGCAGCAGGGTGTCGCGGGCTAGCCGCTGGGCGCGGCCGAAGGTGGACTCCTGGGTGCTGCCGAGCAGGAAGCGCAACTGTTCCTTGGACCGCGCCAGTTCCGCGGCGGTGAAACCGTCCCGGGCACGCGCCACTTCGTGGGCCAGAATCGCCGCCATGTCGTCCAGTTGCCCGGGGGCGGTTGCGGCTTCGAACACGATGAAGCCGGTATCGGTGAAGGTCTCGAGATCGGCGTGGACGTCATAGGCCAGACCGCGCCGCTCGCGGATTTCCTGGAACAGACGCGAGGTCAGGCCGCCGCCCAGGATGTTGGCCACATGGCGCAGCGCCGGCAAGTCGGGATGGACCGCGCCGGGGCCGGCGAAGGCCAGGGCATGGTAAGCCTGCTCGATGTCCCGGGCGATGGCCCGGTGGCCGCCGGCCGGGCGGGCCGGCGGAGAGACCGGCACCGGCCCGCCGGCCAGCGTCCCGAACAGCCGGGCGCCGAGCGCCGTCACCTCGGCGGGATCGACCCGGCCGCTGACCACCAGCACCATCCGCCCCGGCCGGTAATGGCTGGCCAGACGGTCAAGCAGGTGCTGCCGGGTGAAGCCGGCGACATGGGCGGCGGTGCCCAGGATCGGCCGCCCCAGCGGCTGGTCGGGGTAGAGGAGGGCGTGCAGGGCGTCGCCCAGCACCGCCTCGGGCTCGTCGGCATACTGGTCGATTTCCTGGAGCACCACCGAGCGGTCGCGCTCAACCTCGTCCTCGGGAAAGACCGACCCGGTCAGCACCTCGGCCAACAGGGAAACCGCCGCCGGCCAGTGGCGGGCGCCGGTCTGGACGTAATAGGTGGTGGTTTCGTAGTCGGTGCAGGCGTCGATGCTGCCGCCGCGGTTCTCGATCTCCGCCGCGATCTCGAACGCGGTCCTGCCCGCGGTGCCCTTGAACAGCAGGTGTTCCAGGAAGTGAGAGAGACCGTTCAGCGCCTCCGGCTCGTCCCGGGCGCCGGTCCCGACCCAGACCCCGGCGGTGACGATGCCGACATGCGGAACCGGATCCACCACGATCCGAAAGCCATTGTCCAGGCGGGTCAGGTGTTCGGTCATGGGGTCGGCTCGGTCATGTCGGGGCTGCTCCTTCGTTTCCGGCCGGGCCGGGACCGGCCGACCTTATCGCGACCGGCTCCCTGCTGTCACCGGTGCCGGGAGGAAGGGTGTCGCTGCCGGGAGCGTCGGCAAGGGCCGGAAATCCGTCTTGATATCCGTCCTGATCTGCCGGTGCCATCGGCCCCATATGCGCCAGCATACAACAGGTCATTGGAACGAAACAATTTTATGGGCTCTGCCCACACCCGCAAAGGGACGGCCGGCCCATTGAACCCGCGGGTTTTGGAGGTCAAGGAGGCAAACCTCATTGCGGGTGCAGGGCAGAGCCCTGCAAAATCAAGACAATAGCCCCATCCTGGCGCATATTGGGCGAAGCCTAAAAAAGCCGTTTTATTTCAACTATCGGTTGTAACCTGGGGTCTGCGGGCCTACGTCCCCGGTTCCAGCGGCCCGGCATCGGGACCGATCCGGCCACACCAAATTTGCCAAGGGTATTGGCAACCGACCGGAAACTCCGATTCGGAGAGCCCGAGCGAATAATTGCTTGCCTGCATCGCAGGCCATGAGGCAAAATGCGAGCCATGGATGTCTGTCCATGGATTATCGGGTGGCATCTGTTCTTTCTGTATCTTTTTGTGCGCGTCCGGTGCCGGCCGTGGGGAAACAACAGGATCGGGAGTCTTTGGGCCATGACAACCAAGGTAATCCAAGGGGTTTTCCTCGGCGGTCGGCCGCGCCTGCCGGGCCCGGCGGTGCAGCCCAAGGTCGGGCATCTGGCCATGCCGCGGCCACCGGGACCGCCGGTGCCGGCTTTTGCCGGGCGTGCGCCCTTGGCGCCGGCGCAGACGGTACAGCCGTGCGGCGGAGGCGAGTCCTTTACAGTGGCGCCGGCGCAGCTCGGGCTGGTGGGTGGTGGCGGCACGCCGTTACCGGAAGCCGTGCGAGGCAGGATGGAGGCCGCATTGGGAGCCGATTTCTCCACAGTGCGGGTGCATGTCGGCCCGCAGGCGGAACGGATTGGCGCCGTCGCCTTCACCACCGGATCGGACATTTATTTTGCGCCGGGGCGGTTCCAGCCCGACACCACACAAGGTCGGCACTTGCTCGGGCATGAGTTGGTGCATGTGTTGCAACAGCGGCAGGGGCGGGTGCGGGCGCCCGGCGGCGTGGGCGTGGCGGTGGTGCAGGACCGGGCGCTGGAGGCGGAAGCGGATCGGCTGGGTTGGCGGGCGGCGGCGCAGAATTCGAAATCTGCCTCGGCCCTTCCGCTTTCGGCGGCAAGTGCTTCCGGACCACCTCACTCTTCCGCAGTCCAGCGGATGAAAACCAAAATTGGCGGGCGGACGCTTGATGTCTCCCATCCTGGGACAAATGGTAAAAAGCTTGGCCGAGCTAATTCCATACAGCTCCATCCACTCACGATAAAAATTGCTGGCTTTAAGGACTGGACAAGAGACGCTGACGACATAAATTTTGCTAATGACCTGGAATTATTTGAAAGTAAAATAAATCCAAACAACCCAAAGGTCATTTCAATTGAGGTAAGGAAAAAAAATCTGGAAGACCATCATGTTTTAGTTGTCGGTACGAATGACGGAAAATTCACCCAAATGGATATTGCAAGCGGCGGTGCAATTTTACGATACGGTATCAACCGGAATTATTATAGCATAGTAACGGATGCGTACACACCAAAATCCGGTATTACTCTGCATGACGCATTTCGCGTTTTTTATCTCAAGACTAAAGAGAGAGGTTTTGATTTCACCGACTATAACTGTATTCGTTTCGCAAACGACGTTGCCGGAAAGTTGGGAACATGCGACACGAACGATTTTGGTTGGTGATAAATTTTCGTTGACGCTTGCAGGTTGGTTCGCTCCAAGTGACTCACGATTCTCGCAACGGGGCCGGCGACAGCGGTTGCCTGCCACGCTGTTGGCGTATCTCATTTGTCTACTCTCCCGTTATCAACCAATATTGACGACATGTCTTCGCATCAGGTCCCAGCGGACGTCGGTGGTGTTGATTGGGTCATTTTCCGCCCGCGTCCGGCCGGTCCGGGGTGGTGAGGACGCAGGCCAGGGGTGTCCGGCCGCTGCCCGGGCGTAACGGTTGCTGCTGGCCCGGGCCGGGTGCCCAACCGGCCAGATAGATGATTTCAAAGGTGGCGGGGATGCGGCCGTCGGCTTCGGCAAAGCTATCGGCGTAGCGGCGGGCGGCTTCCAGGAACAGCGCGCGGCGGGCGGGGGTGCGGCTTCGCGCCCGGGTGGCGTTGGTTTCGCCCATGCCCCGCAGGTCGGCAAACAACCGGAAGACGTCGGAATACGTCACGGTTACGGTTTCGGCATCGACCACGGGCAGGGCGAAGCCGGCGCGCTGCATCAGGGAACCGGCGTCGCCGAGGCCGACCAGCGGCGACAGCCGCGGCGCCACGCCGCCGGACACCGCGAGTTCGGCTTCGACCAGGCATTGCCGCAATTCGACCAGGGTGTTGCCGCCCAGCATGGCGGCACTGAAGAATCCGTCCGGCCGCAGCGCCCGGCGAATCTGGATCAGGGCTCCCGGCAGGTCATTGACCCAGTGCAGGCTGAGATTGCTGATCACCAGATCGAAGCTGGCATCGGCGAAGGGCAGATATTCCTCGTCGGCCGCCACCGCCAGACCGCCGCTGCCGGCCGCCATCCCAGGCGCCAGATCGCACGATACCAGGACTTCGATTCGCTTGGCCGGCGCCGCCAGCCGGCCGGTGCCGCCGTCGTGGCAGCCGAGATCAAGGGCATGGGGAAACGTCCGGCGGACCATGCTCAGACGTTCGGTCAGGCGTTCGGCCACTTCGTCGAACAGAAAGCGGCAATCGGCAAAACCGGCGGCGGCGCGGTCGCGGCGGCGGCGCACCAGCGCGCGGTCGAACACGGTCATGGTGTCGGTCTCAATCATGCCCGAACCTACGCCAGCCGTGTCGGTCGGGCAACCGGCCTTGCCCACCATTTTTTCAGCGCCTTTGCCGGCGGTATTCCGGTTGTTGGCCGGGCCTCGGCGATGTTATGGTCGCTTTCGTTACGATTCAGACATAATCTGCACGACACCACCCACATACCCGATCGGTCCCAGCCTGACGGCCTGGCATTGGCCTGCCGGCGACCGGGGCCATGCCGGCGTTTCGCCCCAGGCGGACGTGACGCTTTGGCAACAGTAAAACAGGAAAGATTCTTCCCCTCCTTGCGGTTGCTTGCGCCGCAACATAAGTGCCCTCTAACTGTACCGAATACTGGCGTCGGGAGGGGATGGTCACGCGGGGGATTAACGTGCCTGAAGCAACGCGGTTTCCGGGGCGACAGATTTGGTTGGGAAGAAGCCTATGGACGGATTGGCATTTGGATTTGGTCTGAAAGACACTTTGGGGGAACTGGTCAGCCGGGTTCGCGATCAGTTAAAGGTGCTCCAGAAGGCGGACGGCCATTTTGTATTTGAACTGGAGGCCGACGCGACCATTCCGGCCGAGTATGTCCTGCTTTGCCACTTTCTCGGTGAGCCGGCCCGGGAGGTGGAGGCGGGAATCGCGATCTATTTGCGCTCCCGCCAGTCCGCCGTTCATGGCGGCTGGCCTCTGTTCCACGGCGGCGACTTCGATATGAGCGCCTCGGTCAAGGCGTACTACGCCCTCAAGCTGATCGGTGACCATCCCGACGCGCCCCATATGCGCCGGGCGCGGGAGGCGATTCTGAGCCGGGGCGGGGCCGCCCGTTGCAATGTGCTGACGCGCTTCCTGCTGGCGCTTTACGGACAGATTCCCTGGCGCGGCGTGCCGGTGATGCTGGTCGAAGTGATGGTGCTGCCCCGTTGGTTCCCGTTCCACCTGTCAAAGGTGTCGTACTGGTCGCGGGTGACGCTGGTTCCCATGCTCATCCTTCAGGCGCTGAAACCGGTACCGCGCAACACCTGCGGCGTCGATATCCGGGAGTTGTTCACCCTCCCGCCCGAGAAGGAGCGGCAGTACAATATCAATCCCACCGGTTCCTGGTGGGGCGATGTCCTGCTGGCCCTGGACACCGCGCTTCAGTATGGCGAGCGGTTCCTGCCGCGGCCGTTCCGCCGGCGTGCCATCGACAAGGCGCTGGCCTTCGTCAAGGAGCGGCTCAACGGCGAGGACGGGCTGGGGGCGATTTTTCCGCCCATGGCCTTCCTGGTCATGGCCTACGATGCTCTGGGTTTTTCCCGGGACCATCCCGATTTCGTGACGGCGCGCCGCGCCGTGGACAAGCTGCTGGTCCGTAACGGTAAATCGGGGTACTGCCAGCCCTGCGTATCGCCGGTGTGGGACACCAGCCTCTCGGTCCATGCCCTGTTGGAGGCGGGCGAGGCGGCTGACGGCCGGGCGATCCGCGGCGCTCTTGACTGGCTGCGGGATCGCCAGGTTCTCGATGTCGTCGGCGACTGGGCCGACGGCCTCGAAAACCCGCCGCGGCCGGGCGGCTGGGCCTTTCAATACGGCAATGCTTTCTATCCCGATGTCGACGATACCGCGGTGGTCGGCATGGTCCTGCATCGCAGCGGCGACGAGCGCCATCGGGAGGCGTGGGAGCGGGCGGCCGAATGGGTGATCGGCATGCAGAGCCGCAACGGCGGCTGGGGCGCCTATGATGCCGACAACACCCATGCCTATTTGAACCATATTCCGTTCGCCGATCATGGGGCGCTGCTGGATCCGCCCACCGCCGACGTTTCGGCCCGTTGCGTCGGCTTCCTGGCCCAACTGGGGCATGGCCTTGAGCATCAGGCGGTCCGGCGTGGGGTCGAATACCTGCTGAAGGAGCAGGAACGGGACGGCTCGTGGTTCGGACGCTGGGGCACCAACTACGTCTATGGGACGTGGTCGGTGTTGTGTGCGCTCAATGCGGTGGGCTTCGACCATGACCATCCGGCGATCCGGCGGGCGGTGGACTGGCTGCTGTTCCGTCAGCGCCCGGATGGCGGGTGGGGCGAGGATTGCGCCACCTATTGGGCCGGACGGCGGACCGAGGCCAGGGCCAGCACCCCGTCCCAGACCGCCTGGGCCGTGCTGGGCCTGATGGCCGCCGGTGAGGTTCAGAACGAAGCGGTCCGGCGCGGCGTGGCGTTCCTGGAACAGGCCCCGCGCACCGGTGCCCGCTGGGAGGAAACACTTTATACCGGGGTCGGCTTTCCGCGGGTGTTTTACCTGCGTTATCATGGCTATGCCGCGTATTTCCCGCTGTGGGCGATTGCCCGCTACCGGTCCCTGATCAGTGGTAACGAACGACGTGTTGCTTACGGCATGTGACACTGGCCTTATGTGCCCAGAGGCTTTGCCTCCCCCCGTCATGGGGTCCGGGGCCGCCGGCCCTGGTGGGGTCGAGGGGCAAAGCCCCCGGTCACCGAAGGCAGTTAAGGGACGGGGACATGCCCATCGACACGTATCAGGGGTTGTGGCAGGAGTTCGCGGTCGAATCGGGTGAGCATCTGGAGCAGATCGAGCCGCTGCTGATCGGCGCCGAGGCGGCCACCGGGGTTCCCGCCGCCGGGACGGTGGCGACGCTGTTTCGCGGCATGCATTCCATCAAGGGGATGGCGGCGGCGCTGGCCTTGCGGGGCATGGAGCGGGTGGCCCACCACGCGGAACATTTGTTGGGTCAGGTCCGGGATGGGCATTGCCGGCTGGATCCGCCGCTGGTCGGGGTCCTGCTGGAGGCGCTGGACGAACTGAAACGCCTGCGCGACATCGCCATCACCGGACAGACCGATGCGCCGGTGGCCGGGGCGGTGATGGCGCAACTGGAGCAGACCCGCGGCGCCCTGGAAGGATTGTCGGACCACCGGGGCAGCGGCGGCGGTGTGGCGGTTCCGCCGGAGGCGGGCATCGAGGCGGAAGGTTCGGGCGACGACCCGCCGCCTTTGCATCCCGACCGGGAGGCGCTGGCCCGCTACGTGGCGGCGCTTCGCCCGGAGTTGCCGCTTCTGGCGCAACTGGTGGGTCCGGCCCTGGAGAATCCGGCGGTACGGACCCTGATTCGCCGCGCTCTCGGGGTGGTGCGCGCGGGCGCCGAAGTTCTGGCCTTTACCCAGGTGGTGCGGACCGCCACGGCGCTGGGGGCGTTGATTCCGGCCGAGGGCAATCTCGGTTACGAGGCGCGGGAGCAGGCCATCGACGGGCTGGCCCATCTGCGGCGGGAAGTCGCCACCCTGGAGGTTGCGACGGGGGGCGATGGCGGCGGCCAGGCCCTTGACGATGCCCTCAACGGGGCGCTGGGGCTGGACTACAACGCCCGCCGGCGGGCGCTGCTGGAGCTGCTCGGGCGTTTCGACCGGGAACCCGATGCCTTTGTGCCCGGTGGCGCCGCGATCGGCCGGGCGGCGGAACTGGCCGGCGATATCTACAACCATTTCTCTTTTCTTTACAACGCCAACGCCGGCCGCCTGCTGCTGATGATCGAGAATGTTCTGGATCATGCCGCCAAGGGTGGTCTGGTGTTGACGCCCGAGCTGATGGGGCTGGTGCGTCGGACCCTGACCAAACTGGCGCCGGCCCGCGGCCAGCCGCTCCGCGAGCTGGATACCGCCGCCGCCGAGGCCATTGGCCACTTTGAAGCGGCGGTGCGGGCCGCGTCGGTGCCTGGGGGCGTCGGGGCCGGAGACGAAAGCGCCCGGGCGGTTTCCCGGGCGGTGCCGGCGATCGGGGTCGGGGTGGAGCGCCAGTTTTTCGTCGAACTCGGGGTGACGCCGGAACTGCTGGAGCGGCTGAATGCCGCCCAATGCTGCGAAGTTGCCGGACAGGTGCAAAGCGGCGCCGGCCGGCTGTGGGAAATCGTCGCGGCCCTGGAGGAGGCCGAGGATAAGGCCGAGCGATTCGCGGCGTGGCTCGAGGCCGACGCCCGGCCGTTGACCAGTTGCGCGGTACCGGGAACCGCGAGACTGTCGTTCCGCTTTCTGGTGCTGACCGCCGCCGACGATACCGCGGTGCTGGCGGCGCTGGCCGGGATCGATCCCGATGGCACGATGCTGACGGCGCGGCGATGCGGCAGCACGCCGGTTCCGGCGGCGGCCGATCCCGAAGACCCGGTGGCGGGCGTGCCCGCCCCGGCGGCCGAGCCCCCGGGCCAGCGGCCGGGCGGCGAGCGGCCGGGATCGGCGGCCGGCGGCAATATTCTGCGGGTTCCGGGAGAGGTGGTTGACCACTTCCTGTCGGTGATCGGCGAGATGGTGATGTCGGCGGGGCTGCTCGACGACGCGGTGTGGGGCGACGACCGCCGGGGCCGGCTGACCCTTGATCTGCGGTTGCTGGTCCGCGAGATGCGCTGCCATGGCGGTGCCGATCCCAGCCATCTGGAAGCCTTGCAGCGTTACGCCAACGCCCAGGAAGGCCGTAACCGTGCCCTGCGCCAGGCCCGCGACCGGCTGGCGGTGACCTTGGGCCGGCTTCAGGAGGCGGTGCTGGAGTTGCGGGTGGTGCCGGTGGAGACGGTGTTTGCCCGCCTGCCGCGGTTGGCCCGCGACCTTGCCGCCAGCCACGGCAAGCAGGTCCGGGTGGAGGTCGACGGCGGCCATGTGCGCATCGACAAGGGCATGGTCGATCAGTTGCTGGACCCGCTGATCCATATGGTGCGCAATGCCATCGACCATGGCATTGAGCCCCCGACCGACCGCCGCCGGGCGGGCAAGCCGGCGCTGGCGACTCTGTCGGTGCGCGCCGACCAGTGCGAGAACCGGGTGGTGATCGAGGTCACCGATGACGGCCGCGGCCTGGATGCCGAGGCCATTCGCGCGCGTGCGGTGGCGCGGCAACTGGTCGGCGAGGCCACCAGCCGGCTGATGCGCGAAGCGGACATCTATCGCCTGATCCTGCTCCCGGGCTTTTCCACCACCGACACCGTCACCGAGATTTCCGGGCGCGGCGTCGGCATGGACGTGGTCCATACCAGCGTCACCCGATTGGGCGGGGTCATCGACATTCGCTCCCGGCCCGGCCAGGGCGCGACCTTTACCCTGCGGCTGCCGCTGTCGGCGGCAATCCAGGACGTGCTGCTGGTGGATGCCGACGGCCGGCTCTATGCTCTGCCGGTTCGTCATTTGCTGGAACTGAGCAGCGCCGGACCGCGCGACATCCAGATGGTCCATGGCCAGCCCGCCATGCTGTTGCACGGTACGCTGTTGCCGCTGTACCGGCTGACCGCGTTGCTGGAGGGCAACAGCGGGGCGCCGCCGGTGGCGGAATTGCCGATCGTGGTGCTGGGGTTCGGGCGCCAGCGTCTGGGGGTCCAGGTGGATCGGGTGGTGCGGCGCCAGGAGCTGTTCGTGCGCGACATCCACCCGCGCATCGCGGCGATTCCCGGCATCGGCGGTGCCGCGGTACTGGGAGACGGCCGGGTGGTGCTGATCATCGACGGCGGCGACCTGTTTCAGCTGGCCCAGACCCGGGAGCCGGTGCCGGCGGGTCCGGCCGGGCCGGTATTGTCCGAGCGGGTATTGTCCGGGTCGGGATCGTGAGCGTGTCGGGGGCGCCGGTGGCCGCGGGTCCGGTGCTGGTGCTGGTGGTTGAACCCTATCGGCTGATGGTGGATGCTTTGCGGGTGCATGAATTGCTGCCCCGGGGCGAGGCCGGCGGCGGCGTCGGCCGGCCGGTGGCGCCGGTCACCGGCGGTGGCCATCTGGCCTGGCGCGGCCGGCTGGTGCCGATGGTTCGGCTGGCGGCGCTGTTCGGCCTGGCCGGCAACCGGCCGCCGCTTCCGACGGCGGTGGATGTGATTTACGGGGACGACGAGGCCGGGACTTTGGTGGGCTTCGGCGTTGACCGGGTGGTCGGGATGCGCCGGCTGGCCGCCGCCGAGCTGCGACCGCTGCCGCCCTTGCCGCCCGAGGTGGCACGGCTGTTTACCGGGATCGTTCTCGACCCGGCCGGTGGGCCGGGTCTGCTCTGGCTTGACGCCGGGCCGGAGACCTTGCTCGGGATGTGGCGGGCTCTCCCGGCGGCCGGCGCGAGACCCGGGTCATGACCGATTCGACCCCGGTGGTCGATCTCGAGGCGCTATCCGCCAGGCTGCGCGAGGATGATCAGGCGTTTCGGCGCAGCTTTGCCCTTGGTCCGCTGGCGGCGGCCGATGGCGACGCCGCGCAGTTGCCCCGGGTCCCGGCGGCCGATGGGGGCGACCAGCGGGCGCGGCTGGTGGCGCTGATCGAGGCCAGGACCGGCATCGAGACCGGAGGCGGCAGCAGCGGCGGGGACCGCCTGGACCGGCTGCTGGCGGAGATGCCGGCGGCGCTGGTCCCGGTTTGGCTAAAGGCGCTGGAGGCCGAACCGGCGGACAGTCCCGGGTGGGAGGCGCTGATTGCCGGCCTGACCGTGCAGGAGACCTATTTCTTTCGCGACCCCGACCAGTTGACGTTTCTGCGCCACGAGGTGCTGGCCGGGCTGGTGGCGGCCCGGCGCCATGAACGGACCGCCCGCCTGCTCTGCTGGTGCGCCGGCTGTGCCACCGGGGAGGAGGTTTACAGCCTCGCCATTCTGATCGTCGAGGTGCTGAGAGAAGCCGGAGAGGCCGGGATTCGCCCGGACGGCAGCCTTTTTGTTCACCCCCGCTGGCGGATCGTGGTGCTGGGTACCGACATCGACCGCACGGTGTTGCGTCAGGCCCGGGAGGGTTGTTACCTGGATTTTGCCATGGGGCCGTTCCGGTCATGGCCCGCGACCTTTGCCGGCTATCTGGAAACCGTGGCCGACGGGGCGCCGGCCGTTCCCGTGCCGCCATCGGCGGCCAGGCCCACCCTGCGCCGGATCTGCCCGGAAATCCGCGTGTTTTCCAGCTTTTTGCCGTTCAACCTGAATCAGCCGGAGCCGCCGGTCCTTCAGGCCGACCTTGTCCTGTGCCGCAACGTGCTGATCTATCTCAGCGACCGGGGGCGCGAACACGCCCAGCGGCTGTTCCACCGGGCGCTTGGCCGCGACGGTCATCTGGCCCTCGGCCCTACCGATACCCTCAAGACCCCGGAACTGTTCCAGCCCCGGTGGGGACCCGACACCGTGTTGTACCGCAAGCGGTAGCGGCCCGCCGGTTCGGGTGACGGTCAGGCGGAACCGGCGCCTGCCGCAAGGCCGTCGAGCGTCGTGGCCGCTTCATCCGACAGGTTCAGTTCGGCCACGGCGAGGTTCTCCCGCAGGTGCGCAACCGACGAGGTTCCGGGGATGAGAAGAATATTGGGGGCGCGGCGCAGCAGCCAGGCGAGCGCGACCTGCATGGGCGAAGCGCCAAGACCCGCCGCGACCTCGGACAGGGTGGCCGATTGCAGCGGATGGAAGCCCCCGAGGGGAAAGAACGGGACATAGGCGACGCCGTCGCGGGCAAGGGCGTCGATCAGGGCATCGTCGGCCCGGTGCGCGAGATTGTAGAGGTTTTGCACGCAGACGATCGGGGCGATCCGGCGTCCTTCCTCGATCTGCGCGGGCGTGACATTGCTCAGCCCGATGTGACGCACGAGGCCCTGCCGCTGGAGTTCGGCCAGCGCCGTAAGCGGCGCCTCGATCGACCCCTCCGCGGGTTCATGGATGCTGAACATGGCCCGGAGGTTGACCACCTCCAGAACGTCGAGGCCGAGGTTGCGGAGATTGTCGTNNCGATGACGAGGTCGTCGGGATAGGGTGCGAGCGCCTCGCGGATCAGCCGGTTGGTGACGTGCGGGCCGTAAAAGTCGCTGGTGTCGATGTGGTTCACGCCGCGGGCAACGGCCTCGCGCAGGACCTCCAACGCGGCATCATGATCCTTGGGCGGGCCGAAGACGCCCGGACCTGCCAGTTGCATGGCGCCGTAGCCAAGACGCTTCACGATGCGGCTGCCGAGCTTGAAAACCCCGGATTTATCGATGCTGGACATGACGAAATCTCCCTTTGGATTGACATCATGCTAATCGGTACCCGCCCGTTCGACAATCAGCTATAATCTGCACAGGCTGTGCGAAATTGCGAACAATGAAAATTGATCTGAGTGACCTGAACGCCTTCGTCGCGGTGGCATCTGCCAGGGGTTTTCGCGATGGCGCGCGCGCGAGTGGTCACAGCGCCTCCGGGCTCAGCGAGGCCGTGCGTCGGCTCGAAACCCAGCTTGGGGTCAGGCTGCTCCATCGCACGACCCGCAGCGTCGTCCCGACCGAGGCGGGGCAACGCCTGCTGGAGCGGCTTGGACCGGCGTTGAACGAGGTGGAAGCAGCCCTCGACGTCGTGAACGGCTTTCGCGACCGGCCGGCCGGCACGCTACGGCTCAACGTCCCGGTCAGCGCCGCGCGTCTGACGCTGCCCGCAATCGTTCCGCCCTTCCTGGCCGCTTATCCCGAAATCCGACTGGAGGTGATTGCCGAGGATCGCTTCGTCGACGTGCTGGCGGCCGGCTGCGACGCGGGCATCCGCTACGACGAACGACTGGAACAGGACATGATCGCGGTGCCGATCGGGCCGCGCGTCCAGCGATTCGCGACCGCCGCATCTCCGGCCTATCTTGGTCGTTACGGCCGACCCCGGCATCCGCGCGACCTGCTCGGCCACGCCTGCCTGCGCGGTCGCTTTGCCAGCGGCGCGATGACGCCGTGGGAGTTCGAGTGCGACGGCGAGGTGGTGCGGATCGATCCTGCCGGTCCGTTGCTCGTGCAGATTGGGGCGGCAACCGATCTCGCGGTTGAAGTGGCGGTTGCCGGTACTGGTATCATATATCTTTTTGAGGACTGGCTGCGCCCCCATCTCAACAGCGGCGCCCTGGAGCCCGTCCTGGAGCCGTGGTGGCAACGCTTTTCGGGACCTTTTCTCTACTATCCCGGTGGGCGTCTGCTGCCCGCACCCCTGCGCGCATTCGTCGACTTTATCAGGTCGCCGACCGGCCGGACAGGGTGACAATTTCTGCTGCGACCATCGAAACCGCGGCCGGTGCCCGGCGCTGACCGCGGGGGCCGCCGCTACTCCGCGGCGTGGGCGGCGATGTGGTCGCCGGCGTAGTCGGCGATGCGTCGGATCAGGTGGGTCAGGGTCTTGCGCAGGGGTTCGAAACCGCTGTGCTTTTCCAGCGTTTCCTCGTTCATGTAGAGGCGCCGGTTGATTTCCAATTGAAGGCTGTGGCGACCGCGGGCGGGATCGGCGTAGCGGCGGATCAGCTCCTGACCCTTGTAAGGGTTGTTGAGGGCGACCCGGTACCCCTGGCCTTCCAGGGTGCGGGTGACGAAATGGACGAATTCCGGCCCGCAGGTGGTGCCGTCGCGGTCGCCCAGGACGAAGTCGGGCCGGGGTGACGGGTCGCTGCCGGGCAGGGTGCCGCCGGCCGAGGGCATGGAATGGCAGTTCACATGCCAGACCACCTGGAACTGGGAGAACAGACTGTCCAGGGTCGCCGCCAGTTGAAAGTGATAGGGGCGGTAATAGCGGTCGATGCGGTCGGCGATTTCGGCGGCCGGCAGCCGGCCGTCATAGATGGGAATCCCCGGGCGGCACAGCCGGCGAATCAGACCCATGCCCAGCGCGCTCCTGTCGCCGGGCAGGAGTGGCTCGCGCCACCGTCCCTCGATCATGTCGGGTTCGAGGTCATCGGCGGCGCGGTTGGTGTCGATGAAGCTGCGGGGAAACAGCGCCGCCAGCAGGGTTGCGCCGTGATCGGGTGCCGCCGCGAACAATTCATCCACGAAACCATCCTCGGCCTGACGGAGCAGCGACAGCGGACAGGTAAAGCGGAATTCCGGCGGATAGTGAAGGCCGCTATGGGGTGAATCAAAGACCACCGGTAACCGGTAGCCACCCGGATCATCGCGAATGAGCACATCCTCAATCACGAAACTCATGCTTTGCCCCCTAATCGGACTGCACTGCTTTTCATCCACCACCATGTCCACTGGTGCGGATTTACCTATACCGGAGATGCTTAACCGACAGTGCCATCATGATGCAACAGTTCCGTCACCGATGCCCGCGTCTGAGGGCTACGGGGCCGCCTGATGGTTGCGCGGCTGCCATGCACAACTTGAGAATCGCCCGGACCTGACGGCGGATGCGGTGCCCTGCCGTGTCGGGACCGCGACGGCAGACCGCGACGGCACCGGGATCGGGGCAGTTGACGGCGGGTTCCGGACGAACCAGCATCGGCACCGGGATCAGTTTATCCCGTCAACGACTCCTCCTCGCGATCGGAACGACCGGTGAGAGATCTGGTTCCCCCGCATGAAGCTTCCCGCGCCTTGTCGCCGCCCGACCTTGCGTCGTTGCGGGTGGGCGGCGTCGGCATCGACTATGTGACGCGGTTCGAGAGCGGCGTCGCCGGTCCCGACGTGGTGATCAACGCGCTGTGTCACGGGAATGAGATTTGCGGCGCCATCGCGGTGGAGCGGTTGATCCGGTTGGGCCTGAAACCCCGGCGGGGCCGGTTGACGCTGGTCCTGGCCAATGTTGCGGCCTGTTTGCGTTTCGATCCGCAACGGCCGCTGGCTTCGCGCTACGTCGAACAGGACTTTAACCGGCTGTGGTCCGAGGCGGTGCTGGACGGCTGCGGCACCAGTGTCGAATTGCGCCGGGCCCGGGAACTGCGACCGATCTACCGGCAGGCCGATGTCCTGCTGGACCTGCATTCCATGACCAATCCGTGCGAGGCGCTGGCTCTTTGCGGCGACACCGGGCGCGCCCGGGCGCTGGCGTTGGCGCTGGGCTTTCCCCGCTGGGTGGTCAGCGATCCCGGTCATGCCGCGGGCCGCCGGCTGATCGAATACGGCGCCTTTGGCATTCCCGATCACGAGACGCCGGCCGGCGCCGGCGCTCCGGTGGCGCTGCTGGTGGAATGCGGCCAGCACGGCCAGCCTGCCGCGGCAGACGTGGCTTTTGCCATGTGCCTGAGAGTTCTTGGGCATTTTGGCCTGATCGCGTCCTCCACGCTGGCCCGGCTGTTGCCGCCGCTGGCCTCCGGTCCCCAGCGGGTGGTTGACGTAACCGATGTGGTGACGGCCAGTGGCGATAACTTCGTGTTCGCCGCCGACTACGCCGGCCTTGACGTGGTCCCGCGCGCCGGGACCATCATTGGCTATGACCAGGGCTGGCCGGTGCGCACGCCCCACGACGACTGTATTCTGATCATGCCGGCGCGCCGGGTCCGGCGCGGCCAGACCGCAGTGCGGCTCGGACGCATCGTCGCGTGCGCGTGACTCTTGACGACTTAACCGGTCGACGATACAGTAAGAGCCGATCCCAGTGGTTTAATCCTTTGGTTTTTATTAAATTCGAGATGCCCAAGACAGCGAGGAGGCGAACATGTCGTTGATTCAGGCGACGGGGTCCGGGACTTATTTTCAGTATGTCCAGCAAGCTCGAACCGTCAACGGACAAAGTCAGGACGTCCAGGTCAGTAACCAAAATCAGACGACGGATAGTATCGTCAAGCAGGCGGGAGCCGGGCATCTCAAGAATGCCGAGAACATCCTGAGCGTCCAGCAGAATCAGGGCCGCGGTAGTATTGTTGATCTTACCGCTTAGGGCGGTTCGGGTTCAGGGCGGGCCGGTTCCAAGGCGTGCGGCGACGTGCGGGTTGTTGCCCATGTGGTATTGGGCCGCGGTCGTTGGACGACTCGTCGGCCCGGAGAGTGGTCGGGTGCTCGTGGGTCCGGCGGCAGCGGGCTCACGGGTGGTTCGTCGGCGACTCGGGGTGCGCTGGGGTGTACGGGGCGGCTCCCTCGGGCGGGGTGGGCCGCAACCGGCGTTTCCGGGTCGGTCGATCATAATTGGTGCTTTAAGGGTTTATGTTGCTGCTCCCCTATGGCAAGCATGACCGGGAACGGGTATGAGGCCCGTGGTCATGGGCGAGCCGCTTTGCCCGAGGGCCGGTTCGGGAATTGTCAGGAGGAAGGATGGCACAGCCGTTGATGCCGAAAGCGACCGCCGTGTGGCTGGTCGAGAACACGGCCTTGACTTTCGAGCAGATCGCCGCCTTCTGCGGCCTGCATGCCCTGGAAATCAAAGCGATTGCCGACGGCGAGGTGGCGGTCGGCATGGTCGGGTTCGATCCGGTGGCGTCCGGGCAGTTGACCAGGGCCGAAATCGAACGGGCCGAACGGGTGCCTTCGGTACGGCTCAGCTTGCAGGTCCAGGACCTGCCGCAACCGGTTCAGCGTTCCAAGGGGCCGCGCTATACCCCGGTGACCAAGCGCGGCGACAAGCCCGACGCCATCGCCTGGCTGCTCAAAAGCCACCCCGATCTCTCGGATACCCAGATCAGCCGGCTGATCGGAACCACCAAACCCACCATTGCGGCGGTTCGCGACCGTACCCATTGGAATGCGCAGAACATCAAGCCGCGCAATCCCGTGCTGCTCGGCCTGTGCACCCAGCGGGAACTGGAAGAGGCGCTGGCCCAGCTTCGCCGCCAGACCGGAACGGGGACCGAGGAGGGGGCGGTGCCGGAGTCTCACCCGGTGGACTGATCACGGTTTCCGGCGCCGGCGGGTGGCCGGGATGAGCGGCGGCAAGCGGGTTGATGTCGAACTGGTCGAGCGCGGCCTGGTCGAAAGCCGGGCCCGGGCGCAGGCGTTGATCATGGCCGGCCTGGTTTTTTCGGGCACGCGGCGGGTGGTCAAGGCCGGGGAGACCATTGCCGCCGACACCCCCCTGGAGGTGCGCGGACGGGATCATCCCTGGGTCTCGCGCGGGGGGCTCAAGCTGGTGGCGGGACTCGACCATTTCGCCATGGACCCCGCCGGTCTGATGGCGCTCGACGTGGGGGCGTCCACCGGTGGTTTCACCGATGTCCTGCTCAGTCGCGGCGCCGCCCGGGTCTATGCGGTGGATGTTGGCCACGGTCAGCTTGCCTGGCGGTTGCGCCAGGATGCCCGGGTGGTGGTCCTGGAGCGGACCAACGCGCGCAACCTGGGACCCGCGGAGATTCCCGAGCCGGTGGACCTGATCGTGTGCGATGCCAGTTTCATTGGTCTTGCGGTGGTGCTGCCCGCGGCGCTGGCGCTGGCGGCGCCCGGTGCCGGGCTGGTGGCGCTGATCAAACCCCAGTTCGAGGTCGGACGCGGACAGGTCGGCAAGGGGGGCGTGGTCCGGGACCCGGCGCTGCACCAGGAGGTGTGTGCCCGGGTCGCTGCGTGGCTGGCGTCCCGGCCCGGCTGGCAGGTGTTGGGGCTGGCCGACAGCCCGATCACTGGCCCGGACGGCAACCGGGAGTTTCTGATCGGCGCCCGTAAGGCGATGCCGGATCCTTAGGGAACCGGGGTCTGGGGCCGTCGGCCCCGGTAGGGGTCCAGGGGCAAAGCCCCCTGGTCGCCGAAGGCAACACCCTTATTTCATTGGATTTTGGCAATCAGAGGCTTTGCCCCCGCACCCCACCAAAGGCCGACGGCCTTTGGTGGTTCAGGCCCGCAGCAGTACCACGTCGCGCAGGATGGCGGTGTACTGAAGGGCGGCGGCGACCACCACGAAACCATGCCAGATCGCCGTGTGATAGCGGAGGCGGTCCAGGTGATGGAAAGGAACGCCAAGGGTGTAAACCAAGCCGCCGGCGGCGATCAGGACCATGCCTTCGGTGGGCAGCCAGAACAGGGCCGGCACGAACAGCCAGCCCAGGCCGAGATAGAGGTGGAGGTAGTGCCGTTCGAATCGCTGCGGTCGGAACAGTCGGATCAGGACGCCGCCGAGGGTGACGGTCCAGATCGCCAGGAACAGCCCAAGGCCCAGTGAACCGCCGATGGCGCCCAGCGCGATCGGAGAATAGGTTCCGCCGATCATGATAAAAATCGCAATATGATCGAGACATTCGTAGAGCCGGTGATTCGGCGTTTCCGCCTTCAGATGGTAAACGGTGGAAAAGCCGAGCATCATCAACAAGCTGAGGCCGTACAGGCCGAGACTGGCGACGAGTCGGGAGTCGCTCAGGCGGCAGGAAAGGTTAAACAGCACCACACAGCCGGCAAGCGCCATCGCCAGGCCCAACGTCTGTACGACTTGATTGGCAACAGCTTCCCTGCCCCGGCGGCGCGTCGGGATCGATGGGGTCATGACGGCAACGCCTGTAGGATAAGGGTGGCGATGATTTGTACCATCGCCTGTCAGTGAAATGGCGCCCGGACCGCGCCTTCCCAGGGGCAGCTTCGTCAGTCGAAACCGATCCCCCGCTGGGTCGCGATTTCCAGCAGGCTGTCGATTTCCGAGGAAACCCACCACTTGGAACGCTGACGCTCGGCCGTGCAGCGGGCGACCACCCGTTCGATCAGGGTGCGTTCGGAGGGATCGAAGCTTTCACGCTCGCGCAATGCAGCATCAACAACCGCAATAAGTCCAGAATTAAGTGTTGAAATATGGACCGGCGCACCAACCCGATCGGCCAGTTCGGCAAACTCGGCATGGGCAGCCAAGCTGCGCTCGGGATGATTGCCGGTACGGGTGGCGCGGTTGCTGCCGAGTCCCGCGAACAGTTTCTCCACATGGCCGCCGAGGCTGGACATCCAGGGTCTGTCACGCATGGCAATGCCGCGCACCGCGCAATTGTCCCGGCAGGCCGAGACGAACTCCACACCCTCCCGCGCCAACCGGGTGCAGGAGCGTGGCGTCAGGGCGAGAATGTTCCGGGAGATCGCCGGCACCATCTCCTCGTCGATCAGCCCGATAAACTGGCCGAGGGTGATGTCCATCGCGCTTCTGACCCGCTGGTCCCGGTAAAGTTCCAGACCGTGTACGGTATCGTACCAACCGAACAGCCGCCGCAGCAACAGGTCGGCGTCCTGGTTCTGGATCGCCGGATGAACCGGACCCGGCTTTTCCAGGAAGTGGTCCTCGACCCAACACCGCAGAATCCGGGCGGCGAAGTGGAAATGCGCGACGATGGCTTCCTTGACCAGCGGGAGGGCGAAGGCTCTGTGGACGTCAAGCGCGAAGTCCTGATCGCGGCTGCTGTGCAGGCGGGCCAGGACCAGCATGGCCGCGCCCTCTGGCGGGCAACCGTCGCCATTCAGCGTCGCGGCAAAGTCGACCAGCGGTTCGCGATCGACGGCGATGGCCGAAGTGCCGAGTCGTTTCCACCAGGGCGCCGCCCTCAGCATGGCTTCAAGGGTGCCGAAGTCGGCCTGGGTCAGCGCCGGGGCGCCGCCGGCCAGGCCACGACTCCTGATCAGCCGACTCCGATGGTGGTTGGCGGCGGTGACAAGGCGCCGGACCGCGGCCGGGTCGTTCCGGTGTTGTGTCACGACAAATAAGATGGAATTGTGGGATCAGCCGGGGATCCGCGGGACTTGGTGAGATGTCAACGCGCTAGGCCAAAAAGCCAGCCCAAAGCGTGACGCATCATGCGACAGATAAGAATGGCAATCTGACCAAGCGCGACTGAAAGCGACAGGTGGTTTGACACCGACTTACTGCCCCCGCTTCCAACCCATGACGTGACGGTAGCAGGCTTCAAGGCGCTCGTCATCTAGTTCGACGAGCGACTCGACTCCGAAGTTCTTGCTCATATATGACTTTCGGCGTGCGTTACCGTCTGGGTGTTCGCGCTCCCGAGCGTGAATAGCCTTGATACGGAGGTCACGCCAAGAGGAGCTTTTCTTAGGAGCTGATTTCATCGATGTCAGTTCAGCACGCTTCTTCAGCAACCAATTGATGGCTTTCTGAAAGTCATCCGCTAATATTTCATCATATTTGTTTACCTTCATATACTTATTCATAGCCCAACGAAGGGCCTGGAACGTCCATGGGTCTTTATTTAGCTCTTGAGACAGCTTAACAATTTCAGAAACCCTTTCGCTAATTTCCCGTTTCTGAGAGGCAGTGATTGTGCCGACGCCAGTTTGAACGATCGTTTCATGTATTATATTTGGTGGTTTGTGGAAATTGTTAACAACATTTGCGGGTCTACCGCCGCGACGCGGGCGGCACCTACCGGCTGGTGGCCCTCGATTTGGCCTCGGTGGAAAGGACGCCCGCATGAGCCGGCGCCCCGACAACCCCGCGCTAGACCTGTTCCAGCAAGTGGGATCGCTGGCGGACCGGCTGGTGTCAGAATACGGCGCGGCCAACGTGGCCGACGTGTTCCTGGCGGTGGCGCTGGCGGTGGCCAGGGACCTGTCGGATGCGGAGCAGGTCGCGTTTTTCGACCTGCTGGCCGGTGCGTTGCCGCGGCAGGCGCCGGTCCCGGCCGGGAGGGCGTGATGACCGCCCTGACCCTGACCGTATGGGAGGGTGGGGTGCCGCTGGTGGAGGTGGTCGGCCTGCCCGGCCACCTCCGCCTGTGGGTCTACCGGGCCGACGACGGCGGCTGGCGGACGCTCTGGCCGGTCCGCGGGGTCCCCGTGCGCCTGCCCGAACGGCCCCCGGTGGCCTCGGGCGCCGAGCCGGCGATCGGCGCGGTGCTGACGGCGATGGTGGGGGATGGGCGACATGGGGTCAGCGATGGTAAGTAAACCGGACAACGCCATTCTTGATAGAAATATTGAGGGTGGTTCGCCCTTTCTTTATGGCGGCAACCCCGCCACTCCTGTTCATCAAATCGGCCACTTTGTTGGTGATTTCAATCCTTGCCCTCGTCCAGTTGGGCGACGAAAGCTGTCCGACGATGGCGACAGCGATGATATCCTTGAACATCATTTCAGGCGTGGAAACAAAATCCTTGAATTCAACGGTTTTGACATCGCCCGGTTCGCCTTTGATACTGACCGTGGCCATGTCCTCCGGCCGGTCGCCGCTAATGGTGCTCAACCTTCCCCTCATTTTAGACGATTGAGAAAACCTCTGAGCAGACACGGCATTGCTGTAGCAACTCAAAAAACCTTTGAATTAGAGGCAGCAGACGAATATCTGGCATATTCGGCATCAGGTCATAAAGCATACATCCCTGGCGAAACAAGGAATGGGTTCGATGTTTCGAGGTGTTTGTTTTAAGCATGCGATCCATCC
>PLTC01000018.1 GCA_003165295.1 Rhodospirillales bacterium | reverse complement strand
ACCGGTTCCGGCCGGTCTGCCCGGACAGCAGGCGGTTGCCCGCGGCAGGGGCGGGCGATATAACCCCCGCGACTTCGCGGATATCAACAGGAGCACCCGAATCATGACCGTCGAACGGACCCTTTCGATTCTCAAGCCCGATGCCACCCGGCGCAACCTGACCGGCCAGATCAACGCCCGGTTCGAGGCCGCGGGCCTGCGCCTCGTCGCGCAAAAGCGCCTGTGGCTGAGCCGGGCCCAGGCCGAAGCCTTTTATGCCGTTCATGCCCAGCGCCCTTTTTACAACGATCTGTGCAGCTTCATGACCTCGGGTCCGGTGGTGGTCCAGGTCCTGGAAGGCGGGAATGCGGTGGCGCGCAACCGCGAGATCATGGGCGCGACCAACCCCGCCAACGCCGCCGACGGCACCATCCGCAAGGACTTTGCCGAGTCCATCGAGGCCAACTCGGTTCACGGTTCGGACAGCGCCGAGAACGCCGCGGCCGAGATCGCCTTCTTTTTCAGCGGCATCGAAATCGTCGGCTGACAGCGGTTCCGAAGCGGGTTCGCGGCCTGCGGCCGCCCAACTCAACCCTCTCCGGCAAAGCGGCGGAGGGCCGGGGCGGGGCGGCGCCGCGGCTTCCGCGCTTTGATGTGCAATGAGCACTTCAGGCCCGCCGAGGTTCTTGCGGTCTGGCGTCAGTGCTCCCGAGTCCCGGTTCCGGGTCTCGAGTCCCCGGCCGCGGGCGGTCGGGGACGGGCTGCCAAGTGGGCTTTTCTGGCCCTGGTCGCCATAACCGGCCGACCGCGGCCCCGGTCGGCCGGGTGTGCCATCACCGGGATTTCCCATCCCGGATGATTGCTTATCTTAAAATTCTCTCTAGGATTGCCGGGATTCTGGTTGCGGCCCCCTTGCCGGCGGCAACCGTCGCGACCACCTTGTCTCCGACCATCCCGGCACGATGTGGTATTCACCGGGGGCGCGATGCCCCGTGGGTGGCGAGGTGGTCGGTGAGAAGCCGAAAAGAAGCCCTTCCTGCCCGGTGCGGCGGGGTCGGGCGGTGACAACTCGGTGTGTAGCAATTTCGCAACATGTTGGCATTAATCGGCAGAGATCAGCAGCTTCGGTCGATTGGATTTGCCATTTACTGGCGGTTCTTCGAGTCACGGATTAGATTAAGCGATTGAAACTGAGAGGGCGATGGTCTAGGGTTAGACTTGAATCAAGCTGTCTTCGATGGGCTTGGACCGGGTCATGGCTCAAGTCGGGTGCGGCCGCATGATCGCGTGGAACCTGCCCGACTACTTGTGACCTGAATAACACAGTCGCGCAGGACTTCGGCAGTGAGGGTTTGATCGGGCAATCGACTTCGAGTAACGATCGGCTACAAGCCTTATCCAGGGGTTCTATGGGTCGCTGATCGATAGGGTGGATAAAGTCTCCTAAAAGGATCGTCACCGCGATCCAACGAACTCGGTCGAAACGGGGAGTAGGAAGATGAAAATTAAGGTGTTTACCATGGGGGTGCTCGGCCTCGCGCTGTCGGGCTGCGGCCACCTGGAACTGGTGAGCCACACCATGAGCGCGCGCGAGTATGGTGACCCGAGCGTGTTCGAGGCCCTCAAGAACCAGACTCCGGTCGGATCGCCCTTCACCCAGGCGCTGGCCAAGGACTATACCGAGCTGGCGGTCAACCAGAAGGAAGAGGGCGACCTCCGCAATTACGAGGTGTTCGCGCGCAAGGCCCTGCTGTCGGCCGAGGGCGTGGTCATCGATCCCGAATTGCCGGACCGTTGGGACCTCGACAAGGTCAACTGGGCGCCCCGCGCCGTGACGGTGTCCTACGCCGAAGCCTATGCCTGGCGGACCCGCCTGGAAAACGCCCTCTTCAAGTGCACGCGCAACCGTGCGCCGGAAGCGGCGGCCAAGGCCCAAAGCACCTTTGACGCTCTGATCGAAGAGCTGGAGGAAGGTTGGGAGAAGACCGAGATCGAGGAACTCAAGGCGGACTTCATTACCGCAGTTGAGCAGGTCGAGCAGTCGTGCCCGCGGCCGGAATATCCCGACAGCTTCGTGATCTTCTTCGATACGAACAAGTCGAACATCCGCAAGGCTGACCTGCCGGTCGTTGAGGAGATCGCCCGTCTGATCAAAAGGGCGAACGCCAACGTCGTCCGCTATGCCCCGGATGCCGACCAGCAGATCAAGCTGGCTCACATCATCGGTTGGGCCGATACCAGGGCCTCGCTCGATTACAATCTGAAGCTGTCCGAGCGTCGCGCCGATTCGGTCAAGAATGCCCTGATCGCGGCCGGTGTCAATCCGAACGATCTCAGCGTCGAAGCCCGCGGCAAGACCCGTCTGCCCAAGCCGACCCGCGACAACGTCAACGAGATCCGCAACCGGACCGACCACGTCATCGTGTACATCAACCCGGTTCCGCCGATCCCGTTCTCGCCGGCGGCCAAGGAGTAAGCTCTCCCAAGGACCAGCAGGTTTTCGTGGGTAGGTGAAGGAGAGGACCCGGCCGGAAGGCCGGGTCCTTTTTAATGGGGATATCGGGCAGAAAGGCCTTCGGCGACCGGGGCCGTCGGTTCCGGACCCCGTCATGCTTTTAGCTGATCGAGACCAGGGCCATGCCGGTGCAGACCAGGCAGACTCCGGCCCAGCGCCGGGGCGAGACGTGTTCCTTGAGAATCCATCGGGCGCCGGCGGTGGCCAGAACATAGACCAGCGCGGTGGCGGGGAAGACATAGCTGAGGCCGACGAAGCTCAACAGCGCCAGGAAGGTAAAGAAGTGGACGGCTGCGGCGCCGATTCCGGCCGCGAAGCTGGGGCTGCGGGCCATCCGGCCGAGGGTGCCCAGCAGCGCCCGCGGGCGGAAGCTGGTCACCTCGCCGATCTGCTTCATGGCCCGTGCCACCAGGACGTCGCTGGCGGCATCCGCCACCACCATGGTCGCGACCAGGCCGACGGTGAGCGTGATCATGCCGGTTGTCCCTCTTGGGCCGGCGTCTGGTCCCGGGCGCTGCCGACAACCAGGGCCACCCCGGCCGCGACCAGCACGGTGCCGAGCCAGTGCAGCGGTGACACCGATTCGCCGAGCAGCCAGCCGGCCAGCGCGACATTGACCACGATTTCCACCGAAATCACCGGCAGCGCCAGGCTGAGGTCGGTCCAGGACAGGACCAGCGTGAACAGCAGGGTGAAGGTCGCCAGCAATGCCGCGCCGGTCCACAGCCAAGGGCTGGTCAGCGCCAGGAGTGCGAGGCCGGTCCAGGGAGCGGGGTCGGGGCCGATGGCGGCGGCCAGATGGCGCATGCCCAGGCTGAGGCAGATATTGCCAGCGGCCTGGGCTGCGACCGCAACGGCAAGGAACAGAACGGTTTTCATGACGACTCGACACCATGGTTGCAAGGCGCCCGGATCATAGCGGGCGTCTTTCCGGGGTGTCGCCGGTTTTCGCGCGCCGCGCGGCGACATCAGGGGGCCGGAGACGGCCCCCTATGCGCCGGGGATGAGGTCCCGCAAGGAGACCCGCCTCCGTGACCTCCAATCGTCAAGGGTTCAAAGGGCCGACCGGCCCTTTGNNGGGTGTGGGCAGAGCCCACAAAACCTTTCCTTTCGACAACCTTTGGTACGAAATTTCATCTATTTTTTCAACCGCGCCAACCGGTCGGCCAGGTTGCCGCTGGGGCTGCTGCCCTGGACGGCCTTCAGTGCCTCGGCGATGTGCGGATCGTCGGCGGTCGGCCGGGTCAGGGTGGTCAGGGTTTCGGCCTTGAGCCTGGCCGCTTCGGTCTTGGCCCGGGCCTCGTCGGAACGGCGCTGCATGGCGTCGGTGGCGATGGTCAGGCTGGAACCGGAGGTCTGACGCAGGCCAGCGACTTCGGCGGCGCGCCTGGCCTTTTCGTCGGCCCGCTCCTGCTCCTGGATTGCCCGCTGCATGTCGCGCTTGGCCCGCTCCAGGTTCTGGCGGGCGGTGGTCAGGGCCGCGGCCTTTTCCTGGTAGGCGGCATTGGCCTGATCAAGCAGCGACTTGACTTCGTCCACGTCCTTCTGCTCGCTCGCAACTTCAGGCTGAAGCTGTTCCAACTGACTGACCAGGCGGTTCAGGCTCGCCTCAATGCCGGCATGGTCGGCCACCGCGGGATCGGCAAGCTTGGCCTGGAGCAGCTCGGCGGCTGCCATCAACTGGTTATACCGCTTCGAGGCGGCCTCGGCCTCGCGGACTTCCCGATCGTAATCGGACCGCAACTTTTGGATGACATCACCCGCCTTGTCGAGGTCCCTCTCCATCTGATCGAGTTGAGCCTGGGTCGCCGATTCGGGGTCGATCTCGACAATCGCCTTGACGATATCCTGTCCGAGTTGTTGGCCTTTGACGCCGACGAAGGATTTCACGAAGGAGAACATGCATATGCCTCGTTGGGTTGTTGAAGGTTCCGGGTGACGTCGGGACCCGAAGGATGAACGATCGGCATGTCCGGGTCGTGGTATGGGCGACCGGCCCGGGAACGACCGCAACCATCCAAATCCAGGTCTTAGAGATAAGCAGGTCATGATCCTGCGCACTATGTCTCATAAAAGCGGCGGGAAGGAACCCGGTTCGGAGGGGACGATGGCGTTCTGGCGGGAAATTGTGGCGTGCTGTGGGCGGTGGACGTCGCTGGACCCCTCGATGTCATGGCTTGGAAAGCCCCCGGTCAAAGGTTGGGTCGGGGCAAAGTTCTGCTCGGCCGGTAAACCCGTGACGTCAGGAGGTCAAGGAGGCGAGCCTCCTTGCGGGTGCAGGGC
>PLTC01000132.1 GCA_003165295.1 Rhodospirillales bacterium | reverse complement strand
TTCGAGGCCGGTTATGTCCCGGCCAACCAGTCCCTGGAAATGTTCACCCAGGCCGCCCGCTCCATCGGCGAACCGCTGCTCAACAAGCCGCTCAACGAGATTTCGGTGGGCCGGCTGCTCGCCCAGCTTTTTGCCGTCACCGAGCAGTTCGAGATGGAGACGCAGCCCCAGTTGCTGCTGCTCCAGAAAAGCATGCTGACCGCCGAGGGCGTTGGCCGTGCCCTTAACCCCAATATGAACATGTGGGAAATGGCCCGACCGCTGATCGAAGCCTGGATGCGCGAGCACCGCGGCCCCGAAGCCCGGATGCTCAACGAGGCCGAGGGCATCATCCACGCCCTGCGCCAGCTTCCCGACGTCATCCGCGGGACCCAACGTACCGCCGAACTGCTGGAAAAGGGGCTGCGCCTGGACGCCGAGACCATCGCCGCGCTGGCCCGTGCCCAGGAACGCCACCACGCCACGCTGTGGCCGCTGTGGCTCGCCATCGCCGGGCTGACGGCGGCGGTGATGTGGCTGGGATTCCGGTAATCAGGACCCAAAGCCAGGGGCGTTGCCCCTGAACCCCACNNCCCACCAAAGGCCGGTGGCCCTTGGGACCCGTGACCGAAGGAGGAGCGATGACCGGGTCGCGATTGCAGCATCTGGACGGAATCCGCGGGATTGCCGCCTTTGCGGTCTTTGTCTGCCACTTCATCCAGGTGTTTGTGCCCCACGTCTACTATCTCGACGCGGCCCAGGGTCACGGACTGTGGGAGGACGAGTTCGCCACCTCGCCTTTCAACATTATCGTCAATGGCAACTTTGCCGTTTGCCTGTTTTTCGTCCTCAGCGGCTTCGTTCTCAGCCATCGCTTCCTCGACACCGGCGATTTGGACGGCTTGCGCCGGCTGGCGATCAAACGCTACCTGCGGCTGGCGCTGCCGGTGCTGGCGGCGGTGCTGCTGGCCTGGGCGATCCTGGCCGCCGGCAGCTACAGCTATGGCGCGGTTCAGCCCGTCACGCGATCGGGAATGAAGGATGTCTACGATGCCTTTGTCCCGTTCTGGGCGGCCGTTGAGGAGGGGGTGGTCGGTGTCTTCTTCAGAGGTGAGTGGAATCTCAATCCGGTGCTGTGGACCATGCGCATCGAGTTGTACGGCTCGTTCCTGGTGTTCGGCCTGCTGGCGCTGTTTGGCCGCACCGGTTATCGCTGGCTGGTCTATGGCGTCGCAATCGCGATTTTTTACGAAAGCTACTACCTGGCCTTCCTGCTCGGAATCGCGCTGGCCGACCTCCAGCTTCGGGCCGACCACCGCGACGCCCCGCTGCCGGTGACGCTGGGTGCGGTGATGCTCGGTCTCTATCTCGGCTCTTACCCCTATTACGGTGCCGAGCAAGGCATCTGGTCGGTGCTACCCGCCGTCGGCACCGCTCACAAGCCGGTCCTTTACCATATCCTGGGTGCGGCTGTTCTGATCCAGGCGGCGAACCGCTTCACCGGTGCGCGGTTGTTGCTGGCACGGCCGCTGTTCCGTTTCCTCGGCCGCATTTCCTACGGACTGTACCTGATCCATTTCCCGCTGGTCTGCTCGGTATCGGCCGGACTGGCATTGGTGCTGCTCGCCCATCTCGACTATGGCGCCGCCGTTGCCCTGTCCTTTGCGCTCTCGGCGCCGGTGGTGGTCGTCACCGCCGCCCTGTTCACGACATTGGTGGACCAGCGGGCCATGCGCGTGGCCGATACCTTTGCCGCCCTGGTGATGGGGGCCTGGCGCCGCCCGGGGCTTACCCTGGCCCCGACCTTTGGCGGGCGGCCTTTGGAGCCGGGGACCTTGGCGTCGACTCCATCGATCTCGCTTACCAGTAATACCGGCGAGTGTAGAGGATAACCTGGTGGGGGGATTGTGCCCCATATGCGCCAGGACAGTGCGCTTGTCTTGATTTTGCAGGGCTCTGTCCTGCACCCGCAAGGAGGCTCACCTCGTTGACCTCCAAAACTCATGGGTTCAAANNGGTGTGGGCAGAGCCCACAAAATTGTTTCGTTCCAATGACCTGTCGTATCCTGGCGCACATGGGGCAAAGCCCCCAATGGGTCATCCTTTGCGCTCGCCGGTATCATAGCTTAGATAACCATATAAATCCGTATCGCGAAATATCGCGATACCCCGCCGCCGGTCACGGAGCGATTCCGCGGCCACCCGGAAAGAGTCCATTGAATGAGGGAGTTGAAGGCGGTCTGGCGCGAACCCGGGCAGATGGCATGAGCGATGCAGGGGAGTGGAGAGTGTGCAGGGCCGTTCGATCCGGACGGCCAGGATCGTGGGGAGGGGGCCATGGCGAACAAGCAGCTTTTCGCGTCGGCGCGGGCACTGCCGAGGGCGGACACGCTGAACTGTGAGATGGCCCCGGCCTATGGCTACGAACTCCGGCACAAGCTGGCACAGCTTGCCGCGACCGGCACGCTCCATGACAACTTCTACAGCGGGGCGGGCGCGCAACTGGCGGACGTGATCGGCCTGGTCAAGGCGGTCGGCCCGGCGTTTGTGGCCCGGACCGCGGTCTACGCACGGTCGAAGGGGGCGATGAAGGACATGCCCGCGCTGCTCGCGGCGTGGCTGACGGTCGGCGAACCGGACCTGGCGATCAGGGTCTTTGGCCGGGTGATCGACAACGGGAGGATGCTCCGCATCTTCGTGCAGATCATGCGCTCGGGCGTGGTCGGGCGGACTTCTCTCGGGACACGCCCGAAGCGGTTGGTTCAGCAGTGGCTGGAGAAGGCCTCGATCGCGACGCTGATGAGAGCCTCGGTCGGCAAGGACCCGTCCCTGGCCGACATCGTCAGGATGGTTCATCCGAGACCGGCGGATTCCGTGCGGCGGGCCTTCTACGGGTGGCTGCTCGGCCGTCCCTATGACGTTGCCGCACTTCCCGGGGAGATTGCCGGGTTCGAGGCCTGGAAGCGGGACCGCTCGCGGCCTCTGCCGACCGTGCCGTTCGAATGGCTCACGGCCGAACCGCTGACCACCCCGCAGTGGGCCGAACTCGTGGACCGGATGGGCTGGCAGGCGCTCCGCATGAACCTGAACACGCTCGCGCGTCATGGGGTGTTCCAGGTCGACGGCCTTGCCGCAAGGATTGCGGAGAGGCTATCCGACGCCGAGGCACAATCAAGGGCCAAAGTGATGCCGCACCAGTTGCTGGTCGCCCTGGGGACCGTCGACGAGGCCATCCCGCTGACGATTCAGGCCGCCCTGGAGGAGGCTCTGGAGCGGTCGCTGGCCGGCGTGCCGGCGGTTCCGGGACGGGTGGTGGTAGCACCGGATGTGTCGGGGTCGATGTCCTCGCCGCTGACGGGGTACCGCAAGGGGGCCTCGTCGAAGGTTCGGTGCATCGATGTCGCGGCCCTGACCGCAGCGGCGATCATGCGCCGCAATCCCGGTACACGGGTGATGCCGTTTGCCCACGACGTGGTCGCCCTGGACCTCGATCCGCTCGCGCGGGTTGCCGTCAACGCGGCCAGGCTTGCGGCGATCGGGGGCGGCGGAACCCAGGTCTCGGCGCCGTTGGCGAAGCTCAATGCTGACCGGACGGACGTGGATATCGTCATTATCGTATCGGACAACGAGTCCTGGGTGGACGGGCGGGACGGCAATGGGGCCACGGCGACGATGAACGAGTGGAACCGTCTGAAAAAGCGTTGCCCTGCGGCAAAGCTCATCTGCATCGACCTCCAGCCCCATGGGACGACCCAGGCCCGGGAGGGCGCCGACATCCTCAACGTCGGTGGCTTCTCGGATGCCCTGTTCGAAACCGTGGCCCGGTTTGCCGCCGGGCTGTCGGCCGAGGATTGGGTTGGCGAAGTCATGGAGATCGAAATTTGAACTGAACGGGGGCGTGGCGAATGCCGCCGGGACTACATTCCTTTGCTGTCAATGTCGTCGGTTCGAATCCGACCGGGTTTCAGCCCGTAGCTCGGTGGTAGAGCATGGCACAGTCCCGCAATTCTCGTCGCCACGACCCTTCTTGAAGTCTTCGTCTGTGATCGGCGAATGCCGCCGGGAGTCCATCCATGGAGCCGCAAGGCTCGGCATCTCCCGGCAAACTCTCGTCGCCGATGACGGGCACCGCGGCGAATGCGGGCGGGACTACATGGTAAACCGGGTTCAACCCCCGGACACGGCTTGAAACGCTGTGTGGCCCGTGGCCCGGAGAACGGGTCGGGGTCGTGTCCCGTCACCCTCTCGTCGCCGTGGGTGCCACGCCCGAACGTGAACCGAGGAGGCTATGGTGGATCAGGGTTTCGAATTCACGGCCGTCGAAGGCGGCCTGCCCATCAAGATGTGGACCCGCGGCGTTCCGGTCGACCCGGCGGCGCGTCTGCAACTGGAACGGGTGGCCCGTTTGCCCTTCATCGTGAAGCATGTGGCGGTGATGCCCGACGTCCATCTCGGCATCGGCGCCACCGTCGGTTCGGTCATTCCGACCAAGGGGGCGGTGATTCCCGCCGCCGTCGGGGTGGACATCGGCTGCGGGATGATGGCGGCCTGCACCACGCTGGTCGCCTCGGACCTGCCCGACAGCCTGAAGGAGCTGCGCACGGCGATCGAACGCGCGATCCCCCACGGCCGGGATGTCGGACGGGGCAGGCGCGACCCCGGATCCTGGGGCGAACCGCCGCCGGACGTTACGGCCGCCTGGACCGGCCTCGCCGAGCGCTTCGCCGCGATCGCGGCGAAATACCCGAAGCTGGCCAAGGCCAACACCGTGACCCATCTGGGCACGTTGGGAACCGGCAATCACTTCATCGAAGTCTGCCTGGATGGAAACGACCGCGTGTGGGTGATGCTGCACTCCGGGTCCAGGGGGATCGGCAATGCCATCGGCCAGTTCTTCATCGGGCTGGCGAGGCAGGACATGCGCCGCTGGTACATCAATCTTCCCGATGAGGATCTGGCGTATTTTCCCGAAGGCACCCAGCATTTCGACGATTACGTCGAAGCTGTCGGCTGGGCGCAGGATTTCGCGGCATTGAACCGCAGGCTGATGATGGCCGCTATCATCGGGACCATGAGGGATGTCATCGGCAAGCCGTTCGAAGCCGATGTGGAAGCCATCAACTGCCATCACAATTACGTCGCGCGCGAACACCATTTCGGCCAGAATATCCTCGTCACCCGGAAGGGGGCGGTTCGGGCGGCCAAGGGGACGATGGGAATCATCCCGGGCAGCATGGGGGCGCGGTCGTTTATCGTGCGGGGCCTGGGCAACAAGGAGTCGTTCGACAGTTGCTCGCACGGTGCCGGGCGGTTGATGTCCCGGCACGAGGCTCTGCGCCGATTTACCGTCGAGGACCACATCGCCGCGACGGTCGGCGTGGAATGCCGCCAGGATCCGGAAGTGATCGACGAAACCCCGGCGGCGTACAAGCCGATCGAAGCGGTGATGGCGGCCCAGTCGGACCTCGTGGAGATTGTCCATACCCTGAAACAGGTATTGTGCGTAAAGGGCTGAGCACCTTTGCGTCGGCCGGGGGAGACAGGGCGTGATTACAAACGATGGGCCGGAAGCGGAAGGCGGCGGGCAAATGGTGCGTAACGCGCTCGCCTTGTCCCTGGTCACCGTTCCGCCAGCATGTCACGGCGATCGGTGGGGGCAAGGGGGCTTTGCCCCATAGGCGCCAGGATAGGGCTGTTATCTTGATTTTGCAGGGCTCTGCCCTGCACCCGTGAAGGAGGCTCGCCTCCTTGACCTCATGACGTCAAGGGTTCAAAGGGCCGACCGGCCCTTTGCGGGTGTGGGCAGAGCCCATAAAACCCTTTCATTTCAATGACTCATCGTAACCTGGCGCATTGGCGCACATGGGGCTTTGCCCTCCAAACCCCCCACCAGAAGCGTGACGCCCCTGGAGCCGCGTAACGTCATGGGTTCCAAGGGCACCGCCTTTGGTGGGTCCAGGACAAAGCCCTGGTCGGGGTTTTGGTGGCGACGCCCCCATGGATCATTCACAAGGCGTGCAGGTATGACAGACCAAAATACCCCCTGACGAAACCAGTCCAAACGCCTTTTGACGGTGGCACCGTCAAGTTGGCGCTCGGGCTGTTGGCGCTCGGGCGGTCGCGCCGGGCCTGTCGGGGCCGGTAAGGTGACGCATCCCCTTTTCGTTACGCTGTATACGCCGCCGTTGTTGCCTTTTGTTTAACGAAGTGGCGGTGGTTAAGTCACAGCGACAGGAAATAGCGGAGCTGGTAACTGCCGAAACGGGCGATCAGGCCAACCCGCCTGATCGCGAAGGGCGATTCTCCTGGACGCATCGCGCCGTATTTGGTGGTCAGAAACGAACGATAGCCCAATCCCCGCGCGACTTCAGGGTCCCGCTCGACCTTGAAGTCGCGGCCGGGCTTGCCCCACGGGCAGCAGAAGTGATCGCAGGGTCGGCCGAGTGCGGTTTCGATGGCGGCCTTGGAGGCCGCCAGCTCGGTGCGGGCCTCGGCGTCGCCCAGCCCGATCAGCGGCCGGTGGCCGGCGCTGTGGGAGCCGATGGTCATGCCGGCCTCCAGCAGCGTCCGGCAGTCGTCCCAGGTCAGGAACGGCACCGGCCGCCGCTGGGGGCCGAAGAAGCGGCGATGCTCCGCGGTGCAATCGGTGGCGCGGTCGGGGACCAGACCGGAAACGATGAAGAATGCCGCCGGGACCGAGCGTTCGGCCAGGATCGGCAGGGCATGGGTCAGGCCGCAGCGAAAGCCGTCGTCGAAGCTGAGGCACAGATAACGGCCGTCCAGGGGGACGCCCGCGGTGATCAGGCGGACGGCGTCATCAAGGCCGATAAACTCGCCATAATCGCGCATGGTGTCGAGGTGGTGGGCAAAGCCCCGGCGTTCGTCGTCGAAGACATGGTGGTAAAACGGAAAGCGCAGCCAGTTGCCGGTGGTGTCGACCCGCCGGGGGATCGCCTTCAGCGCCAGCCGCCCCTGATCGGCCAGGCCTCGCAGCTTGGAGGCCGGCGGTTTCGGCGCCATGTGTCCGAAATAGGTCATGGCGGTTCCGGGGTGAGCCTCCGGGAGCGTCCCGGGGTCCCAGCGCCGGTACAAACCGGCCACCGCCCGGGCATAGGTCTCCCAGGGGTGGCGCCCGGCGGTCTGGCGCGCGCGCGCACCCAGGTCTTCCCGCAGCCTGGGGTCGGCAATCAGGCGGCCCAGTGCCGCCGCCAGCGCCCCGGCATCGGCCGCAGGCACCACCAGGCCATCCACCCCGTCCTCGATCACCGAGCCGGTATGGGGGGTGACGACCGCCGGCAGCCCATGGGCCATGGCTTCGTACACCGCCTTGGCCGAGCCTTCCATCAGGCTGGGCAGGACGAAGATGTCGGCTCCGGCGAAGGCGGGCGCCATGTCGGCCTGAAAGCCGGCAAAACGGACACCGGGCGGCGCGGTGCGCATCCAGTCGGCGGCCTCGGCAAACTGCCGGCCGCACAGCACCAGCTCGGCCCGCTCCGGCGCCGGCGCCAGCGTCCGCCACGCCTCCAGCAGGAACGGCACGCCCTTGCGCCGGTTGACGTTGCCCGCGAACAGGACCCGGACCGGACCGGTGCCGCCGGTCCGGGGCGGCGGCTCCGGCACCGGATCGGCGCCGAAGGGGATCACCACCGCACGCGCGCGGTCGGCCTCGCGCAGGCTGTCGCGGACGAACGCCGACGGGCAGACCAGCAGATCGGCCAGCGCGATGCAGCGGTCCGCGACCGCATCGTCGAGGGACCCTACCGAGGCCGCCTCGATTCGGCCCGCCTCGACCAGCGGCCGATAACAGCGGGGATGGGCCATGTGCAGGTCCAGCAGCACCGGCACCCCCCGCGACTTCCAGTAGGCGGCGGTCAGCGGCAGGTGATCCCACAGGTGGACCAGCCGGGGCGTCTCGCGCAGCCCCCTGCTGTGCCACAGGGTCAGGCGGTCGAACAGACCCTGCTCGATCTCGCGGGCCGGCAGCCCGGGCAGCAGCTTGATCCGCAGGAAATTGAGCCCCCGGGGGATCAGCGATCGGCCGGGCAGGGGAAAATGGATCGGTGCGTGGTCCACCGCCGCGCCACGGGCGATGACCCGGGGCCGGCAGGTCCCGAAGCGGACCAACTGGTACGGGCGAAAACCGGGGGCCTTGCGCGCACCGAACACGGAATTGACGACGAACAGAATCTCGGAGGACATGAACGGGGACCCGTTGCAGGCGCGGACGGTCTGAAGCCGGCCATTAGGCGTGGCGGGAGACCACCGCGATATCGTATGGTCATGGCGACCCTGTTACAAGATGCCGCCATGACGCCAGCCGACGTCCTGCTCGTGACCCGCCAGTTCGCCCAGCGTTGGGGCGGCGCCGAGCATTCCATCGCCGAAGTGCTTGCCGAACTGACGGCGGCGCGACCGGGATTGCGATGTACCGTTACCGATGCCGGTTTCGACCCGCCCGACCGGCTGCAACCGCTGCCGCTGGTGGCGCTGGCGCGCCATCGCAAACGGCTGCTGGCCGCCGCGGCCGGCGCGCACGGCTCGCGACTGGTGATGGCCCAGTCGCTGGTGGCGCCGACCCTGATCAACGCCCTGCCCGAACGGGTGCCGGTGGCTTATTTCCTGCGCGACGTGGCCTATTGGGACCAATGGCCGAACAACGAGTCCGGGCTGCGCCGGGTGGCCAAGACCGCGTATCGGCTGGCCCTGGCGCCGTTCGTCGGGTTGTTCCGCCGGGAGAACCGGCGGGCGTTGCGCCGCGCCGATCTGGTGGTGGCCAATTCCAGTTTCATGGCCGAGCGCATCCGCGCGGTCTGCGACCGCGACGCTCTGGTGGTGTTCCCGCGCACCCCGGTTGCCGAGACGCCGCTGGCCCCCGGCGATCTGGTGGGCATGGCCGGCGACGGTGCCGACAAGGGCGGGGCCATCGTGCGGGCGCTGGCCCGGAACTTTCCCGACCTGCGGTTCCGGGTTCACAGCCGGAAGCCCCGCCTCGACGACGTTCCCGCCAACGTCATCGCGGCGCCGTGGGAACACGCCCCGGACCGGCTCTACAGCGGCCTGCGGCTGATGCTGATGCCGTCGCAGGTGGCCGAAGCCTATGGCCGGGTGGCGCTGGAGGCCCAGGGCCACGGGGTGCCGGTGCTGGCCAGCAGCGTCGGCGGCCTGCCCGAGAACGTGCCGGGCTCGTTGTGGCGGGTCCCCGACTACCGGTCCACCGAAGCCTGGATCCGGGCCTTCGGCCCGGCCTGGCAGGCGGCGGCGGTGGCGCGCGGCGGGGTCCACGCCTTTGCCGTGAACCGGCGCCGGGAGGCCGACCGCCAGCACCGGGACCTGATCGGGCGGCTGGCGGCGCTGATCGACCATGGCCGGGTCCGAACCGAAGATGCGTGACCATCCCGGCTACCGGCTGAATCTCGCGATCAGGCGGCTGGCCACCGTCCTGCTCCGCTCGGCCTTCGCCTTGAGGGTGCGATGGCGGCGGCGCCCGCCGCCGGCTCCCGTCACCGGGACGGTGGTGCTGCTCGATCGCTGCCTGGGGCTCGGCGATGCCCTGATGATCTCGCCGGCGTTGCGCCTGCTGGCGCCGCTCGGGCCGGTGACGGTGGTCACGGCGCTGCCGCCGTTCCTTGATTGGGGCGGTGACTCGGGTGACGACCCCGGCGGCGAATGGCTGACCTGTTCCGACTGGTCGGGGATGGTCGCGGCCGTAAACCGACTGGCCGCGACCGGCCGGCTGCTGCTGGTGCCTCGGCTGGGGCTGGCCGGACTGCTGACGCTGCTGCGCTGGCCGGGCGGGCTGCCGGCGGCGGTGGTGCGGCTGGGCCCGGCCCTGTGGATCGACACCACCAACGGCCGCCGGGGTGCGATTTCCGGTCACCACTATACCGATGGGGCGCTGGCCTGCGCCGCGGCGCTGCGGGACCTCGCGACCGGCTCCGGGACCCGGGGCGCGGTGCCGGCGGAGGCGGAGGTGCCG
>PLTC01000088.1 GCA_003165295.1 Rhodospirillales bacterium | reverse complement strand
CTGGGAGTGCGGGGATCGCAGCGAGCGATCCAGCCAGTTGCCCGGCCAAAACGCTCGTCAGCGACCAGAGCAATCGACAATTCTCTGGGTGGATCCTCCCTCCACCGGATACACGCGCCTTCGGGGCGCACCACAAAATCGTTTCCTTTCAACGATTCATCGTATCCCGACACCATGGCGTAAAGCCCCCTTGCGTCATCCGCCGCCATCACTTGTTCTCAAAGCGCACCGCCCCGTCCCAATCGGCCGGCGGCGGCCTGCTCAGGTAGCGGCGGCAACGCTCGAGCAGCAGGAGGGCGGCCGGTTCGTCGGGCGAGGCCGCGAGGTAGTCCTGGAAAGCCTCGATCGCCCGCGGCCAGTCGCGCCGCCGATAGGCCGCAAACGCCTCGTCCCACCGGTGGCAGCGGGCGACCGCTGCCGACGGCGCTCCTTCTCCCGGCCCCACCAGTTCGAACAGCGGCGTCGGCAGCGAGGTTCCGGCCGGGATGACCACATCCACCAGCCGGACCAGAAAGCGACCGCGGACCGCCGCCTCCACCGGCCCGGTGATCAGGCAACGGGTTCCGTAGGTCCGGTTCAGGCTCTCGACCCGGGAGGCGAGATTCACCACGGCGCCGAGGGCGGTATACTGCATGCGGTCCAGGGAGCCGACATTCCCGATCACCGCGGTTCCGGTGTGCAGCCCGAACCGGGAGGCCAGGGGCCGATAACCGGCGGCGACGAACCGGGCGGACAGCGTGTCTTCGGCCTGCATGCAGGCCAGCACCGCCCGGCAGGCCTTGGCGGCGTGGTCCTCGTCGGGGGTTGGCGCATTCCAGATGGCCATGAGTCCGTCGCCGATGAACTTGTCGACCACGCCGCCGGTCTGGTGGATCGCGCGGGACATGACGTCGAAGTATTGGGACAGCCGCTCCAGCACCTCTTCCGGGGCCAGGGCTTCCGAAATCGAGGTAAAGTCCTTGATGTCCGAGAACAAAATGGTCAACGGGCGCCGGCTGCCACCGACTTCAGTGCCGGTTCCCGAGGCCACGATATGCCGGACCAGTTCTTTTGGGACGTAGGCGCCGAAGCTGCGCAAACCGGACTTCATGTTATGGACCGAATCGGCCAGGGTATCGACATCGACGATCCCCGAGTGAATCACCGGCCGTTCCGCCAGATCAAACTGACGAATCCGCTCGGATTCCTGAATCAGGGCCTGCATCGGCCGGGTCAGCAACCGTGACAACACGATGGCGGCCAGCACCGCCACCAGGATCAGGAGAGCGCCGAGGGCCAGGAACACCAGGCTGGCCCGTTGCAGCGGTCCGACGAACGCCACCACCGGGGCCGCGATGCCGATGGTCCAGGCCCGTCCGAAGCTGGACGGCAGCGGATGGAATTGCACCAGGAACTCCTCGCCGCCGGGTCCCAGCCGATCGCGGAAATGGTCACCGGCGCCGCCGTTGCGCTTGCGCACGGCATCGGCCACCACCGGATCCGAAGCCTCCCCGGCCTTGACCACGCCGATGGCCTCGCCGTCCCGCGACACCTCCAGATCGGCCCGGGGATGGCCGATCAGCCGCCCCTCTTCGTCCATGATGAACACCACGCCGTGCTCGCCCACCCGTCGCTGGTCGAGAAATTTCGACAGAGTTTGCAGGGAAAGGTCGGCACCGACCACTCCCACCGGCCGGTTCGGGGCTTCGCCCGGTGCCGGAGGCACCATCATTTCCGGTGCCGGAGGCACCATCATTTCCGGTGCCGGAGGCACGATCCTTTCCGACACCGTCAGCCCGAGCGCGCCGGTACCGGAAAAGACGTAGACATCGGAAATGGTCAGGCCGTCGCCGGCCATCGCCGACCGGTACCAGCCGCGCTGGCGGGGGTCGTAACGCACCGGCCCGATCTCGGCCCCCACCTCCTGCCCCCAGGCCCGAAGGTAGCTGTAGGCGTCGACGGTCCGGCCGTCCCGGCTGTCCAACCGGCGCAGGACATACCGGGCCCCGGCGGGTACCCGACCCAGTTCCGGCCCCAGCCGGTCCAGGTCCGGCCTCAGGCGAATGTCCTGATAGAACGCCCCATCGGACTCGAAACCGGCGTAAAGGCTGGTCACCTCGGGCAACCGCAGCAGCATCCTGAAGACCTCGGCCTGGGAGTCCACATGGCGCAGGCCGCGACCGTCAAGCCGGGCCAGGCTGGCCATCGCGTCCACCGCCTGGCCCACCGGAGCCAGCAACGACTTGATCTTTTCCGTCACCTCAAGGGACGTATGCTGCATCGCGACATCGGCCATTTCGAAGGCCAGAGCCGCGGTCTGATGGTAGACGAACGCGACCATCCCGACATTGAGCGGGATCACGACAACCAAAAAGGCCAGGGCGATGCCAGGCCGCAATCGAATTTTCAGTATTGACCAGAATTTCCGGTCACCCCCGGCCCTGCTCACGGCGTCATCCTCTCCAGCCCGATCCGGCGCCCCGGCCGCCCTCAGGGTCCGCGGGGTCCCTTGGTATCCCTGGTATCCTTTGGGAGGCGACACCGGTCGTCACCGGGAGCCTTTTACCCTATCTGCGCTTCCGCCGGATACCCGCCCGATACTATAGTCCGCTTCCCTGTTCGCTGCCTGCTGATCGCCCCGTGCCGCCCTCCCCCACCGCTCCCTACCCGCTCACTGCGTTGCGACTGGCGTTCGCCGACCGCGAAACCCTGGTCGTCGTGGTGCTGGCCACCCTGTTAAAGCTGCTGGTGGTTCTGGTGCTGGGTCACCCCACCCTGTCCACCGAAGGCGACGCGCCCGGCTATCTGGCCTTTGCCCAATCCATCGTCCATGACGGTCAGTGGCTGCACCCGCCCTCGTGGATCGGCGACCCGTTGCCGACCACCATCATCCGGCTGGCCGGCTATCCGCTGGTGATGGCCGCCGCCATGGTGGTGGGCGGAGACCACTTCGTTTCGGTGCTGCTGGTGTTCCAGATTGCCGTCAGCACCCTCGTCCTGCTGGTGGTGACGGGGCTGGCGGCGGCGGTGATCGCCAGCCGCGGCTGGCGCGTGGCCCTCGCCGTGGCAGTGTGCTTCGGCTCGCCGTTCCTTTACGACATGGTCGGGCTTAGCGACAGCCTGTATGCCGCGCTGTTTACCCTGGTGGTGTTCGGGATTGCCGGAGAGATCGCCGGCATCTGGCGCCTCACCACCCCGACCCTGCTGGCGCTGGGCATCGTCTGGGGCTGTTCGATCCTGGTCCGCGACGCCGGGCAGTATTTCACGGCGCTGCCTGTGGTCGGTCTGATTGCCCTGGCCCCGGGTGGATGCGGCGGCCTCGTGCCCCGGCTGCGCCGGATCGGGGTGTTTCTGCTGCCGGTTCTGGCGATCACCTCGGCCTATGCCGGTTTCAATCAGCTCCGCACCGGCCATTACTTTCTCAGCGTTGCCGGAGTGGTCAATTACCTGTACCCGGTGTTCCGGCTGAGCGAAACCGGAACCGCCGGCCCGCTGGACGGCGACGATCCGGTGTCACGCACCTGGCACGGGATCGGGGCCGGACACGATCTTGCCGGCATGGTCGCCACGGTCTCGGCCCTGATGCAGGCCCGGCACCTGAACACCCTGGAGGCCGCCGGGATCACCCGGGCCAAGCTCACCGACACCATCCGCCGGTTCCCGGGCGCCTATGCCCGGCTGGTGCTGATCAACCTCAAGCTGGACAAGCAGGCGTTCAACCTCACCAATCCCACCTATATCCTCAACGACCTGCTGGCGTTCGGGCCGTTCGTGGGCGCCCGGACCATGCCCGGCTTCCAGCAGACCTTCCGGCAGTTGCGCCATCATTTTTCCATCGGCGTCCTGTTGACCTTCATGGCCACCGAAGCCTTCGACATCCCGTCCCTGCTGCTGTTCGCCCTGTTCCTGCTTGGGGTTCCGGCGGTGGTGCTGGCGCGTGGCATCCGGGGATCGGCGATCACCGGGCGGCTGTGGCTGGCGTTCTATCTGTGGTCGGGCTATGTCGGCCTGGTCGTGGCCTATGCGCTGGTCCATTTCGAAATCCGCTACATGTTGCCGGTGGTGCCTTCGGCCCTGCTCGCCATGACCATCATGGTCGAAACCATCCGCGGGTGCCGCCGGCCGCCTCTTCACCCCCCCAGCCCCGGACCCGTCGCCATGCCGAGACTCCCCAACGTCGCCGTGCTGACCGTGGCTCTGCCGATGATGGCTCTGACGATGGCGGTACCGGCCGGCGGTGCCGCGGCTCAGACCCCATCCCAGGTCCAGACCGCGCCGCCCCTGTCCCCGGAGGAAATCGAAGGTCTGCGCCGGGATAAGAATCAGTTGGCGCTGTACCATTACGGCAGCCGCTACGCCTTCGACGTGCTGCTGGGTGGCATCGCCGGCGGTGTGACCGGAGCGGTGCTGCGCGGCGGTCCGGTGGCCACCATCACCGGTTCGACGCTGGGCTCTCTGCTCGGCATCCTCTGGTTCCTCGATGGCTATGCCGGCGAGATGATCGACAAGCACGGATGGTAAACACTATGCACTGTCGCCGGATACTGCCTGCCTTTATCCTGATGACGTATTTTGCGGCGGCATGATCCTGCGCGTCCTGTCCTGGCCGGACCGGGATCGGACCGGAGACCGCGGACCGGAGACCGCGGACCGACCGCGGAATCTTGACATTTTCCGGTTATCATGCATTGTGTTGTTCGGGGATATGCACCCGCATCGCTTGAACCACCGGGTGCTGGTCCCGGCTGGACGGCGATCAAGACCCGGGAATGGCCATGGATCATCTCAAGCCCGTGCAGTGGAGCGACGCGCTCAGCGTCGGCGTCAAGCTGGTCGATGACGAACACAAGTTGCTGTTCAGCATCTACAATGATCTGGTCACGGCCTTGCGAACCGACCGGCCACTGCTGCTGGCCCGGCGGGTGGTCGAGGAACTGGCCGGCTACGCCACCTATCATTTCGCGCACGAAGAAGAGCTGATGAAGGCGTTCCGCTACCCGGAGTTCGAGGGACACCGGCGGGAGCATGAGAAGCTGATCGGCCGGTTGATGGAAATCGACCAGAATCTGGGGCGCAGCAAGGCCAACATCACCAGCGTCGTCGAATTTGCCAATGCCCTGGTCGGCGGCCATGTGATGCGAACCGACGTGAAGATGGCCAACTTCCTCAAGACCCGGATGCCCGACGGCTACCAGCCCTTCGACTTCAGCCTTGATGACGGGGGCGGCGTCGCTCTTTAGGCGGTTCCGCCCGCCCCGACGCCCTACGCCTTGACTCCGGCCCCGGGCGCCCGGGGCGCCGTGGGGTCAAGGGGCCAGCGCGGGCGCGGTGCGAAGTCGAGGCCATCGCGCAGGCCCAGGCGGAGGCGTTCGATGCCGGCCCAGGCGACCATCGCGGCGTTGTCGGTGCAAAGCGCCAGCGGCGGCGCTTCGAACCGCCAACCGGCCCGTTGAGCCAAGCCCTCGAGCCGGGTCCGCACCATCTGATTGGCGGCCACCCCACCCGCCACCACCAATGTCCGACAGCGGGGGGCGAGGGCCATGGCCCGCTCGAATGCCCGGCCGGTGCGCTCCGCCAGGACGTCCGAGACCGCGATCTGAAACGCCGCGGCAAGGTCGGCGGCGTCGGCCGCCGGTAACGGTTGGGCAAGGCCGGCAAGACACCGGCCGAGGGCGGTCTTCAACCCGGAAAACGAGAAATCGCAACCGGGTCGTCCGACCATCGGCCGCGGCAGCGCAAAGCGCCCGGGCGCCACCGCCGCCCGCGCCGCCCGCTCCAGCGCCGGCCCGCCGGGATAGCCGAGACCGAGCAGCTTGGCCGCCTTGTCAAAGGCTTCGCCGACCGCGTCGTCGATGGTGGTCCCAAGCCGGCGATAGCCGCCAACCCCCTCTACCAATAGTAGCTGACAATGGCCACCGGATACCAGAAGCAAGAGATAAGGCCAGTCGAGATCGCTGGTCAAACGGGCACTCAGGGCATGGGCTTCCAAATGGTTAATGGCCAGAAACGGCAGGTCGCAGGCCAGCGCCATGGCCTTGGCGGTCATCACGCCGACGATGACGCCGCCAATCAGCCCCGGACCGCCGGTCGCAGCAACACCCGAAAGCCGGCCAAGGTCGACTCCGGCCCGCCCCAAGGCTTCGGTGATCAGACGGTCGAGGTGGTCGAGATGGGCTCTGGCGGCGATTTCCGGCACCACCCCGCCATAGGGCGCGTGGTCGGCAATTTGCGAGAGAACTATATTTGATAAAATATTCTTTTTATCGTCAACGATCGCGGCGGCCGTCTCATCGCAACTCGTCTCTATGCCAAGGACAATCATTAATGTGCTCCGACGCCCGGACCGCTGCCTGTCAGGGCCGGCTTTTCATTCTTGCCAGGGCTCCGTTGCGGCAGCAAGCGGAAACTCGCTAACCGACGGACGCCAAAGGAGTTTCGATTCATTGATCGCGCTTTTGAAACCATTCAGTTACAACCACATCAGATCAGTGAGTACCATCTGGCGTGGTTAAGGATGACGGGGACCCTATCCTGTGATAGGTACGATTCGGATCGGTTCCGACAGGCTGCGCCCCGGGCGGACACCAGGGGAACGGAAATTACGGAGGACTGCCAGCAATGGCCATCGGGCACAACACGACCGCCGGATCGCACGTCGCGAAGCGCACGACTGCGTCACGGCGCTCGGCGCGGGCCAGATTTGCCGAGGAGGACATCGCGCGCACCTTCGATCCGGCGCGGCTGGAGGCCGGGCGGGCGCTGGCCGGCAGCGGCGCCGTCACCCTTGGGGACACGTTACCCGGGCGCCAGATTCCTGCCATGGTTGCCGACAGCGCCGTCCGCCATCGGGTCGTGTTGGGGGTGACCGAACTCCCGGACTCTTCGAGCCTGACCGTCACCTGCTCCTGCCGGACCACCGCCTGCGCCCACGGCGCGGCGGCCGCCTTTGCGCTGCTGGAGCAGTTCCCGGTGTTGCGCCGGCCGTGTCAAAGCTCGTTCCTGGACCGGTTGGCGCCGCCGGTCGAGGTCCCGACCGAACAGCACCGGACCATTTACGGCCTGGAGGCCTCGGAAAAGAGCGACGCCTTTTATGTTACGGTGGCAACCGAGATTTCCGACCGCAACAGCCGGCGCGTCGAAGGCAGCTCGCCCAAACGCGCGGCGGTGGCGGCACCCATCGGTCCCGCCGGCGACGCCGATCGCGGGGTCTGCCGGTTGCTCGGGCTGTCGAGCCTGCCGCTGGTGGCGGTGCCGCTCAACGATACCGAAACCGTGGACGATCTGATCGCGGCGCTCCTCGAGACCGGACGCGCGCGCTGGGGCGTCAATGGCCCCGGGCTGGTCCGCGGGCCGTCCCGGCGTTTCCTGCTTGAGACCAACCCCCGCACCGGCGTCCGCAAGTACCTTAACCGCCCGCCCAAGACCCGGATCATCGGCAGTGACCCCGCCTGGTACGTGAGCGAAGCCACCGGCCACATCGGCCAGGCGATCATCGACGAGGTCACCGCCCAAAGCTTCGTGCCCGCGGCACCGCCGGCCCGGCAGCAAAGCCGGTGCGACGTGACGCCCACGGTGATCGAGCGGCAGCCGGTGCCGGTGCTGAAGTCCGCCGGCGGCGAGGCCGGAGCCGGCGAGGGTATGGGCATCCTGTTGCTGCATTTCGACTATGGCGGCCCGTTGGTCTGCGAAGACGACACCGGCCAGTTCGTGCGCCTTGAAAGCGAGTCCGGCCCGCTGTTCATCCGTCGCGACCGCCGGCAGGAGGAGTCCGCCGCCGCGGCGCTCCGCGTGATGGGTTTGACCGCCGTCCGCGTCACCACCACCGGCCGCAGCACCGGCGGTCGCGGTTACGCCTTCCGCGGTCGCAATCCCAAGGAAAGCTGGCAGGAGATGGTGCTTGGCGGCGCCGAAGAGTTGCGACGGCGCGGCTGGCGGGTCGAGTTGGGGGAGACCTGCCCCTACCGGGTGATCGAGATCAACGACGACTGGGATGTCGACGTGGTCGAGGCCGGCAACGGCTGGTTTTCTCTGGATGTCGGGATCGAGGTCGAGGGCCGGCGGGTTCCGCTGCTGCCGATCCTGATCGGGATCATCGATCGGGGCGGCATCGCAGCGGCCCTGGCCGCCGATGGCAAGGTTCGGGCGATGCTGGATGACGGCCGGATTCTGGCGCTGCCGGCCGAACGGGTGGCCAAGTTCCTGACCACCCTTGAAGAGATGATGCACAATGGCCGCCTCGGCAAGGACGGCCATTTGAGCCTGCCCTCGGCGGATGTCCCGACCCTGGTCGACCTGGAGGCCATCGTCGGCACCCGCTGGCATGGCGGCGATCGCCTGCGGGATCTCGGCCGCCGGCTGCGGTCGTTCAACGCCCCAACCCGGGTCGAACCGCCGGCCAGTTTCCACGCCTCGCTGCGGCCCTATCAACGTGACGGCCTGGACTGGCTCCAGTTCCTGCGCGCCAACGAGATGGGCGGCATCCTGGCCGACGACATGGGCCTCGGCAAGACCGCCCAGACACTGGCCCACATTGCGGTGGAACGGCACGAAGGCCGGTTGCTGCGGCCCTGCCTGATCGTGGTGCCGACCAGCCTCGTGCCCAACTGGGTTGCCGAGGCTGCGCGTTTTACCCCGGAATTGCAGGTCCTGGTGTTCCACGGCCTTGACCGCCACAGCCGTCGTGCCGAAGTCGCGCGGACCGATCTGGTCGTCACCACCTACGCCATCCTGGCCCGCGATGTGGACTTCCTCGCCTCCATCGAGTTTCACATGGTGGTGCTGGATGAGGCCCAGGCGATCAAGAACCCGCTGGCCAAATCCACCCGCGCCGCCTGCAAGCTCAAGGCCCGCCACCGGCTTTGTCTCTCGGGCACCCCCATTGAGAACCATCTGGGCGAGGTCTGGTCCCAGTTCGCGTTCCTGATGCCGGGCGTGCTTGGCGATCACAAGACCTTCACCGCCCGCTATCGCACTCCCATCGAAAAACGCGGCGACGAAGACAAGCGTCGGCAGTTGTCGAAAAGGCTGCGCCCGTTCGTGTTGCGTCGCACCAAGGCGGCGGTGGCCACGGATCTGCCGCCAAAGACCGAGATCGTGCATCGGGTCGAACTGGCGTCGGACCAGCGTGATCTGTACGAAACCATCCGGCTGTCGATGCACCAGAAGGTCCGTGACGAAATCGCCCGGATCGGCCTCGCCCGCAGCAAGATTCTGATTCTTGACGCCCTGCTCAAGCTGCGACAGGCGTGCTGCGATCCCCGGCTGGTCAAGCTCGAGTCGGCGCGTCGGGTGACCGGCAGCGGCAAGCTCGAATTGCTGACCAACATGGTCCCCGAGATGATTGAGGAAGGGCGTCGCATCCTGCTCTTCTCCCAGTTCACCTCCATGCTGGATCTGATCAAACAGGCGCTGGCGCCGACCGGGCTCGCCTATGTCGAACTGCGCGGCGATACCGCCGACCGTGCGACCCCGGTCAACCGCTTTCAGGCCGGCGAGGTGCCGCTGTTCCTGATCAGCCTCAAGGCCGGCGGCCGTGGTCTCAACCTGACCGCGGCCGATACCGTGATTCATTACGATCCCTGGTGGAACCCGGCGGTGGAGAATCAGGCGACCGACCGCGCCCATCGGATCGGTCAGGTCAAACCGGTCTTCGTCTACAAGCTGATCGCCTCGGGCACCGTCGAGGAGCGGATCCTCGAACTCCAGGACCGCAAGGGCTCTCTGGCCGACGCCATGCTCGACGAAGGGTCATGGACCGGTTCGCTGACCGCCGACGACCTTGATTTCCTGTTCGACGTAAACGGCCCGTGACCGCGGCGCCCGCGGATCACCGTGGGCGAAACCGATCAAGCCCCCCCTGGCCACCCGGCCTTCCACACTGTTATTACTAATTGTCTGGACGCTATTGGCGTAAATGAAGCACTGTCTCCAAACTCCAGGCTGGCTGGCAGGACATTCCGCAGGGCGGAGCGACGGCCATACACTGAGCATGGTTTATGCCGCACACATCACTGACCGCCGCACGCGCCGGCAAGGCAGCAGTAAGGGGGAGATAAGAATACCATGTCCATAACTTCCAAGGCAGGTACTATTGCCGATCGGATTGCATTTCTCAAGATCGACGAGAAAACAAAGGCCGATTTGCGCGAGTTTAACCAGATACTGACATCAAAGGTCGATAGCATTCTTGATGAATTCTATTCCCACCTGCGCAGCAATCCGGTAACTGCCGGTTATCTGGACAGTCCAGAGCGCATTCAACGGGCTCGCGCGCAACAGAAGCAGCATTGGTTACGCAATGTTTTTACCGGCACTTTTGACGATTCCTATATGGTTCAGGTTCGCACCATCGGCGAAACCCATCAACGCATCGGCCTTGAGCCGCGCTGGTACCTCGGCGCCTACTGCTTCACCCTCAACCGCCTGATCGATCTGGCCACCACCCATTATCGCCGCAAACCCGATCGTCTGATCCAGATCGTCCAGGCCATCAACAAGGCGGTCTTTCTCGACATGGACCTGGCCACCTCGGTCTATGTCGACCTCAATACCCAGGCGCTGATCCACCGGGAGCTGGGGGAAACCGCCAACACCTTCGAACGCGACGTCCGCGCGGTGGTCCAGACCGTGGCCAAGGCCGCGGGCCAGCTCGAAAGCTCGGCCCAGCGGATGGCCGCCTCTTCCGACGATACCAGCCGGCAGGCGACCATGGTCGCCTCGGCCGCCGAAGAGGCCACCGTCAACATCCAGACGGTGGCTGCCGCGGCCGAGGAACTTTCCTCCTCGATCACCGAAATCAGCCGCCAGGTTGCCCATTCCGCCAGCATCGTCAATGCCGCCCAGGAAGAAGCGGGCCGCACCAACCAGAAGGTCCAGGGCCTGGCCGACGCGGCCAAGCGAATCGGCCAGGTGGTCAAGCTGATCAACGATATCGCCAGCCAGACCAACCTGCTGGCGCTGAACGCGACCATCGAGGCGGCACGGGCGGGGGAAGCCGGTCGCGGCTTCGCCGTGGTCGCGGGCGAGGTCAAGAATCTGGCCGGCCAAACCGCCAAAGCCACGGAGGAAATCGACGCCCAGATCAGCGCGGTCCAGGCCGCGACCCACGACGCGGTCACCGCGATCAAGGGGATTTCCGGGACCATCGACCAGATCAACACCATCGCCTCGTCCATCGCCGCCGCCGTCGAAGAGCAAGGCTCGGCCACCGCCGAAATCGCCCGCAACGTCCAGCAGGCCTCCATCGGAACCCGGGAAGTCTCAAGCACCATCGTCCGGGTCAACCAGTCCGCCGAAGCCAACCATCGCGAGGCCGAAACCGTACTGCGGGCAACCTCCGACCTGTCGCTCCAGGCACGGAATCTCTCCGGCGGCGTCGACCAGTTCCTGACGCGCATCCGCGGCTGACCCTCCGGCGCCGAATCGGTGCCGTCTCACCCAACCGAAGCAGCGTGCCGGGAGGGGCCCGATGGCATCTCCCGGCGCAGTCGTACCGGCGGGCGGAAGGGGCTCTGCCCCCAAGCCCCCCCGTAACGTCATGGGTTCCAAGGGCCAACGGCCTTTGGTGGGTCCAGGGCAAAGCCCTGGTCGGGGAANNCCACCTTGACCGGTCACCAATCGCCCCCCGATACCCCCTTGACACCGTCGCGCCCCCCCCCTAAGGTCACCGCCGGCTTGGGCATTCGTAAATGCCGGAGCAGAATGATCAAACGGACATGGTGTTCGTGGTGGTTTTGGCTCGGCGCCGGCAGATTTGCTTTGAGCGACTTGTTTGTGGCTCTTGTCGTTAATGAACCTCGGCGATCGACCGTCATCGACGAACCCGGTGGCGGTCGGTGTTGTGTCGGACCGTTACTGCTGTCACCGCTGTTTCTCGTGGCAACGACGCTGTTGCCAACGGTTACTGTTTAGAATTCAACTGGAGGAAGTTCCAAGATGGATCCCGAGACCGTAAAGGCGCTTACGACCACGCTCCTCGATATCAGTCACAATCTTCGCTATGTCGGCGCCGGCGCCGCCATCGCGGCGCTCGGTGGCGTCGGTACCGGTATCGGTATCGTGTTTGCGTCGTTCATCATGTCCTTCGCCCGCCAGCCCGCCATGGAAAAGCGTCTGCTGCCGGTCACCTGGCTTGCTTTCGCCCTCGCCGAAGCGATGGGTCTGTTCGCGCTGCTGATCGCGTTCATCTTCATTTTCACCTGAGCATCGGCACGGTCAGCGTTCAACCGGTATCCGGCTTTTTCAACGCTGTCTCCGGGTGGCCGTCGTCTGGTTTCCGTCGCCCTCCCCGCTCCGGCAGATCCGGCCGGGCGGGCGGGTGGCGCAGGTGTCGGGGCGATGGCCAGGGCCGGAGTTCCGCGGCGATGGGCGCCTGACCTGAGAAAGCTTGGCTCATGAACCAGACCCGCCCCCCGACCCTGACCGAATTGGATGCGCGGCTCGCGGCCCATCGCAGGCAGCAGGCCGAAGAAGAGGCGAGGCGGACTCACCGCCGGTTTTTGGTGCCTCGTTCCACCCTCGACCTGGCTTCGCGGGTCTTGAACGACCTGATTGCCGCCGTCCTCATCGCCGTCGCCTTCGGGGTGACGATCGATAGCATTTTCAACTCCTGGCCATGGGGCATCATCGGCATGTTCTTGCTGGGGGGTGCCGCCGCGGTCCGTAACGTCTACCAAACCGCCAGCCGGATGGCCGACGACGGGACTGCGCCGGTGCCACCACCGCTCGACACCCGGCAGGACCGGGATGCCGCGACGCCCCCGGCGCCAACCACCGAAAAGAGAGGCTAGCCGTGGATCCGCTTCATCAATTTAAAATCTATTCCCTCATCCCGATCGACATCAGCGGCGGCAACGTCTCTTTTACCAACTCCGCCTTTTACATGCTGCTGGCCGCGGCCATCGCCATGGCCTTGATCGTGGGCGGGATGCGCCGCCGCGCTCTGGTGCCTGACCGGTTGCAGTCGGTGGCCGAGGTCTTTTACGAATTCATTGCCGGCATGGTCCACAGCAATGCCGGCGTCGAGGGACGCCCGTTCATCCCCTTCGTCTTCTCCCTCTTTCTGTTCCTGTTGCTGGGCAACGTGATCGGAATGATTCCCTACACCTTCACCTTCACCTCGCACCTGATCGTGACGGCATCGCTGGCCATCGTGGTCTTTGTGATGGTGACGCTGCTCGGCTTCATCAAGCATGGCCTGCACTTCTTCACCAAGTTCGTGCCCAAGGGGGTCCCGGCGGTGCTGATGCCGCTCATGATCCCACTGGAAATCGTTTCCTATTTCATCCGCCCGGTCAGCCTGTCGGTCCGGCTGTTCGCCAACATCATGGCCGGACACACGATGTTGAAGGTCTTCGCGGGCTTTATCGTGATGCTCGCCAGCGGCCTGGGTCTGGTCGGCTATTTCATCGGGCTGGCGCCGCTGGCGTTGGTGGTGGTGTTGGTCGGCTTCGAGTTCTTTGTGGCGGCGATTCAAGCCTACGTGTTCGTGTTGCTGACCGTGATCTACATCCAGGATTCGCTGGAACTGCACTAGTGGGCGGCGCGTCCCCATCAGGCGAAAGACCATTCAGATGAAATTGGGAGGATTGGTTATGAAGACACTGGTCACGCCGGCACGGTTGCCCCGGGTGCTGCTGGTTGCCCCGATCGTTGTCGCGACATTGGTGACGGGGGGCGATCCGGCCGTCGCCGCCGAGGGCGGTCTGCCCCAGTTCGATTCCGCCTTTTTTCTGACCCAGCTTTTTTGGCTGGCGTTGATCTTCGGCACCTTTTACCTGCTGGTCCAGGGGGTGGCGATTCCGGCGGTGGTCCGGGTGCTGGACGCTCGGGACGGCAAGATCGCCTACGACATCACCCGTGCCGAGGAAAAGCGCAACGAGGCGGCAGCCCTGGCCGCGATGATCGACGACAAGATCATCCACGCCCGCGACCACGCCCGCACCATCCTGTCGTTGGCCAACCGCGAGGCCGAAAGCGTCGCCACCGCCCGTCTGGCGATGTTCGACGCCAGAATCGCCGGGCAGGTCCGTGACGCCGAGCGGCGCGTTGGCCACGCGCGCGATACCGCCCTCAAGGAACTCCCGGCCCTCGCCGGGGCGCTGATCCAGGAAGTGGTGGTGCGACTCGGCGAAACCACGGCCGAGTGCTCTCAGGTTTCATCGGCCATTGAGGCAACGCTCAACGAGCCCGTCTGAACAGGTCCTGCGACTCGACGGGTCATTGAAGGAAAACGATTTTGTGGGCTCTGCCCNNCGAGCCTCCTTGCGGGTGCAGGGCACAGAGCCCTGCCAAATCGGACGGACGCAGTATCCTGACGCCTGTGCGGCCACGCGGCGCCATCTCCGGGCCGGGGCCAGGGGCAACAAGGCCCCTGGATGCCCCGCGGCTTCTGCCCGACCGGTTCAAGCCCGTGACATCGGCACGGCGAAGGTCCGCGGAGTCCCGGAGGCTCGGGAACGCTTCAGTGCCGCTTGCGCACGGCCCAACGCCTGCAAGGCATCCATCACCAGCCCGATAGCATCGTGAACCTCGCTCCGGCAGCGGGGACCAAGGTCCGGCGCCTCGAACACCAAACCTTCAAGGTCCGTCACCACATCCTGAAGTCGCTCTCCCGCCTGGGCCATGTGCTGGTCGGGCGAATGTCCAGCGCGCCGTCCGTCAAATGCCAGCGACACGCCCTGAACCGCGAATCCATCCTCATCCTCTGCACCCGACACGGCGCCCCCCTCCTTGGTTACGTCGATCATGGGATGTGAACACGNNAACATTCCTGCATACCCCCATCGTCAAGCCGGCCCGTCGTCAAGCCGGGAATCAAGCCCGGCATCGCCAACGCCGGTCGATCCGACCAGCCGCTGCTTCGCCAACCACGCAGCCCCCCTGACCCCGCCGTCCGCCCCGGTGCGGGCACGAGCCAGTCGGGTCCGCGGCTCAACCACCAGCGCCCAGCAGCGCCACAACCGCAAAACATTACTTATAATATCAGGTAAATTCGAAAGCCCGCCTCCCAGCACCACGACATCGGGATCGAGCAAGTTGATAACAGAAGCTAGAGATCTTGCAAGCGCACTAAAGTATAAGTGGAGGGCTGCCTCGGCCCTTTGGTTATCGTGCCGCGCAGCGTCAGCAATATCGATGGCCGATCCGGCGGTTCCACCCAATCGTCGATAGATACCGAGCAAACCAATACCGCTCAACACGGTTTCCAGGCAGCCGGTTCGACCACAGGGACATGGCAACGGCGGGCCATCTTCCGGTTCCCGCCAGGGCAGCGGGGTATGCCCCCATTCACCGGCGATGCCGTGGGCGCCGGTCAAACACCGGCCGCCGACCACGATACCGGCGCCGACTCCGGTTCCCAACACCACCCCGAAGACAACCTCGGCACCGGTCCCGGCGCCTTCCCGGGCCTCGGCCAGAGCAAAACAATTGGCATCGTTGGCCATCGGCACCGGCCGCCCCAACCGTGTCGCGAGGTCTCCGGCAAACGGTCGGCCGGCGAGCCAGGGCAGATTGACCGCCCGCACCGTTCCCGCCACGGGATCGATCACACCGGGCAGCCCCAGCCCGACCGGCAGCCCCTGCCGGCCCGCCGCCTGTTCCAGGCCGGCACCCACCGCCGCCAACGCCGTCAGGGTCTCC